>DASPRK010000018.1:0-36016 GCA_035624495.1 Methylomirabilis sp. (SeqCode) | reverse complement strand
CATGAACGACGTCTCGGCCACCGGACCGAGGATGCAACCGAGCACCATCGGCGCGATCGGGAAGCGGTATTTCTCGAACAGATAGCCGACGACGCCGAAAATCACGATCATCCACAGGTCGGTGATGCTGTTGCGCGCGCTGTAGGCGCCGACGAAGCAGAACAGCGCGACGAACGCCGAGGTGACCGCCTCGGGAAGGCGCAGCACCCTGACCAGCGGCTTGATCGCGAAGTAGCCGAGCAGGCACATCCCGATGACCGCGGCGAACATCGAGGCGAAGATCGTGTAGACCATGCCGGCTTCGTTCTGGAAAATCTGCGGTCCCGGCTGCACCCCGTGCAGCAGGAACGCGCCGAGAATGACGGCGGTCGCGCCGCTTCCCGGAATTCCGAGCGCGAGCAGCGGGACCATGTGGCCGCCCACCGTGGCGGTCGACGCGATCTGCGGCGCGATGATTCCTTCCGGGATGCCGCTCCCCATCTGCGCGCGACGCTTGCCGTGTTGCACTTCGACGCCGTACGCGATGAACGAACCGACCGTGGCGCCGGCGCCGGGCACGATTCCGCACAGCACGCCGATCACCGAGCTGCGCGCCACGGTGGCCCTGAGGCGCCAGGTCTCGCGCCAGCGCGGCAGGCTGGTCTCGATCTTTCCGCCGCCGTCGACCGGCGCGGTGACGAAACCCTGCCCCATGCGCGCCAGCACCTCGCCGAGGCCATACGCGCCAACCATGACAGTCAGGTATTCGATGCCGTCCGTGAGGATCGGCACGCCGAAGCTGAACCGGTCCGCGCCATACGTGGGGTCCACGCCCACCGTCGCCAGCAGCAGCCCGATGCACAGGCTGACCAGGGCATTGGTGACCGAGCCGCTACCGAGCGCCACCGCCCCGGTCAGCCCGAACAGAACGATCGCGAAGTATTCGGGCGCGTCGAAGCGCAGCGCGAACTTGGCGAACGGCACCGCCAGCGCCACCGCCGAGACCGCGGTAATGAGGCCGCCCCAGAGCGCAGCCAGCAGCGTCCAGCCGAGCGCCTGCGCCGGGCGTCCGTTGCGCGCCATCGTGTAGCCGTCCCACAGCAGCGGGACGTCGAGCGGCTCGCCCGGGATGCGGAACAGGATCGAGGTGAACGCGCCGCCGTACGTCCCCGACAGGTACATGGCGGTCAACAGCACGATCGAAGGCGTGATGCCCATGCCGTAAGTAAAAGGCAGCGCCAGCACCACGCCCATCACCAGCGTGAGCCCGGGGAGCACCGCCACCAACATGCCCACGATCAGGCCGACGATCAGCGCGGCGGCATTATCGACCGACAGCAGATGATGGAAGCCGAGTGCCAGTTGATGCACGACGTCAAACATGGCGCGCCCTCAGTGTATGCCCAGAAGACTCAGGATCCAGAGCGACACCGCCTGGAAAGGTCCGGTTCCCAGCGGCAGCGAAACGTAGACGACCTTCATGAACACGAACACGAACGCGAGACTGCCCACGACGCTGGTGGCGACGATGACACCGGCGCGGCGGTAGCGCCCCACGACCATGAACAGCGCGAGGTAGAGCGCGGTCGCGAGAAAAAATCCCAGGACGTCGAGCGCCAGCACGTACAGCACGGTCAGGGCGATGCCGGCGAGGAGCCGATACGGGTGGCGCGCCGCGTCGCCCGCGGACGGCGGCGCGGCGACGGGTTCGGCGGCGTCCGCCGCCAGGGTTTCGGTCGCCGCGACGCATTTGGGCGCGCGCCGGACGAACAACATCCGGCGCCCGATCTCGTAGGCACACACCGCGATCAGCAGCAGCAGAATCGCCTTGGGCCAGACGTCCGGACCAAGCTCCCCGGGCTTCGCGGCATACGCGAAGCGCCCGGCCTCATGGTACAGAAACGCCGCGCCCGCCAGCAGGGCGGCGTACGGAACAATGGCTTTCAGCCTGTCAGTGACCATGGACTGTCCCGGCGCGCGGAGCGCTTCTACTTCTGCGCCATCGCGGCCTTCATGTCCTCGAGCTGTTGTTTGAGGAAGGCGCCGGCCTTGTCCACCCCCACGAAGCTGTCCGGAATCGCGTACTGGTCGGAGAGGAACTGCTTGTATTCCGGAGTGCCTGCCACCTTGGCCAAGGCGTCGGCCAGCACCTTGACGTGGTCAGCCGGCGTTCCCGCCTTGATGACCAGGGAACGGAACTGCGGCAGCGAGATGTGATAGCCCAGCTCGTAGGAGCACGGCACGTTCGGGAACGCCGCATAGCGTTCCTTGCCGAACACGATGATCGGACGTATCTGTTTGCTGGTGATGAACTGGCGCGTGTCGCCGGCCTGCTCGTACAGCGCATCGACGTGCCCGCCGATCACCGAAACGTAACGCTCGCTCGGTTTCGAGTACGGCACCTGGATGACCTTGATGCCCTTGGACGCGAGAAAGGTGAGCGTCATGTCGTCCACGCTTCCGAAGCCGAGCGTCGCGACCTTTAGCGTGTTCGGTTTATCCTTCGCGGCTTTGGCGAAATCCGCCCAGTTCTTGAACGGGCTGTTCTCGGCCACGAAGAGGAACGACGGCGCCTGGATCATGACTGCGAGCGGCTCGATGTCCTTGAGCGACCAGCGCGGCGCCGGCCCGGCGAGCAGCGCGTTCGAGTCGGCGATGTACACCGCCATGGAGTAGCCGTCAGCCGGCCCGGCGAGGAGTTTGGCCATGCCTGTTCCGCCGGTGGCGCCCGGCACGTTGACCACCGGGACCGAGGTCTTGAGCATCGGCTCGATGATCTTCGCGGTCATGCGGGCGAGCTGATCGGCGCCGCCGCCGGGGCCCCATGGCACGATGGTTTCGATCGGACGGCTCGGATACTTGTCCTGGGCCAACGCGGCCGACCCGACGAACAGGGTCACCAGGGCACAGGCCAGTGGCATCCAACAGCGACTGCGCTTGGTATTGCTCTTCATGACGCACCTCCGTTGTGGTTAGACGTAGGACTTGTACTTGTCGAGATGCCGCACCGGTTTCTTCAGCGCGTCCCGACGGAACGGTTCTCCCAGCTCGCGCGTGAGATGCACGTCGAGCACGGTGGGCCGGTTGGACTTTACCGCCGCGGCGAGCGCGTCGGCGATCTGATCGACGTGCGTGACCTCGATGCCCTCGGCCCCCATCGCCTTCGCGATCTGCGCGAAGCTCGGGTTGACGAGGTTGGTGCCGACGAAGCGGTTGCCGTAGTAATCGATCTGGTTCTTCTTCTCCGCGCCCCATTGCAGGTTATTGAACACCACCGCGATCGCTGGGATGTTCTCGCGCACGCAGGTCATCACCTCGGCCAGGCTCATGCCCCAGGCGCCGTCGCCAACGTAGGCGATCGCCGGGCGGTCGGGCCGCGCCACCTTCGCGCCCATGACGGTCGGAAACGCGTAGCCGCAATTGCCGAAACTCATGGCGGCGAAGAAACTTTTCGGCTGCTCGAAGTGCAGGTAGCTGTTGGCGACCGAGCAGACGTTGCCGATGTCGGTGGAGACCAT
The DNA here is from genome assembly GCA_035624495.1 of Methylomirabilis sp. (SeqCode). Taxonomy (GTDB): domain Bacteria; phylum Pseudomonadota; class Gammaproteobacteria; order Acidiferrobacterales; family Sulfurifustaceae; genus Sulfuricaulis. Next base: position 32,519 of record DASPRK010000018.1, on the reverse strand, counting down.
CGCGTTGCGCGGCAGCGCCCGGGCGAGCGCGGCGAGCGCCCGGCGCGGGCCGATGCGTCCGGATTCGGAGGGCGAAGGCCAGTCGGCGAGTTCCCGGGCCCATTCCTCCCGCACCTGACGGATCTCGCCGATGCGCGCCTCGTTGCGCTTGGCCGGCCCCCTCAGCGCCTGCAGCCGCTCAAGCAGGGTGGCGGCCGCCTGTCGGGCGTCGCCGCAGATCCCGACCGCGATTTTTTTGACCAGCCCGAGCATGCGCGAGTCGGCGTCGACCTGGATGATCTTCGCGTCCTTCGGCCAGTAATCCAGGCCGTGCTGCGGGAGCGTGCCGAACGGCCCGAGGCGCGAACCGAGCGCCAGCACCACGTCGGCCTTCGCGATCAGCCGCATCGCCGCTTTCGAGCCCTGGTATCCGAGCGGGCCGGTCGCGAGCTCGTGCGAAGCCGGGAACGCGTCGTTGTGCAGGTAACTGGTCACGACCGGCGCGCTCAGGTACTCGGCCAGCCGCTGGGCCTCGGCCACGCCGTCGGACATGATCACCCCGCCGCCGGCCAGGATGACCGGGAACCTGGCCGCGCCCAGCAGCCGCGCCGCCTCGTCGAGCGATTCGGGACCACCCGGCCCGCGCTCGATGTACTGCACCGGGGGGATCTCGGCCTCGATCTCGGCGTAGAAGTAGTCGCGCGGGATGTTGATCTGCACCGGCCCGCGCTCGTTGATCGCGATTGTGAGCGCGCGGTTCGTGAGCTCGGCGATGCGCGCCGGGTGATTCACGTGCACCTGGTACTTTGTGATTGCGGAAAAGATCGGCATCTGGTCGGCTTCCTGGAAGCCGCCGAGCCCGACCGTGAGGGTGCCGGTTTCCGGCGTGATCACCGCCACCGGCGAATGCGCCCAGTACGCCGCCGCCACGCCGGTGACGAAGTTGGTGATGCCCGGGCCGTTCTGCGCGATGCACACGCCGTGGCGGTTGGTGACGCGCGCGTAGCCGTCGGCCATGTGCGCGGCGTTCTGCTCGTGCGCGACCGAGATGAAGCGGATCCCGGCCGCCGGAAAGATATCGAGGGCGTCCATGTAGGCGGAACCGACGATGCCGAACACGGTGTCGACGCCGTGCGCCACCAGCGTCTCGACCAGCGCTTCGCTCGGCGTCATGCGCACGCGCCCGCCCGGAAGCGGCGTGGCGATGGGAGGATTTTCTTTCGGTTGTCTGCTCATGGGGAATCTCCTGCGGGTTGAGTCTCGATCAGTTTGAGCCGCTGGACTTTGCCGGACGGCCCCTTGGGAATCGACGTGACGAAGCGGATGATCTTGGGCGTCTTGTACCGCCCCAGCTCCTTGTGGCAGAAAGTGCGCAGCTCGTTTTCGGAGCACGGCTGCCCGGGCTTGAGCACCACGCAGGCCATGATCTCCTGGCCGTAAGCGGGATCGGGAATACCCACCGCGGCGGCCTCGAGCACCGCGGGGTGCCGGTACAGCGCCTCGTCGATCTCGCGCGGAGCGATGTTCTCGCCGCCCTTGATGATGAGCTCCTTCAGGCGCCCGGTGACGAAAAAAAAGCCGTCGGCGTCGCGGTAGCCGAGGTCACCGGTGTGCAACCAGCCGTCCGGCTCGAGCGTCTCGCCCGTGGTCTTCGGGTCCTTGTAGTAGCTCTTCATCACGTTGTCGCCGCGCACCAGGATCTCGCCGACCGCGCCGCGCGCGAGCTCGCGCCCGGCGCGGTCCACGACCTTGGCCTCGACCCCGAAAGCCACGCCGGGCGAGCCGTACTTGCGTTTCGAGGGATCGAGCGGATTCGCGAACACCGGTGCGGCAGTCTCGGTCAGCCCCATGGTTTCGATGATGCCGAAGCCGAACTGGCGCTCGAACGCCTGGTGCAGGCTGGGCGGCAGCGGCGCGGAGGCCGAGCGCCCGAAGCGCAGTCGCTCGAGCGCGAGCTCGCGGCGCGCGACGCGTGGGTCGGGTTCGTGGAGCAGGTACGAGACGATTGTCGGCACCACGTTAAACCAGGTGCAGCGATGACGCGCGAGCAGCTCCCAGAAGTTCGAGACGCTGAAGCGGTGCGGCATCACCACGCTGCCGCCGTGCACCAGCGGCGCGACCGCGGTCACGATCTGCCCGTTGATGTGGTACAACGGCAGCGAACACAACACGCGGTCATCGGGCCCGAGCGCATGCGCTTCGCTCGTGAAACGACCGCCGGCGACGACGTTGCCATGGGTGAGCAGCGCCCCCTTCGGGCGCCCGGTGGTCCCGGAGGTGTACATGAGCAGCGCCTCGTCGTCGTCCGCGATCTCCGGCAAGTCCTGCGCCGGGGCCGCCGCCGGAAAGATCTCCTCGGCGTCGATGTCGATTACATGCACCGCGAGCGGACGCGCGAGACCGGCCGCCGCGGCCGTCAGCCGCTCGCGGTACTCCGGCGCGACGAACACGGCGCGCGCGTCGGAATGTTCGAGCACGTACGCGAGCTGCAGCGGCTGTGCCAGCAGGTTGAAGGGCGCGACCACGAAACCCGCGTACATCACGCCGAGGAACAGGTCGGCCGTTTGGTAGCCGTTGTGCAGCATCAGCGCGACCTTGTCGCCCTTTTGCAGCCCCTGCGCGCGCAGGACGCCGCCGAGCACGCGCGCATCGTGCTGCAGTCGGCCGTAGGTCAGCACCCGCCCGGTTTCGGGGGCGATGAGATACTCCTTTTCCGGCTGTTCCCGAGCGCGCCAGTCGATGTAGTGTCGAATCGTCTGTCGCATCGCGCCGGCTCCGTTTCCTAGATCCCGTGCTTCGAACGGTACCTGCCGAAGAGCTCGTCCTCGGACGGCTCGACCGGCGGGATCGTGCGCGCGATGCGCGTGATGTTCAGAAAGTGGCGGTAATTGAGATTGTCCGAGATGCTGTTGCGGCCCCAGGTACCGCAACCCATCGAGAGCGAGAACGGCAGCCCGTTGTCGAAGCTGCCCCCGGTTGCCAGCGCGTGCGCCTGGTTGACAATCACGCGGCAGACCGGCAGCTCGAGGCCGAGGCGCAGCACGTGCCCGTCGTCGCGCGTGTGGATGCCGCAGGAATGCCCCGCCCCCTGGCTCACGAGCAGGCGGCGCGTGGTGTCGCAGGCCGCGTCGAAATCGGGCGCGCGGTAGATCGCGAGCACCGGCGAAAGCTTCTCGCGCGAGTACGGATATTCCCGGCCGATGCCGGTCTCCTCGACCAGGAGGAAGCGCGCGTGCTCGAATACGGGGCGCGTGAGACCGGCGATGCGCGCGATCTCCGGCGCGCTCTTCGCGACGATCTTCGGGCTCAGCTTGCCGTGAACCCACATCGTAGCCTCGAGCTGCGCCTTCTCCTCGGCGGTCAACAGCACGCCGCCCTGCCCCGCGAGCGCCGCGAGCACGTCACGATAAACCGCGTCGAGGATCACCAGGCTGTTCTCGGACGAGCAGCTGGTGGCGTAGTCGAAGCACTTCGAGGCCGCGATCCTGGCCGCGGCGTCGGCGAGATCGGCGCTGGCGTCGACGATCACCGGCACGTTGCCGGTGCCGACGCCGATCGCCGGGGTGCCGCTGGCGTACGCCGCGCGCACGTTGCTCTGGGAACCGGTGGCGACCACCAAATCGACCTGGCGCATGAGCGCCTCGGTCAGCTCCTTGGTTACCGGCGCGGGCAGCTGCAGCACCAGATCGCGCGGCGCGCCGACGCGATCGAGCTCCGCGTGCACGAACTGCAGGAGGCGCGCACAGGTGCCGTAGCCCTTGGGGCTCGGCGAGAGGATGATGCTGTTGCGCCCCTTCAGGGCGTTCAGGATCTTGTTGATCGGTGTCGCGGCCGGATTCGTCGACGGCACGATTGCGCCGACGACGCCGACCGGGCGCGCAATCTCGACGATGCCCTGGTCGGGGTACTCAGCAATCACGCCGACCGAGCGCGCGCCGTGCAGGTCGCGCAACAGGCCCATGGTCTTGCGGCGGTTCTTGCGGACCTTGTCATCGACGTTGCCGAGGCCGGTGTCGCGCACCGCCAGTTCGGCCAGCTCGCGGCAGCGGGACGGTTCGACGATCGCCCAGGCCGCGGCCGTCACCACGTCGTCGACCTGCTCCTGGCTGCAGCGCTCGTAGGCGCGCTGCGCCGCGCGCGCCCGGTTTACCAGCGCGGTGATCGTGGCATCGACCTCGGGCACGCCCGGCGGCGTGCGGCCCGGTTGGGTGACCGACACGTGCGGCTCCTCCTAGTCTCAGCTGTGCGACCAGACTTCAGGGGTCTCGCTCGGTCCGCGGCCGGAGCCCACGAGTCGGGCGGGATTCTGATGGAATGAAAGCGCTTACATTCTTGCGTGCCACTTGCGGCCTTGTCAAACCGGCGGTTCGATTGTCCCTGCGTTCATTTAAGGGCGGCGCTCGGCCAGTACCACCCAGTGATACGAGCCGGGCTTGGTCTGTTCGCGGTCCAACAGATAGACCGGTTCGAACGCTTCGAGCAGCGCGACCAGCCCGACGGCATCGCAGTAGTAGTGCGGGTGGCGCTTTTCCTCGTCGTCGGTGTCGGCCACGAACGTGTCCGCGGCTACGGCGGTGCCCTGCCCGAACAGCGCGTTGCGCTTCGAAAGCATGGTGATCTGCAGTAGCCCGCCCGGGCGCAGCACGCGCGCAAGTTCCGCCAGGGCGGCCGCGACGATCGTCCGGTCGCCGTGATAGATGACGTTCCAGGCGAGAGCAAAATCGAAGGCCGCCGGCGCGAACGGCAACCCCGTGAATTCGGAACGCGCGAAGCGGATCGTGCCGCCCGGGTCTTGCGCCCGTGCGTACGCGAGGCCGCTGGCGCTGGCATCGGCCGCGTGTACCTCGAGTCCCGCGTCCGCCAGGAGACGTGCGTGCCGCCCGACACCGCAGCCGAGGTCGAGGGCGCGCCGCGCCCCGCGCGCCTTCAGCAAATCCAGCGCCTGCACGACCTCGGGCTCGGGCGCCAGCCAGTCGGCGCGGCCGGCGTCCTGGGTCCAGCGTTGGTCCCAGGTGGTGTGGGCCGTCGAAAGCGAACCACGCTTGCTCACTTCATCGGACATGAATGTGCCATCTCCCGGTTTTGCGCCAGCATACACCGCGGCGCCGAACGCCACCACGGATGCACACCATGTCACCACGGGCTCTGCGCGCCAATCTGACGTGGCCAAAAAACCCCGCTGACGCGGGCTTTTTCGAACAACGTCGACGCGAGTGGCGCACCGGACAAGGCGTGACGATCATGTCTGCACCCTGATCGTCGGCCGCCTCGATGATCGTCTTGATCTGCGCCTTGGATTTGTCCAGCCGCGGCGTGAGAGATGCGATTATTCGATTCTGTATTCAAATCTCGCATTCGTCACCGTGGGCGATTCCGCAGTGCGCACCTGCACGATGATCATGTAAGACCTGTTTTTCTGCATCTTCACGTAGCTTCCGTAGCTTCCTGTGCCAAGAACCATCGGCTCCAGGGTTTTCGACTCGATGGCCCCGCCGATCCCCTGAATTTGCACGCTTACTTGCGCGCTGTTGATCGGCGCATTGGTGACGTGATCCCACAGGGTAACGTTGACGTGATAATTGTCGGCCCCGCGCGGAACGCCCCCGTGCATGGACCGTTCCGCAGACTCTTTCGGATAGGAGAGAATAGCTTCCGCCGATACCACTCCAAAGTAGATGTCCATCGCGCCCGCGATCATGTGATCGGGGCCCACTTGCACCGCCTCGTTCACCTTGCGGGACTCGGCCGCATGCGCGGCAGCCGGGTTGAACATGTAAATTATCGCGCTGCGGATTTCATTGTCCGTGAGACTAGCCAAGCCTCCACGGGCCGGCATGCCACCATGCCCGCGGATCGCCGAGTGAACGAGGTAGTCGATTCCGTTCTTGACTCGCGGTATCCAGGCATTTTGATCACCGATCTTCGGTGCGCCGCCGACGCCGGTTCCGTGGCATTTCACGCATTGCGCCTTGACCACTTCCTCGCCGCTGCGTTCTTTGGTCAACTCCTCCGCGCTGGCCGGCTCCACCCAATGGCCGCCGGAGTGATTGACCATGTAGGTGATGGCGCGCGCTATGTCCAGATCGCTGAGCCCGGGCTGGCCGCCGTGCGCAGGCATCTTGCGAATTCCCTGGAGCGCATTCTTCGTGAGCCCGGTGAGACCTTTTGAGGCGCGCGCTTTCCATGCCTTCGCATCGCCAATCTTCGGCGCGCCGTTGGCGCCCGTCCCGTGACACGCGATGCAAACCTTTTCGACCACATCCTTGCCGCTGCGCGTGTCGCCCTGCGCATGCGCCTCTTGTGGCACGATATGCAGCGTCGCGAAAAGAACTGCCGCAGCGAAAATCAGCCGCTCGCGTTTCCTTAAAAAACGTGAAGGTTCCTGGATGCGAATTTCGATCTTCATGGAGAACCCCCCCATCATTATTTCGAAAAAGCTTACAATTTCTTCTGAGCTGATCGCATTGATCTTTATCAACCATGATAGCAGGAATCCAGCGTTCGACCGGGAAGCTGGTGTCGCCGGGAGAAACGCGGGCCGAGCTGAAACGCGCGAGAATCAGGCAAGTTTGAACCGCACCATCCGAAGCCGCTCTGGCTTAAGGAATGATAAAGGTCAAAGGAGTAATTGGAAAAATACGTGCCCGCTATTCCCGGCGGATCCAGGCACACGGGCAGCCGTTCGCCCATGTGGCCATGCAATCACGCTTCATTCCGGCGGCATCGCCGGGAATCCACCCTTTGCGCCTTCGCCTTCCGGCCCATCCCGGCCATCAGGCCGACTGAACTCCGCGCCGCGTGCGCGCGTCCCGCGGCTGCGTGCGTAAAGCCGGCCGCCCCCGTGCCCACGGATTCCCGTCTGTCGCAACGCAGCGCCATAAAACGCATCCTTGCTCTGTTTTTCAGGTAGTCGTGTTCCTTCACGAAAAAGCCCGCTGACGCGGGCTTTTCTTTGACACGACCGCAAGTTCCACGGCTCACTTCTTGGCGGCGATCGCCTCAAGTTTGGTGGCGCGGATGATGTTGCCGTCCAAGCCGGCTTCCTTGACGTTGCCGCCGTAGGCCACGGTCATGAGCTGCGAGTAGTAGACCACCGGCATGTTGAACTTGGTGCCGTACTTCTTGTTGATCTGACCCTGATACACCTCGACGTTCATCTGGCACACCGGGCAGGGCGTGACGATCATGTCAGCGCCGTGGTCGTAGGCCGACTCGATGATCTTCTTGATCTGTGCCTGGGATTTCTCGGGTTCGGAGAAAGCCAGCGCGCCGCCGCAGCAGGTGACCTTCTGGTCGTATTTCTCCAGCGCCTCGGCACCGACGGTCTCGGTGAGCTTGTCGAGGTACTTCGGGTTCTCGAACGATTCGCCGACGACGCCGAAGGGGCGGTTCGTCTGGCAGCCGACGTAGCCCGCGATCTTGATCCCCTCGAGCGGCTTCTTCACCGGCTTGGCGAGCTCGTCGTAGCCGAGGTCCTCGATCAGCACCTCGACCATATGGCGGATCTTCTGCTTGCCCTCGTACTTCAGGCCGGCCTCGGACAGGATGCTGTTGATGTCGCCCAGCAGCTCGCCGGAGTGCGTGATGCGCTCCTGCGATTCCTTGGCGCCCAGCCAGCAGGCGGCGCACGTGGCGACGATGTCCTGCCCGGGATTATGCTGATCCGAAAGCGCGATGTTACGCGCGTTCATCACGTGCCGCGGCAGCTCGCCGCCCTCGGCGTAGCCGATGGAAGCCCCGCAGCAGTTCCAGTCGGGGATTTCGTTGAGCTTGACGTCGAGCGTCTTGCACATGGACTCGACCGAAACCATGTAGTTCGAGGCCGAGGCCTTGCGCTCGGACGAACAACCCGGGTAGAAGGAATATTCTTTTCTCGCCATTGCTAACTCTCCAACGAAACTGTCTTCGCCTGTGTCCGGCTCGTCATTACGCGGCAAAGCCCTTGCGCTTGTCCTCGATCTCTTTCGCCTTCTTGAGCATCTTGTGCAGATCGGCCGCGCCCTTGACCTTGCCGCCCGACACCAGCCCGAAGGGGTTCAACCGCTTGGTCTTGAGCATGCCCAGGCCGACCGGCAGCATCTCCAGGCCCTTCTTGATGCCGCTCGCGAAACCGTCCATGAAGTACAGGCTGATTGACAACTTCAGCTCGTTGACGCGCCCACCGGCGGTGATGTTCTTCCAGAACATCCTGGCGAAGCGCCGTGTCGGGTTCATCTTCGGCGCGATGCCGAGACGGTGCGCGTAATTCGCCAGGCCGTGCATGATGTGGGTGATCGGCAGCTCGCGCGGGCAGCGCACGATGCAGTTGTAGCACGAGGTGCACATCCACATGGATTCGGAGCGCAACACCTCGTCGCGCTTGCCGGCGCGGATCATCATGAAGATTTCCTGCGGCGGATGCTCCCAGTGCGGGCCGAGCGGGCAGGAACCGGAGCAAACGCCGCACTGCATGCACATCTTGACCCAGTTGCCCTCCTCGACGTTCGCCTCGACTTCCTTGAGGAAGTCGTTGCGGTACTTCTCCACCATTGCCTTGTTGAGATCGGTCATGTCGGAATCCTTAGAAAGCTATGACAAATGGCTCGCCGCAACGGCGCAAGGAGAAACCTTGGGAGCGAGAAATGCCCAAGATGCATTCCTTTGCGCTCTTTGCGTTTTTGCGGTTGGATTTCATGTTCAAAATTTCAGCGGAGACATGCCGATCTTCTGGATCGTCTCGGCCATCTCGTTGATGAGCGCGGGAGCGCGCTGGATGTCGGTAATCGCTATCTCGTAGGTCTTGACGCGTTCGACCTCGAGCGACAGCTGCTTCAGCGTATCGTCGATCTTGCTCATGCGCACCTGCGCGATCTCCGAGCCCTTCACGAAGTGGCACTGGTAGTTCTCGCCCTTCTGGCAGCCCATCAGCACCACGCCGTCGTAGCCGCTGTTGAGCGCGTCGGTGACCCAGATGGTGTTGATCGAACCGAGGCAGCGCACCGGTATCACGCGCGTGAAGGCGCTGTACTGGATGTGGTTCATGGCCGCCATGTCGAGCGCCGGGTAGGCGTCGTTCTCGCAGGCCAGCACCAGGATGCGCGGCTTCTCCGAGAACTGATCGGGCATGTCCACGCCCTTGATCTGCGAACCGACGGTATCCACCGAGTAGTTCTCGAACGAGATCACGCGCACCGGGCAGGCGCCCATGCAGGTGCCGCAGCGGCGGCAACGCGATTCGTTGAACACGGGGTAACGCTGCTCGTCCTCGTCGATGGCGCCGAACGGGCATTCCACGGTGCAGCGCTTGCACTGGGTGCAACCCTCGCGCCGGAACTCCGGGAACGACAGGTCGCCGGAGCGCGGATGCGCGGCGCGTCCGAGGCTGGCGTTCTCCACCGCCTGGATCGCCTTGAGCGCGGCGCCGGTGGCGTCCTCGATCGCCTGGGTGATATCCATCGGCCGGCGCACCGGGCCGGCCGTGTAGATGCCGGTGCGGCGGGTTTCGTACGGGAAGCAGATGAAATGCGAATCGTTAAAACCGTGCTTCAGGAGCGGCAGGTCCTTGCCCTGCCGGTAAACGAGATTCAGGACCGACTGCGAGTCAGGCGTCCACTTGCCGGGCTCGTCCTGCGGTACCTGTTCGATGTTGAGTCCGGAATTGGCCACCTGACCGGTGGCGAGCACCACGAGATCGGCCTTGGCAACCGCGTCTTCGTTCAGAATTTTGTCCCGAAACTTGACCTGCAACTCGGGGCCGGGAACCACTTCGTTCACCACGCCCTTGGTAAAGATCACTTCCTTCTTTTGCGCGCTGCGATAGAAGTCCTCGCCGTTGCCGGGCGTGCGCAAGTCGGTGTAGATGATGTTGGTATCGATGTCCGGGTTCTGATTCTTGAAATACATCGCCTGCTTGATCGAGGTGTTGCAGCAGTGGCCGGAACAGTACGGCAGCTCGCCTTCCTTGTCGGAACGCTGACCGGCGCACTGGATGAACACCACGCTCTTCACTTCCTTGCCGTCGGACGGGCGCTTGATCGCGCCGCCGTTCGCGGCCCTGGCGAGCGCTTCCAGCCCGAGCTGGTCGACCACGTCCTTGCTCTTGCCGCCACCGAGGTGCGGCAGCTTGTTCATGTCGTACGGCGTGAATCCCGAGGCCATGATGATGCCGCCGACGTTTTCGGTCGCGGTCGAGCCGGACTCTGTGGAGATGTCCACGCTGAACTGCCCCGGTGCGCCGCTGGTCTTGGTGATGGTCGAGTTGAGATGCACCTTGATGCGCTTATCCGCTTCGATTCTCTTGGTCAGGTCGGCGATGCCGGTGTCCATCGGCTCGGCATAGGGCTCCCGGTTCGGCACGCGCTTGTTCAGCTTGGCCGCCCAGCCTCCGAGGCTGCCGGCCTTCTCCACCAGCAGCACGTCATAGCCGGCCTTGGAGGCCTCGATGGCCGCGGTCATCCCGGTGATGCCGCCGCCGACGACCAGGATGCGCTTGTTGTGGCCGAGATTGGGGTTGGTCCGCGGTATCTGCATCTTGACCGATTCGGCGCAGCCCATGCGCACGTAATCCGCCGCCATCTCCTGCACGATTTCCTTCTTGTCCGCGTCGGCCGGCGTGATCCAGATCACGCCCTCGCGCAGGTTGGCGCGCGAGATCGCGACGTTTTCAAAATTGAAGGTCTCGGCCTTGGCGCGGCGCGAGCAGGCGGCGATCACCACGTGGTTGACGCCCTCGTTGGCGATGTCGTTTCTGATCATCTCCACGCCAGACTGGTTGCACAGAAACTCGTGTTCGCGCACGACCTGGGCCTTGCCTTCCTTCTGCGCGATCATCGCGAGCTGCGCCGTGTCCAGGCGCTCGCCGATGCCGCAGCCCTTGCAGATGTATGCACCAATTTTCATGTCAGCCATTTTAGGTAGCCCTACTCGCTTCGCTCGTTCGTCTTGCCGTTAGATCAGGTAGCCCTACTCGCTTCGCTCGTTCGTCTTGCGATAAGAAAATCAAGCTTCCGCCCGGGATACGCGATTGATGACTTGAATCGCCCGCAACGCGCCGGCCGTGGCGCTCTGCACCGAGCGATTGACGTCGAGCGCGTTGGACGCGCAGCCGGCGCCGAAAACCGCCTCGGTGGTTGAATTGATGTCGATGAAGCCGCTCACGTCCGCGGCCACGCCCTTCATGATCGTGCTAGCATCCACGCTCGGCTCCATGCCGATGGCGAGCACCACCAGGTCGTGCTTGGTGTCGTAGCGGTGGTAGCCCTCGGTATCCACACCGTGCAGGATCGGGTCGCCCGTGGCCTGGTCCTCGGTGATGTTGGCGACCTTGGACTTGATGAACTTCACCTTGGGGTCGGCCTGGATCTTCTTGTAGAAATCCTCGAAACGGTCGATGGCGCGGATGTCGATGTAGTAGATCGAAACGTTGGCGTCGTCGCCGAACTTCTCGCGTACATAAGTCGACTGCTTGAGCGAAGCCATGCAGCAGATGCGCGAGCAGTGCTTGAGGTGATTACGGTCGCGCGACCCGGCGCACTGGATGAACGCGACATTCTTCGCCTCCTTGCCGTCGGACGGACGCACCAGCTTGCCGCCGGTGGGACCGAACGGATCCATTAGGCGCTCGAACTCGACGCTGGTGATGACGTTGGCGTAGCGGTCGTAACCGTACGGCTGGATCTGGGCGGCGTCGTACGGCTTCCAGCCGGTGGCCCACACCAACGCGCCGACCTTGAGGTTGACCGTCTCCGGCTTCATGCCGAGATCGACCGCATTATACTTGCACGCGGCCTTGGCCTTGTCGGCGTCCGGCGTGCCGATCAGGCGCGGGTCGATCACGTAGCGCTGCGGATAGGCCATGGAAAACGGCAGGTACGCGCCCTTGCGCCTGCCCAGGCCGTAATTGAATTCGTCCTCGAACTCGGTCGCGACCGCTTCGGCGCAGGCGCCGCAGGCGGTGCAGTGCTCGTTCACGTATCGCGGCGAAACGTTCAGCGTGGCGGTGTAATCGCCGGGCTTGCCGGTAATCGCGCTCACCTCGGTAAGCGTCAGAACGCGGATGCGCTTGTTGGCCTTTAGGCGCTTGAGGTTGATTTCCATGCCGCAAGTGGGATGGCACAGCTTGGGGAAATATTTATAGAGCTGGCTGACCCGGCCACCGAGGCTCGGATTCTTCTCCACCAGCACCACGTCCTTGCCGCATTCGGCGGCTTCGAGGGCCGCGGTCATGCCGCTGATGCCTCCGCCGACTACTAATATGGTCTCGTTCGTCGCGACTACGTCCATCATATAGGTAGCCCTACTCGCTGCGCTCGTTTGTGGTTCGTTCTGCCATTAAGATCGGTAGCCCTACTCGCTTCGCTCGTTCGTCTTGTCATAAGAGAGCTCTCTCTCCACTGCGGGAAATGTTCGACTGAATAGGCCCCACATCGCCCGACGCTTTCCTGCCTCTACCATCTTGTAAACCCAGGCGTGGGGCGTCACTTCGTGCATCCATGCACTATCGCGACAGCGGTACATCCTTGTACGTCGCAATTTTGGGACGGCAACAATACCCCGCTCACGCGCGGTGTGCCACAGGGAGTACCGTTATAAACGGATTGAAATTTCGTATGCGCGGATAGAAGCTTTATATCTGAATTCCATCCTCAGGCCCGTATTGTGTTCCCGGCTTCGTAACTGGTACAAGCGTGCACCACTGCTCGCGCCATCGGTGGACGCTTCTCGGGAATGCGCACTCGAACCTGATGCCTGAAACAACAGCATTTTCGGCAAGCGCGCCGACAGCGTCAACAAATATCTCCCAAGCCGGCGCAATTTTGGCATACTGGTGAAGTCAACGATTAACGAATGTGATGACCCAATGTCGGTGTCGAAAAACCCCGCCAAACGCGCGCCCGAGGTCGAGGAATACCTCATAAAAGATGAGCCTTATTACGAGGCGCTCGGCAAGGAAATCGAAGTGTTCGAGGCGGCGTTCCAGCGCCAGCTTCCGGTGCTGCTGAAGGGCCCAACCGGTTGCGGCAAGACGCGCTTCATGCAACACATGGCGTGGCGCCTCAAACGCCCGCTCATCACGGTTTCGTGTCACGACGACCTCACCGCCACTGATCTCGTCGGGCGCTATCTCATCACCGCCAATGAAACCGTGTGGATCGACGGGCCGATGGCGCGCGCGGTGCGCGCCAACGGCATGCTCTACCTCGACGAGATCGTCGAGGCACGCAAGGACACCACCGTGGTGATTCACCCGCTCGCTGACGACCGCCGGCAGCTGCCGATTGAGAAGACCGGCGAGCTGCTCACCGCCGGCCCCGGGTTCTGCCTCGCGATTTCCTACAACCCCGGATACCAGAGCGTGCTGAAGGACCTGAAGCAGAGCACGCGCCAGCGCTTCGTCGCGATCGAGTTCAATTATCCGTCCGCGGCGCTCGAGAAAAAGATCGTGCGGCGCGAGACCGGCGTGGACGAGGCCATGGCCGAACGCCTGGTCAAGTTCGCCGGCATGACGCGCAATCTAAAGGGCCAGGGGCTGGACGAAGGCGCGAGCACGCGCCTGCTGGTGCACGCCGGCAAGCTGATGAGCGCGGGCATCGATCCGCGCACCGCCTGCCGCACCGCCATCGCCGAGGCGCTCACCGACGATCCCGAGATGATCGCCGCGGTCAACGAGCTTTCTGCATCCTTGTTCTAATTTTTTGAACCGCCAGGACGCCAGGGCGGGCCGGAAACAGACGAAGACACTTAAAGTGTCTTCGTCCCGGCGAGCGCCCGCACAAAGAGGTGCGGGCAGGGGGAAATCGGAGCCCGCGGTGTCGCGCCAGGGATGGCTGGAATTGACGACCCTGTCGCCCTGGCGGTTTTAATCATCTTATGACAGACCGACCTCTCACCGCCGCCGATCTCGAAGCCCGCCTCGACGAGGCCCTCGACGCGGTGCTGTCGTCGCGCCGCACCGCCGCGCCGCTCGCCAAGACGCTCGCGGAGTTCGAGCGCGCGCAACAGGATTTCGTCCTCAAGTGGGTCGACATCATCACCAAAACCAACGCCGAGATGGCCTACCAGTTCGCGGCGCGCGCGCCCGAGGCGTTCCGGTTGCTGGAACCGGCGGCGATCGAGGCATGGATCATCCGGGCGATGGACGTCTACGACAAACAGGGCCTCTATCCCGGTTGCTCGTCGCTGGCCCAGCTGCAGGTCTTCGCCGCGGAGACGGCGGAGGCGGCGCACAGTATCGCTCTGGGTGAAATCCAGCACGTGCTCGAGCTGTTCGTGCACGGCCTCGCCGGGCGCCGACTCAAGTTCGAAGCCGGCGGCGAGACCGGCACCGACACCGCGACCCTGTTCCTGCCGGCGCGCCTGGGCCGCTTTCGCGAGCGCCACGACAATTTCCTGCTCTACAAGACGACGGCCGCGCATCTGTGGGCGCAAGTGTGGCACGGCACGTTTCGCGCGCCCGAAGGCGCGCCGCCGCTGACGGCGGTATTGGCCGCCTTCCCCGATCCGGACCGCGCGCAGCGGCTGTACCATGCGCTCGAAACCGTGCGACTGAACGCGCGCATCGCCAAGGAACTGCCCGGCCTGTATCGCGACATGCTCGCGATACAGCGCCTGGCAGGCGGGATACCCTATCCCGACGCGTGGGCGGCGGCGATAAAGCGTTTGGCGCGGCCGGAAGCGACCGTGCTCGATTCCCGCCAATTACTGTCGACGCTGTACGACGGGGACATCCCGGCGCCCTTCTGCTACCAGGGCGCGCTGCTGACGGAACGCGCGCAGCAGGTGATGCAGGAGCGTCTGGCGCGGGAGCAAGACCAGTTGCGCCAGGCGCTCGCACACTTAGGCCAGGAGTCGCCCATCGACAAACCGGCCACCGAAGGTGCCGCCCGGGAACCGAAGCGGTTCAATCTCGAGCAGATCCCCGACCCCGACCGTCCGGGACATTTCATCTTCACGCTGAGCCTCGACGGCCAGCCGATCCAGCCGCCGGCCGACGTACGCACGCTGATGGATTCGATCATCCAGGACCTCGGGCAGGTGCCGGAGGACTACCTGGTGGCTGCCGGCGCGGGCGGCTACCGTCAGGCGACCGAAGAGAAGCGGCCGGAAGACGTGTGGAAGGGCACCTACCACGAGGAAGGCGCGTTCCTCTACAACGAATGGGATCACCGGCGGCATCACTACCGCAAGCACTGGTGCGTGCTGCGTGAGATCGACGTGCACCCGGACGAGGAGCCGTTCGTAGCGCGCACGCTGCGCAAGTACAGCGGCGTGCTGGCGCAGCTGCGCAAGACCTTTGAGGCGTTGCGCGGCGAGAACCGGCTGCTGAAAAAACAGATCAACGGCGACGACGTCGATTTCGACGCACTGGTCGAGGCGCGCGCCGACATGAAAAGCGGAATGGAGATGTCGGAGCGGCTGTTCACCAAACTGCACAAGATCGAGCGCAGCATCGCGGTGATGTTCATGGTCGACATGAGCGGCTCGACCAAGGGCTGGATCAACGACGCCGAGCGCGAGTCCCTGGTGCTGCTGTGCGAGGCGCTCGAGATCCTCGGCGACCGCTACGCCATCTACGGCTTCTCGGGCATGACGCGCAAGCGTTGCGAGCTGTACCGCATCAAGCGCTTCGATGAGGCCTACGGCGACGAAGTCCGCCGGCGCATCGCCGGTATCCGCCCGCAGGACTACACCCGCATGGGCGTGACGATACGGCACCTGACCAAACTGCTGAACGACGTCGAGGCGCGCACCAAGCTGCTGATCACGCTCTCCGACGGCAAGCCCGACGATTACGACGGCTACCGCGGGGAATACGGCATCGAGGACACGCGCATGAGCCTGATTGAGGCCAAGCGCGCCGGCATCCATCCCTTCTGCATCACCATCGATGAAACCGCGCGCGCTTACCTGCCGCACATGTACGGCGCGGTGAACTGGACGCTGGTCGATGACGTGCGCAAGCTGCCCCTGAAAGTCTCGGATATTTACCGGCGGCTGACTTTGTAGGCGTCACCGCTTTGGTAAAGCCACCCCGGGGTGATACGATGGAAAAATCGTCCGCCCCGCCTCCTGGGAATGAACTAATACCAAGTTATCCCGATCCACAGGTTCGTCCTGCGCCCGCGGGCAGCTGACATGCTCAAATTCGACAAGAAAACGATTTTCCTGCTCCTGCTGTTCGGCGGCGTGATCGCAGGCATCACCTACCTTCTGTATGCCTCCAATCTGTTCGATTTGTTCATCAACCGGCGCCACCTGGTCAACTTCTTCCGGGAGCACCACACTTATGCGGCGCTCATTTTTGTCGGCCTGCAAGCGCTCCAGGTCGTGGCGGCGCCGGTGCCGGGCGAGGTCACCGGTTTCGCCGGCGGAATCTTTTTTGGTCCGGTCTGGGGCGTGGTGTATTCCACCATCGGCCTGACCATCGGCTCCTGGATCGCGTTCATGCTGGCGCGGCTGCTCGGCCGGCCGCTGGTCGAGCGCATGATCAGCCTGGAAACCATCCAGCGCTACGACTACGTGATGAAGCACAAGGGGTTGCTGCTGGCATTCCTGATGTTCCTCATCCCCGGCTTCCCGAAGGACTTCCTCTGCTATTTGCTCGGCCTGGGGCACATGCGGCAGCGCGATTTTCTGCTGATTTCCGCTACCGGGCGGTTGCTCGGCACGGTGCTGCTCACCATGGGCGGAACCTATTTCCGCGACGCGCGCTACGGCGCCCTCTTTACAGTCGTCGGCCTGAGCCTCGCCATCATCCTTCTCGTGATGATCTATCGTGACCGCGTTGAACAGCTATTGGGCCGGATGACGGGCGCCTTGCGCAAAGACGGCAAGGACAAATCGCCGCCCGAATAACGCGACGGGCGCGGCGCGGTAACAATAATTCCGAAACTCGTTATACTCGCGTCCTTAAATAATCACTTCGTCACACACGGGGTCATTAATCTTATGACAGGACGAACGAGCGCAGCGAGTAGGGCTACAGATCCGACAGGACGAACGAGTGAAACGAGCATGGCTACCGATTCGTCAGCATTGATTTGCGGCTCGTTCGCCTACGACACCATCATGGTCTTTCAGGACCAGTTCAAGAATCATATCCTGCCCGACAAGGTTCATATCCTGAACGTTTCGTTCCAGGTGCCGCAGATGCGCCGCGAGTTCGGCGGCTGCGCCGGTAACATCGCCTACAATCTGAAACTCCTCGGCGGCGATCCCCTGCCCATGGGCACGGTCGGCAAGGACTTCGGGCCGTACGCGGAGTGGATGGATCGCCACCGCATCGACCGCCGCTACATCAAGACCTGCGAGGACGCCTACACCGCCCAGGCCTTCATCACCACCGACATGGACGACAACCAGATCACGGCGTTCCATCCCGGCGCCATGAACCGCTCGCACGAAACCCGCGTGACCGACGCCGACGGCATCAAGCTCGGCATCGTTTCGCCCGACGGGCGCGAGGGCATGATCCAGCACGCGCGGCAGTTCGCCGGGGCCGGCATTCCCTTCATCTTCGACCCGGGCCAGGGCATGCCGCTGTTCGACGGCGACGACCTGCTCGCGTTCCTGGAACAGGCGACTTGGGTCACGCTCAACGACTACGAAGCCGAGCTGATGCAGGAGCGCACCGAAAAATCCCTGCGCGAGCTGGCGGGATACGTGAAGGGACTGATCGTGACGCTCGGCGCGCGCGGTTCCGCCATTTACACCGATGGACGCGTCATCGAAATCCCGGTCGTCCCGGCCGCACAGGTCAACGACCCGACCGGCTGCGGCGACGCCTACCGCGCCGGACTGCTCTACGGCCTGGCACGCGACATGGACTGGGAGACCACCGGGCGCATCGCCGCACTCGCCGGCGCGATCAAGATCGAGCAGCACGGCACCCAGAATCACCGTATTGCGCCCGAGGAGTTCGCCATCCGCTTCCGCGACAGCTTCGGTTATAGTTTGTAGCCGCGCGCGGCGATCTCTCGTTTCGCCGCGGCCAGCCGAGGGAGGCCGGCGCATCGTGGATAGCACATTCCCAGCCCTGATCCGGGCACTACTCGATCCCGCCCGTTACGACCACGCGGTGGAAAAAATCCACGTCGTCGAAACGCACATCTCCTGGGTCATCCTCACCGGCGCGTACGCCTACAAAATCAAGAAGCCGGTCGACCTGGGTTTTCTCGACTTCAGCACGCTCGACAAGCGCCGCTTCTACTGCGAGGAAGAGCTGCGCCTGAACCGGCGCCTGGCGCCATCGCTCTATCTCGACGTGATTCCCATCACCGGCTCGACCGCCGCCCCGGTGCTCGGCGGCGCCGGCGCGGCGGTCGAGTACGCCGTGAAAATGATTCAGTTCCCCGAGGCGGCGCGGCTCGACCGCCTGCTCGCGCGCGGCGAGCTGGGGCCGGCGCATGTCGATTCGCTGGCGCAAGAGCTGGCCGAGTTTCATGGGCGCATCGCCGTCGCCGGTTACGACCAAGCCTTCGGGACACCCGAGCGTGTCCACGAACCGGTGCGCCAGAACTTCGAGCAGATCCGCCCGCGCATCCAGACGCAAGATCGGGCGCAATTGCGACGCCTCGAGATCTGGAGCGAGCTGACCTTCGACGAATTGCGCGGGACATTCGAAGACCGCAAATTCCGGGGCTTCATTCGTGAATGCCATGGAGACGCGCATCTCGCCAACATGATCTGGCGCGACGGGCGCGCGGTGCTGTTCGACTGCCTCGAATTCAACGACAACCTGCGCTGGATCGACGTCATGAGCGAAGTCGCGTTCCTGGTTATGGACCTCGACGATCGCGGCCGTCCCGAACTGGCGCGGCGCGCGCTGAACCGCTACCTCGAACACGCCGGCGACTACGCGGGCCTCGCCGTGTTCCGCTTCTATCAGGTCTACCGTGCCCTGGTCCGCGCCAAGGTCGCGTGCATTCGCGGCGGTCAGAGCGGCTTGGGTGACGAAGAAAAGGAGAAGGTGCGCGAAGAATACCGTGGCTATGCGAGCCTGGCCGAACGCTACACGCAAGCGCACCGTCCCGCGCTCGTCATCACCCACGGACTCTCGGGCAGCGGCAAGACATGGTTATCGCAACAACTGCTGGAACAGCTCGATGTCATCCGCCTGCGCAGCGACGTCGAACGCAAGCGGCTGCATGGCCTGGCCGCGCACGAACGCAGCGGCTCCGGGATCGACAGCGGCCTGTACACGGCGGAGGCCGGCCGCCGCACGTACGCGCGGTTGGCGATACTGGCGCACGATATACTGCGCGCCGGGCAGGCGGTGCTGGTGGATGCGGCTTTTCTTAAGCAGGAGCAACGCCGTCAATTGCGCGCGGTGGCGGAACAGGCGCGTGTGCCTTTCGTGATTCTCGACCTGCGCGCCGCAGACGGCGTTCTGCGCGAACGCCTGCGCCAGCGCGCACGGGAGGGAGGCGATGCGTCAGAGGCGGATCTCGCTGTGCTCGACCATCAGCTGGCCACCCGCGAACCGCTCGGGCACGAGGAGCAAGTCCAGGCGCTGACGATCGACACCGGAATCGCTGCCGATATCGCGGCGCTTATCGAACGTCTGCGCCAGCGCTTGAGTCCCTCAACCGACTCGTCGCCATGACGGCCCAGGCGTTAACCGAAAGGAAAATTCAGAGTTTACAAAAAGGATGGGACACTCCGGCGGCTCGACGTGGCCTCATGCATATATAAGGTAGAAGCCGTCGTCCTCCCCTCCGCCGATTCATAAAAATTTTGCAAGCTTGACACCATTCCGTTTATGGGTCTAAATCTACATCATATTGTGGTTCGCCAAGGCCATAGGCCCAATACCTAGTAGTTAATTAAAAAAGCGGCACGGACAGTGCCCCACACAGATACCGGAGGACAGGAAACAATGAAGGTCGTCCAATTACAAGCACATTACCCGGTAGTCGCCGAAATCCCCTTGCAGACAGCGTCCCTCGACATCTGGGACAAAAAATACCGCCTGAAAAGCAAAACCGGCGAGACTATGGACCAGGATATCGCCGGCACCTACGCCCGCATCGCCCGGGCGCTGGCTGAAGTCGAAACCACGCCGGAAAAGCGCGAGGAATGGTTCGAGAAATTCTTCTGGGCCCTGCAAAACGGGGCAATCCCGGCCGGGCGCATCGTTTCCAACGCCGGGGCCCTGGAGCATAAACCGGCTACCAGCACCATCAATTGCACGGTTTCCCGCACGGTGCCGGACTCCATGGACGGCATCCTGTCCTCGGTGCACGAGGCCGGTCTGACGCTCAAGGCCGGCTGCGGCATCGGTTACGAGTTCTCTACCCTCCGCCCCAAAGGGGCGTTTGTGAGCGGGGCCGGAGCTTATACCTCCGGCCCCCTCTCTTTTATGGATATCTTCGACGCCATGTGTTTCACGGTGTCGTCCGCCGGCGGCCGCCGCGGGGCGCAGATGGGCACCTTCGACATCGCGCACCCGGACATCATGGATTTCATCAAGGCCAAACGCGAAGACGGCCGGCTGCGCCAGTTCAATCTGTCCTGCCTGATCACCGATGAGTTCATGCAGGCGGTGAAGAAGAACGCCCCCTGGGATCTGGTGTTTCCAGCCAATCGCCAGGAGTATGAAGATCCCGACACGCGCATCACCTGGCGCTACTGGCCCAGGACCGAAGGCTACATTACCAATAACATCGGTCAGGTCGCCTGCAAGGTGTACAAGACCATTCCGGCACACCGGCTGTGGGACCTGATCATGGCCTCGACTTACGACTACGCCGAACCCGGCTTCATCCTGATCGACAAGATCAACGAGATGAACAACAACTGGTTCTGCGAAAACATCCGCGCCACCAACCCCTGCGGCGAGCAGCCGCTGCCGCCCTACGGCTCGTGCCTGCTGGGGTCGGTGAACCTGACGAAGTTCGTCGAACAGCCGTTCGTGGACGCCGCGCACTTCAACTGGGAGCGCTACCGCGAGGTGGTGGCGATCTTCACCCGCATGCTCGACAACGTGGTCGAGATCAACGGCCTGCCCTTGGAGCAGCAGCGCCATGAAATCCACCACAAGCGTCGTCACGGCATGGGTTTCCTCGGCCTCGGGTCGGCGCTCACCATGTTGCGCATGAAATACGGCTCGTCCGAGTCGCTCGAGTTCACCGAACGCGTGGCGCGCGAGATGGCCGAGGTCGGCTGGGAGGTGGGCATAGAACTGGCCGAGGAGAAGGGTCCGGCCCCGATCATGGAGGAGGAGTTCACGGTCACCGAGGAGATGCTGGCGCGCCGTCCCGAAATGCGCCGCGACGGCCACAAGGTCGGCGACCAGGTCAAGGGCAAGGTGCTGCTCGCCAGGTACAGCCGCTACATGCAGCAGTTCGATCCGGAACTCACATCCCGTATCGCCGAGACGGGCGCGCGCTTCACGCACCACACCTCGATCGCGCCCACCGGCACGATCTCGCTGTCGCTTGCCAACAACGCCAGCAACGGCATCGAACCGTCATTCGCGCACCAATACAGCCGCAACGTCATCCGCGAGGGCCGCAAGACCAAGGAAAAGGTGGACGTGTACTCCTTCGAACTGCTTGCCTACCGCACCCTGATCAACCACTTGGCCGCGCCGGATTCGAACGACCCGCAGGCCAAGCTGCCGGATTATTTCGTCGCGGCCGACCACATCAGCCCGCGCGAGCACGTAGACGTGCAGGCGGCGGCGCAGAAATGGGTCGATTCCTCCATCTCCAAGACCGCCAACGTCCCCACCGACTATCCCTATGAGGACTTCAAGGATATCTACCTGCACGCCTACGAGAAGGGCCTTAAGGGCTGCACCACCTTCCGCTTCAACCCCGAGGCGTTTCAGGGCGTGCTGGTCAAGGACAAGGACCTCGAGAACACCCTTTATCGCTTCCAACTTGCCAACGGCGAGATGGTCGAGGTCAAGGGCAACGAGGAGATCGAGTACGACGGCGAGGTGCACACCGCCGCCAACCTGTACGACGCCCTGAAGGAAGGCTATTACGGGAGATTTTAAAAGGGTTATTTCACTAATGGACTACAGAAAATACAGGGAATTCGCAGACATACTCGTAGCGACAACCATGGTTGAAGCTGTTTTCACATACGCGTTATCCGATGGGTACGGTCATTTAGATCCACCGCCGTCGCAAGTGTTTCTATTTGATCAGTCACGCCTAAACGTAACTGTCATTTCAACGGCTACGGCGACACTGGTTTCGTCGACCTCTTGGCTATGAGTAAAACCATGCAACGGTTCTTTACCCCCCGTAGCGCGCGCCGAGTACCGCAGCCACACCGGGGGCCTTTAAGCGAGACCGTGTTCGAGCCCGTGGCGCGTTGTGCGTGCCCGGCGAGTTGGTCGAGCGCCCGGTGGAGCGAGGAACGGAGGGAGATGGTCGCGCGCTCCGGGGGACGTGCTTTCTTTGGTTCCTTTCTTTGCACGAGCAAAGAAAGGAACCCAGGGTGCAGGGGCGGAACCACCCGCGATTAGCTTTTAACGTCGCCGAAGGCGATTCAAATTAGAGAACAGAGGATCAGGAGTCCATATGGCTATCAAGATCAACGAAAAAATCACCGGATACGAGGTCGTCAAACCGGAGGCCGCGGATCCCAAGCGCCCCGACAGCAACGTCGTGCACATGCACGAGAAGCTCGAACGCCCGGAGATGCTGCTCGGATCGACCTACAAGATCAAGACGCCGCTCACCGAGCATGCCCTGTACGTCACCATCAATGACATCGTGCTCAATCCCGACACCGCGCACGAGAAACGGCGGCCGTTCGAGATCTTCATCAACTCCAAGGACATGGCCCACTTCCAGTGGGTAGTGGCGCTCACCCGGGTCATCTCGGCGGTGTTCCGCAAGGGCGGCGACGTCACCTTCCTGGTGGAGGAATTGCACTCCGTGTTCGACCCGCGCGGCGGCTACTTCAAGAAGGGCAAGTATACGCCCTCGCTGGTGGCCGAGCTCGGTGATGTCATCGAGCGGCACCTCAAGCTCATCGGTCTCATCCCGACCGAGGAGCCGGATGCGGCGCGTCAGCAGTTCATCGCCGAGAAGCGCGCCGAACTGAAAAAGCGCGCCGCGGCGACGGAAACCGAGTGCGAAGCGGCGTCCGACTTCCCCGCCGACGCGCAACTGTGCGCCAAGTGTTCGACCAAGGCGGTGATCAAATTGGACGGATGCATGACGTGTCTCAACTGCGGTGACTCGAAGTGTGGATGACGCGCTGGAAATTTCCCAAAAAGTGTTTGCAATTTTTTTTTCATTGCATTAATGTCTCCCTACTTCGTTCGTACGGACAGAAGAGTTGTCTTGGCGCATCAGGGTGATGTGCGAGACATGAAGTGAACGTTGAACACGGATGTCACCGCTCGGATAGCAGCACGCTGCTTGAGAGAAGGAACATCATCGCGGCACCGGGCGTATCCAGGATCAACCAAGGGTTAGTGGAACGATTGCTAAGCTCGACAACCGCTGACATATGTAACAATACCTGCCCGCGGCGCGATCCCGCCGCTGGGTTCCTTTCTTTCCGTTCCCCTCGTTTTACCCTATCCCGAATCCATGAAAAGGCGGGCAGTAGCCGCCTTTTGCCTAGCGTGGCAACGCGCAGCACCGTCCGGGGTTTCGCCCCTGACTTCACTGCAAGTCCCTTAACCACAACCTAAAGGAGCTCATCATGGCAGCGAAGAAAAAGGCCAAGAAAAAAGCAGCGAAGAAGAAGAAATAACTCGGGAGGTCAGGGGTCGTCCGCCTGCCAGTGCGGACCGCGCAGAGCGCGGGAAACCGCCGCAGTGTTGGATTGCCCTGAGGCCTCTGCAGGCGATAGCCGGTAACACCCGCCCGGTTGTTCAGGCTGGCGAGGTGTTACCGGTTTTTTATTGCCTTCAAGACTTCTTGGCAGATGTGGCGGCGGTCCCGCGCCGATATATTTTCGCCGCCGGAGGCTGGATTCGCCATTTATTTTTAACTACATGAAACAACACGCTTTTCCAGGCTAGACGGGGCGCGTGCCCGGCTGTCGCAATTCGCGATCGAGCTCCTGCAGGCGCTGCGGAGTTCCGATGTCCCGCCAGCGTCCGGTGTAATGCTCGCCACTTACCTGACCCGCCTGCATCGCCCGCCGCAACAGCGGTGCGAGCGGAAATTTTTCCGGAAGACATCCGGCGAACAGCGCTCGCGCGTAGACACCGATACCGCTGAAAGTCAGGCGCGGTTCGCTTTCCGCCAATACCCGGCCATGATGCAGCGTGAAATCGCCCTGGGGATGCTGCGGCGGATTATCCACCAGCACCAGATGCGCCATGCCGGAAAGCCTGGTCGGCAGACGATCGAACGGATAGTCCGTCCAGATATCGCCGTTGACGACCAGGAACGGATCGGAATCGATGAGCGACAGCGCCTTGAAGATGCCGCCGCCGGTCTCGAGTCCGCCGCCTTCCTCGTGGGAATAAGCGAGATGTACGTCGTAGTGGCGGCCGTCGCCGAGATAGTCCGCGATCTTCTCGCCCAGGTGCGAATGATTGATCACGAGGTCGCGAAACCCGGCGCGCGCCAGCCGTTCGATCAAATGCACGATCAGGGGTTTGCCGCCCGCCTCAAGCAACGGTTTGGGAACGACGTCCGAGAGCGGGCGCATGCGTTCGCCTCGACCCGCCGCCAAAATCATGGCCCTTACGCTCACGCCGCACCCGGCAATTCGAGTTCGCGCAGCAAGGCCTGCAGAGGATGCAGTTCAGGATAACGCGCGCACACCTCGTGCACGTATCCAAGTGTGCGCGGAATGTCCGGAAGATACCCGGGTTTGCCGTCGCGGCGTTGGAGGCGCGCGAAGATGCCACTGGCCTTGAGGTGCCGCTGCACTCCCATCAGGTCGAACCAGCGCAGAAACCGCGCTTCGTCCTCACCGACCGGTACGCCGGATTGCCGAGCCAGTTCGTAGTAGCCCTTGACCCAGTCCTCGACCCGTTCGCGTGGCCATGCGATATAACAATCACGCAACAGCGAGACCAAGTCATAGGTCACGGGGCCGATCACAGCGTCCTGAAAATCGAGGATGCCGGGGTTGTTCCTGGGCGTAACCATCAGATTGCGCGAATGGTAGTCTCGGTGCACCCAAACCCGCGGTTGCGCCAGTGCCTCCTGCGCCAGCAACGCGAACACCTCATCGAACACCATCTGCTGGCGGCCGGTGAGCGTGAGCCCCAGATGCCGGCCGAGATACCACTCGCGAAAAATCTCCATTTCGCGGCGCAGCAGGGCCTCGTCATACGCCGGCAGGAAATCGTCCGCGGCCCGGCTGAAGGTGCCAGTTTGCAGCACGATCAACGCTCCCAGGGCGTCGCCATACAGCCGCTCCACCGTCGTCTCGTTCAAGTGCCGCAGATAGAGCTCATCGCCCAGATCGGTGATGAGCGCAAAACCGAGTCCCGAATCTTCCTCGAGCACTTCGGGGACGTTGAGACCGAGTGCGTGAAATCGCCGCGCGATCGTGACATAACGCTGGAGGCTTTCCCGCTCCGGCGGCGCGTCCATCACGATGTAACTTCGTCGATCGACGGTGACGCGGAAATAGCGGCGAAAGCTCGCATCCGCCGACGCCGGACGGATGTCGAATCGGTCGACGCCGAGCGCCCGGCCGGTCCACTGCTTGAGGGCTGCGAGTCTTTTATCCAAATCCGCTGTGCGAGCTGATCCCGCGCGTGCAGTAAAACTTGATGGGTCGGACATTGTATGCAATTTTATGCCTCCCATCATAAAACAATGCAGGCCTGATCCCCATGCCGCCCGCGCCCCGCGCCGTCATCTGGCTAAGCCTCGTCGCCGCGGCCGGGGCATGTCAGGCAGCGGGTGCCGAGGACGGTGCGTGCCCTGAACCGCCGCCGCGCCCGCCACTGGCCGCCGCCGCAAACCGGGCCATCGCCCCGGGGGATGCGCCCACCGACATCCGCGCCCGTGAACTGCGCTCAGTGCAGGGGGGCGTTACGGAATTCAGCGGTAACGTGGAACTGCGACGCGGCGGGCAATATCTCAGTGCCGATCGGGTGCGCTATGAGCAGGCCAACGACCAGACCGATGCCGCCGGCCATGTCACCCTGCAAACCGCCACCGGCACCACTTTCCAGACGGAAGAAACGCATCTCAATCTCGGCTCGTACATCGGGTACACCGGTCCGGGCACCTACCGGCTGGAAGCCGGCTGGGCGCGCGGCGACGCCCAACGCATCGACTTCCAAGGTCCGAACCTGACGCAGCTCGAACAGGCGCGCTTCACCACCTGCGCACCGGGGCGGGACGACTGGTTTCTGAAAATCACCGAGCTCAAGCTCGACACCAAGAATCAGATCGGGACCGCTTATCACAGCTCGGTCAATATCATGGGTGTGCCGGTGTTCTATCTGCCCTACCTGAGTTTCCCGCTTTCGGATCAGCGCAAATCGGGTTTCCTGCTGCCGCGCCTGGGTTCGGCGAGCAACCGCGGCCTGGAAGTCTCCACCCCGTATTACCTGAACCTGGCGCCCAATTACGACGACACCCTGACGCCGCATCTGATGACCAAGCGCGGCTTGCAGCTGCAAAACGAATTCCGCTATCTCACCGCGCAATCCCACGGCACCCTGCAACTCGAGGAGCTGCCCGATGATCGTTTGGCCAACGGCGACAATCGCGCGGCCGGATCTTTTCAACACCAGCAGACCTTCAACCCGCTGTGGTCCGGCAACGTCGACGCCCGCGCCGTCTCGGACAAGCAGTACCTCAATGACTTCGCTGATAACATCGGCGTTACCAGCCAGACATACCTGCCGCAGAATGGCGAAGTCGACTATCGCGGAACCGTCTGGAATTTCAGCGCGCGCGCCGCCGACTATCAGACCATTGATCCCACGATCCAGCCCGGCGATCGCCCGTACGCGCGACTGCCGCAACTCATCTTGTCGCTCAATCTGCCGCCCGATCCGAATCACCTGACTTACCAATTCGACAGCGAGGCGGATTATTTCACGCGCGACATCGGCGTCACCGGCCAACGCCTGTCGCTGTACCCGGCGGTAAGCCTGCCGCTGTCGAACGGTTACGGATTCGTCACGCCCAGGATCGGCGTGCGACACATTGCTTATCAACTCTCGGGCGCGCCGGACGAGTCGCCGTCGCTCACGCTCGGGGTGTTCAGTCTCGACGGCGGTCTATATTTCGAACGCGACTCGCGCTGGAGCGGGAAGACCTATACCGAGACGCTCGAACCGCGCCTGTATTACCTCTTTATCCCGCGCAAAGGCCAGGACAGTCTGCCCAACTTCGACACCAGCGTGCCGGACATGAGCTTCGCCAACCTGTTCCGCGACAACCGCTTCGTCGGAGGCGACCGTATCGGCGATTCCAACCAGATCAGTGCCGCCGTAACCACGCGCTTCCTCGACGCCGACAATGGCGCCGAGCGCGCGCGGGCGAGCCTGGGGCGGATTTATTATTTTCAGGACCGCCAGGTCAACCTGCCTCCCGCATCGGACGAGACCGCGGCTTCCGATATCGTCGGCGAGGCGGCCATGACGCTCGCCAGCCAGTGGTACGCGCGCGCCAACGCCCAGTGGGACCGGATCGACGATCACCTTCAGAAATACGGCCTGTATCTTCAGTACAACCCGGCGAAGAACCGTATCGTGAATTTCGGCAAACAGTTCGCGCGCGGCGACCTGAATCAATCGGATGTCTCCACCGAATGGCCGATCACGGATCGCTGGAGTCTCCGGGCGCGCTCGATTTATTCCTGGATGGACCATCGCAATGTCGACAGCTACGCCGGTATCGAATACAACGCCTGCTGCTGGACGCTGCGCGTTCTGGGCCGGCGGTACCTTTCGGTCGACACCACACAGAACAACGCCGCCACCCAGAATTCCTCGATCATGTTCGAACTCCAGCTGACCGGCCTCTCCAAGCTCGGCCATCTCCCGGACAGCCCGCTGAATCAAAGCGTCTTCTCGTTCCCGGCCAGGCCGCCGGCGATACCGGCGTCCTCCGCCCCCTGACGCCCGGCGCCTCGGGAGCCGGCGGCTAGCGCCCAGTGCCCAAGGCGAATGCTCTTTCGGCAATGGGCGCAGATAGCCGCAATGAACCATGTATCCTTGAGCGCTACTGCCGCCGTCTCCGAAAGAGCTGCGCCTCGGGAGCCGGCGGCTAGTTCATGCTATTCTTGCCGCCCCCGCAACTCACGGGGCTCATAACCGTCTATGCATTCTTGGCTCCGTAACCGCGCCATCCATGGCGCACTTCAGCATATGCACGCTGTCAAAAAACCCATGGCGCTGCTTGGCGCCCTCCTCGGATTGCTTGTATTGCTGCCGCCGCCCGCAACGGCGGCGGATCAGCCACCGACATCGCAGGATATCGACCGGATCCTGGTGATCGTCAACGACGACGTCATCACCGAGACCGAACTGGCCGACCGCCTGGTGGAAACCAAAAAACAGCTCGTGCTCGAGAAGATCAAGATACCGCCTGATAACGTGCTCCGGAAACAGCTGCTCGATCGGATAGTGCTGGAACATCTGGAGCTGCAACTGGCGGCCCAGTCCGGCATCCACGTGACAGAAGAGGATGTCGACAACGCCGTCGAGTCCATCGCCAAGCGCAACAACCTGGCGACCGACGCGTTCCGCACGGCGGTGGTGCAGAACGGCGTGGACTGGAACGCGTATCGTGCCCAGCTTCACGATCAGATCACGATTCAGCACCTGCTCGAACGCGAGATCAATGACCGCGTCACCGTTACCGACGGCGAGGTCCGCAACTTCCTCGAGAATCCCGAGAACCTCGCCGATATGGACGTAACCTATCATTTGTCGCATATTCTGATCGGCATTCCGGAAGCCGCCTCGGCCGATGCCATCCAGGCGGCGAAGAAGCGCGCCGAGGATATCTATCGCCAGCTCAAGCAGGGGGCGGATTTCCAGCAGATTGCCGTGAGCTACTCCCAGAGCCCCGACGCGCTCAAGGGCGGCGACCTCGGGTGGAAGAAGGCAGGCGAGCTGCCGGAACTGTTCCTGAGCGTGGTCAAGAACTTGTCGCCCGGTGACATCAGCGACATTCTGCGCGGCCCGAACGGTTTTCACATCCTGAAGCTGGACGACAAGCGCGGCGCGGCGGCGGCGGCATCGGTCACGCAGACGCACGTGCGCCATATCCTGCTGCGCCCGAGCGAAATCCAGTCACTTGACGAGGCGCGCTCCAAGCTGCTGCACCTGCGCGAGCGCATTGAGAACGGCGAGGATTTCGCCGCGCTCGCGCGCGCCCATTCCGAGGATCCCGGATCGGCCGCCAACGGCGGCGACCTCGGGTGGGTCGATCCGGGCCAGATGGTACCGGAGTTCGAGAAGGCCATGAACGCCCTGAAGCCGAACGAGCTGAGCCAGCCGGTGCGCACGTCGTTCGGGCTGCATCTGATCCAGGTGCTCGGTCGGCGCACCCACGACGTAACCCAGGAACGGGTGCAGGCGGCCGCGCGCCAGCAGATTCACGCGCGCAAGGCCGACGAACGTTACGAGCAGTGGGCGCGCCAGCTGCGCGACGAGGCGTTCGTGGAGTACCTGACGGAGGACACGAATTAGACCCGGCGACAAGCGGGAAACCCCGCCACCTCGGGCAAATCAAAAGCGATTCCGCTATCCTGTGCAGTCCGTCGTCTTCTTACTTCCCCGGTGACAGACGCTCATTCGAAAATTCCGGTCATCGCACTCACGCCCGGCGAACCCGCGGGCGTCGGGCCGGATCTGTGCTTGCAGCTGACACCGCCGGCAGGCTGCGCGCTGGTGCTGATCGCCGACCCCGTCATGCTGGAACAGCGTGCGCGCCAGTTGCAGCTGCCGTTCACGCGGCGCGAATGGAAAGGGCGCGCGTCGGCCGGCGCGGGAGTATTCGTGCGGACGGTCAGCACCGCGCGGCCGGTCACGCCCGGCCGGTTGGATGCCGCAAATGCGGCTTACGTGATCGAAACGCTCAAGGTCGCGGTCGCGGGTTGCCAGAGCGGTGAGTTCGACGCCCTCGTCACCGGTCCGGTGCACAAGAGCAATATCAACGACGCCGGCATCCCTTTCACCGGTCATACCGAGTTGCTCGCGCAGGCCAGTCACACGCCGCAGCCGGTGATGATGCTCACCTGTCCGGGTCTGCGCGTGGCGCTCGCGACCATCCACCTGCCGCTCGCGGAAGTGCCGCGCGCCGTGACGCGCGATCGGTTGACGGCGGTGATCGAGGTCCTGCACGCCGACCTCAAGCGCAAATTCGGCATCGTCGATCCGGTGATTCTGGTATGCGGCCTGAATCCGCACGCCGGCGAATCGGGTCATCTCGGGCGCGAGGAGATTGACGTGATCGAGCCTGTGATCAAGACCCTGTCGGCGCGGGGCATGCGCCTGCGCGGCCCGGTGCCGGCCGACACCGCGTTCATCCCGGCGCAGCTCGCCGGCGTCGATGCCGTGCTTACGATGTACCACGACCAGGGTCTGCCGGTGCTGAAGCACCACGACTTCGCGCACGCGGTCAACGTCACGCTCGGCCTGCCGTTCGTGCGCACCTCGGTCGATCACGGCACCGCGCTCGAGCTCGCCGGCACGGGCCGCGCCGATACATCGAGCCTGGTCACCGCCATCGACATGGCGCGCGCGCTCATCCGATGAAGGAGCATCGCGCGCGCAAGCGCTTCGGCCAGCACTTCCTGCACGACCGCGGCGTCATCGGCCGCATCGTCGCCGCGCTCGCGCCGCGGCCGGAAGACCGGATCGTCGAAATCGGGCCGGGCACCGGTGCGCTCACGCGCGCACTGCTGACGCACGTCGCCCATCTCGACGCCGTCGAGCTCGACCGCGATCTCGTTGCGCGTTTGCAGACCGAGTTTCCGGCCGGCAAACTCACGCTGCACAGCGCCGATGCACTGAAATACGATTTCTGCCAGCTAGCCCGGGACGGCCGCAAATTGCGGCTGATCGGCAACCTGCCATACAACATCTCCACGCCACTGCTGTTCCATCTGCTGGATCAGGCTTTCTGCATCCAGGACATGCTGTTCATGCTGCAAAAAGAGGTGGTGACCCGCCTGGGCGCGGCGCCGGGCGGCAAGGATTACGGGAGGCTGTCGGTCATGATCCAGTACCGCTGCGCGGTGGAGAATCTCTTCGACGTCGCCTCCGGCGCCTTCACCCCGCCACCGCAAGTCGATTCCTCGGTCGTGCGCCTGGCGCCACATGCCGCGCCGCCGGTCGTGGTGAACGATCCGGACAAATTCGCGCGGCTGGTGCAGGCAGCCTTCGCCAGCCGGCGCAAGGTACTGCGCAACACGTTGAAAAATTTCCTGCGCGCCGAGGAGATGCTAGCGCTCGGCATCGATCCGATCCGGCGCGCGGAAACTCTTACGCTCGTTGAGTTCGCCACACTGAGCAACGCGGTAACGCCCCGCTCACAAGATGAGCAGTAGTCCATTTGTAACGTTTCCGTCGGAGCTGAATCCAACGATTGCCTCAACCAACTGACAACTCGATACGTTCAGGTTGGCTCTTTGCATCAGCCGACCTGTGAGCCTAGAGTATCTAACATCAACTTTGCGTTGCATCTACAAAAAACAAATGGATCGCATACTCGCGGCTATTCTGGGTAGTCTCGCTTTAGTGCCCGCTTACGGTGGCGAGGATTCTTAATTTAGCGACCTCGCACGTCGCAACTTGGGACCGTCATCCAATCTATTGGTGGTATTCACGTTGGCATGCCAGAAAAGAACGGGAATGCTGGCTGGGCGCTGCCTGTTTTTTGCGATGTCAGCGGTTTAACCGCGGTTACTCAAAAACCAGCAACTTGGAGAGTATCGAGTATTTTATGAAGAACCAAATAAGGCCAAACATGCCCGGGCACCGTCACATTCAAGTAACCCCATAACTTGCTCCAACCAATGTTGGCGATTACGCGCTGGCGCGGCTGAGCTCAGTCGTTAAGCGCTGACATCGCCCGTTTTCGCTGGCGGGTTTCCAACCTGCCTCCTTTCCAGATCGGCCATCGTACCTTCGATCCACTCCTCCGTCCGCCGGAGGATCTCCTCGGCTTTCTTGCCGCGGGGATCGATAGCAGGGCCGATGACGACGCGGATGGTGCCGGGGCGCTTGAGGAAGCCGCGCCGCGGCCAGAACGAACCGGCGTTGTGCGCCACCGGCACCACCGGGTAGCCGGTTTCGGCCGCGAGCACTGCGCCGCCGACGCCGTAACGCCGCCGGGTTCCCGGCGCGACGCGTGTGCCTTCCGGAAACACCACCACCCAGATCCCGGACTGCAGGCGCTCCCGTCCTTGTGCGATCACCTGCTCGATTGCCTTGCGGCCGGCGCCGCGGTCGATGGCGATCGGTCGCAGCAGCGCCAGCGCCCAGCCGAACAGCGGAATCCACATCAGCTCGCGCTTGAGCACCCAGGTCTGGGCCGGAAAGATTTCCTGGAACACGATGGTCTCCCACGCCGACTGGTGCTTGGACATGATGATCGCCGCGCCCGCGGGCAGGTGCTCGCGTCCTTCGACGCGGTAATCGAGGCCGC
>DASPRK010000012.1:0-19284 GCA_035624495.1 Methylomirabilis sp. (SeqCode) | reverse complement strand
AAGCCGACCAATTGAATGTATCATAGGCACCACTAGTCGCCGTGTTGTAATACGACGTGGCATTGGCGTTGGCCAACAGTACGCTCGGGTCCATGATTTTCCAGATTGCATTATCGATATCAGCCTGATTGGTATAGTCCGCGCTCGGTGCCAGACTGTAGAGGTAACCGACCTGACTGTAGAGTACGGGGTTGGGGCCAAATTTGCCGGCCCCGGAATTGACGTCCGAATAGTTATAAATATTCGCCGTCCAGTTCTCGCCCAGAGTGGTGTTGGTCGTGAAGTCGTCGCACATCGCGAGGATATCCTGGCCATTAACCTTAAGGGTGTAAAAACCCGCGTAGAAACCATCGCGGTTCTGGGAGTTAGCGACATCCACCAGTGTCACCGAGGCGGCATTGGCCGCCATCGAAACCACCATGGCTACCACGCCGAACAGCAGATTGCGCAGAGGGAATGACACGAGATTTTCTCCGATATTTTCCTTCACTGTTTTTTTAGCTGTTCGCTACAATCTTGATCGCTGCTTCCTTTGCTTTATTGTTTTTTAAACCGCAAGCTTGAAAATTCGCTTGGTCGTTAAAATTTCTTGCGTCGCGCGATGCCCGCCAAACCCAACAGGCCAGAGCCAAACAGCCAGACCGCGCCCGGGATCGGCACAACGGTGGGTACGACCTCGAAGTGACTTGTAAATGAGGCTTGGTCACCAGCCGAGAGATCGAACACGATATGGGTGCCGATGGTCGAATTCACCGGTCCGGAGGACAGCGGACCATCACTGACGGTGCCAATGCTACCCAGGCAACCCGCTCCGCCACAGCCGAAGGTGCCGGAGATCAAAGACATCGCATCATTGGTGTCGATCAGTCCGTGCCAATCGAAGTTGCTCAGCGAAACGGAACCGCTGTTGTTCAGGTCCTTAAAGGAGCCGCTCAAACTTCCGCTCTTCAGGCCCGAGGCGAAGGGCGAACCCACCGGTAGCGTGAACAGGAAGTCGAAGTGTTTGGTGCTCGAAGTGTTATTGGTGATCGTCAGCGTAGCGTCAATGAAGGGGTCCGGGTTTACCGTGATATCCCAAACAAAGTTCCAGAGCGACGGGTTGGCCACGGTACCCGTATAGTCATAGGTCCCGTCGCCGTTGGGCGAATAACTGCTTGGCAAGTACCATGTGGCCGAGCCGCCATCGGTAATATTCACAACCCCGGTCAGCGCGGGAGCTACTGTGCCAGCGTGCGCGACTCCAGAAGCGAGCGCTGCCGCTACGAGAATTCCTTTCAGCCAATTCTTGTATTCCATTCCGCTCTTCCAACTTATCCAACACCGCATTCAATATTAACTTCCAAATCGCTTTTATTTTGTCCATCGCAATGGCGATGTGCGATTCTGCCAGACAGTCGTTACATCACGATTACGCCATCCTTCCCGTTTGCTCGGGCTAGGTGCGCATTGCGTTAGTAGCATAAAACGTTCCTCAAATTCGATTTGCTATTAAGATCATGTAATTGAGGTCAATTTGATTCCATATTGGAAAAACAAAAAACCTGAAATGTAAATTTTTTCGACATCAATTCCGGGATTTTGAATCATTCAAGCTGCAGTTTCCCCATTTTCGCCATAGATCTTCATAAATGTTCGAGAAAAAAATGTGTAAGAAATTCCAACACCATGAATGCTGGCTGGATTTCGCACGCCGGCTCTACATAATTTGAGGGCCGAGGAACTCAAAACCGTGTCTCCAAACGATGTCAACGTGCCGGGCTCAGTTCCCAGCCTTTAAATGCCGCCATGGAACCGCATCGGATCGTGATGGTCGGTGGCGGCGCCGGCGGGCTCGGGCTCGCCAAGCGCCTGGGCGACAAGTTCGGAAAACGACGACGCACGCACATCACGCTCGTCGATGCCAAGCTCATGCACCTGTGGAAGTGAATTCGCTGCTGCACGAGGTCGCCGCCGGCACCTTCGACTCGCACGAGAACGATGTTTACCGGATCACGGCCCACCGGCACGACGGACATCGGCGGAAAACGGCACGAAGGTTTCCTTGCCGACGATGATCGTCAACAACACCAGGTTGGAACCGTTGTGGTTGTTGGGCGTGAACGTCACTGAGAAATTGCCCAAGTCGTAGTTGCGCAAGGTTTCGAGCGCGGCGATGAAATTGTCGCGCGTGAGATCCGGCCCGGCCCGGCGCAATCCCTCCACGAAGGTCCGCGCCGCCATGTATCCCTCGAGGTTGTTGAAGGACGGTTTGCTGTCCGGGAAATGGCGCGCCAGGGATTGGCGGAATTCAGTGGCCACGGCGTAGTACGGGTCGAGGTAGTAGGGCACCACCTGGGAGATGATCACCCCGTCGCCGTCGGAGCCAAGCTCGTGGGCCAGAGCCTCGGAGCCGACGAACGACACGTTGAGATAGCTCGGGTCATCCGCCGGCCAGCGGGCGTGGTAAGCCTTAATGAATGCGGCGCAGGACGTGTAGGCACTGATCAGGATAACGGCCTGTGGACGACCCGTGTGGATGGTTCGCACCGCGTCGGCGACCTCGACCGTGTTGCGCTGCACCGTGCCGGTCGACACGATTTGCAGACCGCGCCGGCTCATCGCCCGGGTCACCCCGTCGAGTCCGGCCTTGCCGTAAGCGTCGTCCTGGTAGAACACGGCAATGCGCTTCTTGTAATTGAGATTGAGCCAGTTCACCAGTTGTTCGGTCTCGTCGAAATAGCTCGCGCGGATGTTGAAAACATAACGATTGAAGGGCTCGCGCAATCCTTGGGCGCCGGTAAAGGGCGCAAAGAAAGGCACCCTGGCTGCGGTGACCATCGGCAGCACCGCGTAACTCGTCGGCGTACCCACGTAACCGAACAGCGCAAAAACCTTGTCGTCCCTGATCAGTCGCTCGGTATTGGCCTTGGCGCGATCCGGCTCGTAACCATCGTCGAGCGACTCCAGCTTGACCTTGCGGCCGTTGATCCCGCCGTCGGCGTTGACATCGTCGAAGTAACTCAGTGCGCCTTCGCGCATCGCCGCACCGAGTTTCGCCGACGGCCCGGAAAATACCGCGGACTGTCCGAGGACGATGGCGTTGTTTGTGACGCCGGGGGTCAAGGCGGCGGCCGTGCTCGACAGAAATAGAAAGGCGATGCTGACACCAAGTGCAAGAATGGGGCGTAAATGATGCATGGCGTATCTCCTCGATGGTCGACCACGGCCAAGATGCCACGATCCGGAGCGCTCAAGCGCGGCCGCCATTTCATCGATCGTCGACGGCGTCGGCGCGATACCCGATCGAAAAGAAAGGCGCCGGTAGTGACGAGCGTCCGGCAAGCCGACTTGCAGTATCAACGTAACACCGAAGATGGATCAGCGGGTTAAAGTCATATCAGCGCGACCCGATGACAGTGGGGCAATGCGCAAGGAACTCACCCACTTACTTAAAGAGTATATGGAAGAGAAATCAATTCGCCAGTTTTCGGGCAAAACTACCAATTCGCCAATGACAGGGCTGTGATTTTCGGCACCGGCCGATCCTGAGCAAAAACATCGGCCACTTACGACCCAGAAACCGGTCGATAGGACATAAATGAAACGTTAACAAACCGCACGACGCCGGAACGTTGGAATCGGAGACCGCAGACCGCGATGTCATGGCGACATCGTTTCCGGATTCGCCGAGGTAACGAGTCAGGCCTTGAGCACGCCGTGCGGCAGGTGCGCGCGGATCAGCTCGCCGAGCCGGCGCGCCGCCTCGGCGCGCGCGCCACGGGCGCGCCACGCGAGCGCGATCAGCCGCGTGGGTTCGGGCAGGGTAAATGGCCGCAGCTCGATCAGCCGATTGTCAGGACGCGCGCCGCCCAAGGTAGAGAGCCGCGGCAGCAGCGTGCAACCGATGCCGGCCGCGACCATCTGGCGCAGCGTTTCGAGGCTGGTCGCCTGCACTTCCTCGCGCGACGCACGCATCGCTGTCCCGCAGACGTCGAGCGCCTGATCGCGCAGACAATGTCCTTCCGCCAGCAGCAGCAGGTTCTCATCGGCGAGGTCTTGCGGCGCCACGCGCTTTTTCTTCGCGAGGCGATGCCCCGCCGGCAACGCCAACTCGAACGGCTCGCGAAACAACGCCATGGTCTCGAGTCCCTCCCGCGCCACCGGCAGCGCCAGCAGCGCGGCATCGAGCGTGTGCCGGTGCAGGGCTTCGAGCAGCTGGGCGGTAAGGCTCTCGCTCAGCAGCAACCGCAGCTTCGGATAGGTCTTGCGGATCGCCGGCAGCAGATGCGGCAGCAAATACGGCCCGAGTGTCGGGATCGCCCCCACGCGCAGCGCTCCGGTCATCGGGTCCTGCGTGGCGCGCGCGAGATCGCGCAGCTTCTGGGCTTCCTCGAGCACGACACGCGCCTGGGCGATGATGGGCGCGCCGGCGGCCGTCGGTTTGAGCCCGCGCGGGCCGCGCTCGAACAGCTGCACGCCGAGCGTGTCCTCCAGCTTCTTGAGCTGGGTGCTCAAGGTCGGCTGGCCGACGTGGCAGCGCGCGGCGGCGCGCGCCACCTGCCCCTCCTCGGCCACCGCCACCAGATAGCGCAACTCCCGCAATGTCATAGCGACCTCCTATTCAAACCGGCGATATCGCACATGGATGGAATCCATTTTAACTGCCGCAAAGCCGGCGGCATTTGGATGTGCGAGCCTGCATGTCGCGCATTCACAGGGGGGGTCCCCCTCCCGTCGGTATCTACCAAGTCAATATAACAGATAGAAACAATCAATTTGAACGATACGAGGTCAGGCACCAGAATCCGCTCACGAACTGTCGTTGCGGCGGTTCCCCCCTGAAACCAGACTTTTCAAGGAGCAAAGACATGACCGAAGCAAAATGCCCGTTCCATCACGTTGCCGGCGCCGGCCCGTCGAACCGGGACTGGTGGCCGAACCAGTTGAAGCTCGACATTCTGCGCCAGCATACTTCCAAGTCCAATCCGATGGGCGAGGACTTCAACTACGCCAAGGAATTCAAGACGCTCGACCTGGAGGCCGTGAAGAAGGACCTCCGTGAACTCATGACCCAGTCGCAGGACTGGTGGCCGGCGGACTTCGGTCATTACGGACCTTTGTTCATCCGCATGGCTTGGCACAGCGCGGGGACCTACCGCACCGGCGACGGCCGCGGCGGCGCCGGCACCGGCAACCAGCGCTTTGCTCCCATCAACAGCTGGCCCGACAACGTCAACCTCGACAAGGCGCGCCGGCTGATTTGGCCGATCAAGCAGAAGTATGGCCGGAAAATTTCCTGGGCTGACCTGATCATTCTCACTGGCAACGTCGCCCTCGAATCGATGGGATTCAAGACCTTCGGTTTCGGCGGCGGGCGCGAGGACATCTGGGAACCGGAAAAGGACATTTACTGGGGTGCCGAGAAGAAGTGGCTGGAGGACCAGCGCTACTCCGGCAAGCACGAGAACCTCGAAAACCCGCTCGCGGCGGTGCAGATGGGCCTGATCTACGTGAACCCGGAAGGTCCCAACGGCAACCCGGATCCGGTCGCGGCGGCCAGGGACATCCGCACGACCTTCGCGCGCATGGCGATGAACGACGAAGAGACGGTGGCCCTCATCGCCGGCGGCCACACCTTCGGCAAGACCCACGGCGCCGGCCCGGCCTCGCATGTGGGTCCCGAGCCGGAAGCGGCCGACATCGAGGAGCAGGGCCTGGGTTGGAAGAGCAGCTTCGGCAGCGGCAAG
Organism: Methylomirabilis sp. (SeqCode); assembly: GCA_035624495.1. Classification (GTDB taxonomy): domain Bacteria; phylum Pseudomonadota; class Gammaproteobacteria; order Acidiferrobacterales; family Sulfurifustaceae; genus Sulfuricaulis. The sequence continues at coordinate 13,558 of DASPRK010000012.1, read as the reverse complement.
GGCGGTGACCAGATCGGCAGCGGCCTGGAAGTCACCTGGACCACCACGCCGACGAAGTGGAGCAACAATTTCTTCTGGAACCTGTTCGGTTACGAATGGGAGCTGACCAAGAGCCCGGCCGGTGCTCATCAATGGATTCCGAAGGGCGGCGCCGGCGCCGGCACCGTGCCGCATGCGCACGACAAGTCCAAGCGCATCGCGCCGACCATGCTGACCACGGACCTCTCGCTGCGCTTCGACCCGGCGTACGAAAAGATCTCGCGGCGTTTCATGGAGAACCCGGACGAGTTTGCGGACGCGTTTGCCCGGGCGTGGTTCAAGCTGACGCACCGTGACATGGGGCCGCGCGCCCGCTATCTCGGCCCGGAGGTTCCGAAGGAAGAGCTGATCTGGCAAGACCCGATCCCGGCGGTCAATCACAAGTTGATCGACGAGCAGGACATCGCCGCGCTCAAGGCCAAGGTACTGGCGTCGGGCCTTACGGTCGCGCAACTGGTGTCGACCGCCTGGGCGTCGGCGTCCACGTTCCGTGGTTCCGACATGCGCGGCGGCGCCAACGGTGCCCGCATTCGTCTCGCGCCGCAGAAGGACTGGGCAGTCAACCAGCCGGCCGAACTGGCAAAGGTGCTGAAGGTGCTGGAAGGCATCCAGGCCGAGTTCAACAAGGCAGCCGCGGGCGGCAAGAAGGTCTCGCTCGCGGACTTGATCGTGCTCGCCGGTTGCGCTGGCGTTGAGAAAGCGGCGAAGAATGCCGGCGTCGAGGTGAAGGTGCCGTTCGCGCCGGGCCGCATGGACGCCTCGCAAGAACAAACCGATGTCGAGGCCTTTGCCGTGCTGGAGCCGATCGCTGATGGCTTCCGCAACTATCAGAAGGCCAAGTACACCGTCCGGGCCGAGGAGCTGCTGGTGGACAAGGCGCAGCTGCTGACGCTGACCCCGCCGGAGATGACGGTGCTGGTAGGCGGCATGCGTGTGCTGAACACCAACGTCGGCCAGACCAGGCACGGTGTCTTCACCAACCGTTCGGAGGCGTTGACCAACGACTTCTTCGTGAACCTGCTCGACATGGGCACCACCTGGAAGCCGACCTCGGCCGACAAGGACCTGTTCGAGGGCAGCGATCGCAAGACCGGCAAAGCGAAGTGGACCGGCACCCGGGTCGATCTGATACTCGGCTCGAACTCCGAGCTGCGCGCCCTGGCCGAGGTCTATGCCGCGGCGGACGCGCAGAAGAAGTTCGTGCAGGACTTCGTGACGGCGTGGAACAAGGTGATGAACCTGGATCGCTTCGACCTGGCGTGATTCCGGAGTCGATGTCAACAAGCGTGAAAGCGGCCTGTGGGAATCCGGGCGCGGGCCGAAACCCGCGCCCGGGACCTCAGTCCAAGGAGAGAATCATGACGCACAGCACGAATTCAGAAACACGCGTGACGCGCGAACAGCACCAGTGGTTCATCGCGCTGGCCTTCGGCGTGGACAGCGCTGACGCCGTGCCGATCGAACCACCGGCCATGCCGTCCGCGCGGGACGTGCTGCCCTGAGGAAATGACCATGTCTTCCGCCACACTCGCCATCGGACACCGCCACGACAGCCTGGCACGCTGGGTGCCGCCGGCGTTGTTCGCCGTGGCGGTCACGGCGATCGCCTGGGCGCTCGTCGCGGCGGACGAACGCATCGCCTACGGCGCGGTTGCGAGCCTGGCGGCGGGCCTGGCGACCGCGGCGGGCGCGCTGCCGATCTTCGCGACGCGCTCGATCTCGCAACGCGCGCAGGACACAATGCTCGGCTTCGGCGCCGGCGTGATGCTCGCCGCGACTTCGTTCTCGCTCATCGTCCCGGGCGTGGAAACGGCGCAGACGCTGTGGGGCAGCCGCGGCGTCGCCGCGGGGATCGCGGCCGCCGGCATGCTCGCCGGCGCGCTCTTTCTCTGGGCGGCCGACCGCTTCGTGCCGCACGAACACTTCATCAAGGGCACCGAAGGCGCCGATGGCCGGCGTATCAAACAGATATGGCTGTTCGTCTTCGCCATTACACTGCACAACTTCCCCGAGGGCCTCGCGGTCGGCGTCGCCTTCGGCGGCGGCGAACACGCCGAGGCCGCGAGCCTCGCCACCGGAATCGGCATCCAGAACATGCCCGAAGGGCTGGCCGTGGCGCTCGCGCTCATGACCGTCGGTTACTCGCGCCTCGTGGCCTTCGCGCTGGCCGCCGCCACCGGCCTGGTCGAGCCGCTCGCCGGACTGCTCGGCGCCACCGTGGTCACGTTCACGCACCCGCTGCTGCCATTCGCGCTCACTTTCGCGGCCGGGGCAATGCTGTTCGTGATCTCGCACGAGATCATTCCGGAATCGCACCGTCACGGCCACGAGCAGTCGGCCACGCTCGGCGTGACCGGGGGTTTCGTCACCATGATGCTGCTTGACACCGCGCTGGCATGAGCATGACCATGAACGCGATCGTTTCACGGATACCGGCCCTGGAACCGCATGCCCGCAAGCTGGCGCGACTCGGGGCGTGGGGATTCGCGTTCTTCGCGGCCAAGGGGCTGGCATGGCTGATCGTTCCGCTGATCGCGATGTACTTCGCATGAATCGCGCGCGTACCGCCACGGTCCCGGTGGTGCTGCTGCGCCACGCGCAGAGCGTCTGGAACCTGGAAAACCGATTTACCGGCTGGGCCGATGTCGGGCTCACCGAGGCCGGGCGAGCGGAGGCGCGCCGTGCCGGCGCGCTGTTGCGCGCGCATGGCTACCGCTTCGACCGCGCCTTCGTCTCGCGTCTGCGGCGTTCCACGGAAACCCTCGACATCGTCCTGCATGGGCTAGGCCAGGAAGACCTGCCGGTCGAACGAAGCTGGCGCTTGAACGAACGTCACTACGGCGCACTCGAAGGCCTTAACAAGGCGGCGTACGCCGCCACGCACGGCGCGCGGCAACTGGAGCGCGTGCGGCGCGGTTTACACGAGCGTCCCCCGCCGCTCGCCCCGGACGAACCGCGTTACGTGCGCCATCGCGACGCCTACCCCGACCTCGACCCGTCGCTGCTGCCGGCAACCGAATCGCTCGCCGACACCGCGGCGCGTTTGTGGCCCTATTGGGAGGCGTCGATCGCCCCGGCGGTCGCGCGCGGCGAACGTGTGCTGGTGGTTTCACACGGCAATACCCTGCGCGCCCTGGTCATGCGGCTCGAAAACATGTCCGAGCACGACGTCGAGCGCTTCGAGATTCCGACCGGTGTTCCGCTCGTTTTCGAATTCGCGCCCGGCGGCGCGGCGCGCCGCTACTACCTCGCCGATGCGGCCGGCGAACGGCAAACCCTTTCCATCAAGCAATGACCAAAAACCCAAGGAGACACAACCATGGCAGACAAACCCTTTCTCAGCGACATTCAGACCTTACGCAACCGCGCGCGCGAGCACATCGAGCGCGGCGCGGTCACCGCCGGTTACAAGGCCGACCGCGATACCGTGATCAAGCTGCTCAACGAGGCGCTCGCCACCGAGATCGTGTGCGTGTTGCGTTACAAGCGCCACTTCTACATGGCCAGCGGGATCAACGCGGAAGGTGTAGCAACCGAGTTCCTGCAGCATGCCAACGAGGAGCAGCAGCACGCCGACCAGATCGCCCAGCGCATCGTGCAGCTCGGTGGTGAACCCAATTTCTCGCCGGAGGGTCTGGCCACACGCAGCCATGCGGAATACGTCGAAGGCGACACGCTCATCGACATGATCAAGGAAGACCTGGTCGCGGAACGTATCGCGATCGACTCCTACCGCGAGATGATCGCCTACCTCGGCAACAACGATTCCACCACGCGCCGCATGATGGAGGGCATCCTCGCGATGGAGGAGGAACACGCCGACGACCTGGCCGGACTGCTCGAAGAGCTCGGCGCCTGACCTTTCGCGGTCCGCGCACCCGCGGAACGAGTCGGCATAATATGACGGACAGCGGGACGTCCTTATGTTGAATCGCCCGGAGAACGGATCGCCATGAGCCTGCGCGCGACCACGGCCGCCGGGCTCGTTGCACTCGCGCTGCTTGGCGCTTACGCCCACGCGCCGCCACGCGCCGCCGACCGGCTCGATCCGGCGAGCCAGCCCAAGATCGTGAATGCCTTGCCCAATCCGCTCACCGCGGCAGCCGCGCCCGACACTGCGCGCGACCCGGGCGTGGATGACTGCCGCATCCGCATGCAGCCGGTCGAGCAGGAACTGGGCCTAGTCGATCCGGACACCGGCAAGCCGCTGCGCGCCACGGTCTGGGGCTACGCCGCCGGCGACGCGCGCGCGATGTATCCAGGGCCGACGATCGAAGCGCGCCGCAGGCGCCCGGTGCGGGTGTGCTGGGAAAACGCGCTGCCGGAAAAACATCTACTGCCGGTCGACACCACCGTGCCCTGCGGCCCCGATGCGACGCACGATCACTCCCACTGCCGGCCCTTCGTGCGCACGGTCGTACATCTGCATGGCGGCCACGTGCCGGATCACAGCGACGGCTATCCCGAGGCCTGGTTCTCGCCCCGTTCAAGGAACGGGGCCCGCTGTTTCGCCGCGAGGTCTGCGAATACTTGAACGATCAGGAGGCGGCGACGCTGTGGTACCACGACCACGCGATGGGCATCACGCGTCTGAACGTGTACGCCGGGCTCGCCGGTTTTACCTCCTGCGCGACGAGCGCGAGACACGGCTGCAACGCGACGGCGCGCGGCCGTATCGCGTCGTGCCCTAGGGTGATCGCTTCGCGTGACACTGGTGCACGGCACATTGCCGAAGCAGGTTCTTCTATTTTTGAAATTCCTGTCATGGCTTACGGCATGATTACTCTATAACGGTAATGGTCCCCGTCATATTCTCGTGCCCTGACCCGCAAAATATGTCACAGAAGAATGCGAAGGTTCCGGCCTTCTCGGGGACAATGCGCACCCGGGTCACCTGCCCCGGAACAATGTCAGCGCGCACATGCAGGTCGGGCGAGTTGAATCCCATCAACACGTCGGCCGAGGTGAATTCCAGCACCACCGGCACTCCCTTCTTCAGCGTGATCCCGTTCGGCGTGTAGTCGAATTTCTTCGCCACGATCTTGATTACCTGCTCCTCGGGTTGCGCCGCCACGTGCGCGGCGACGCTACCCACGCCGAGGAAGGCGGCAAGGGCGACGATTTTGAGTCCACGCGTGCTGAGCTTCATGCTGTTATCCTTTCTCCACCGGCAATTCGGTCAGGTCGTACTCGTGTTTTTCGACCTCGGCGTCGACGCTGCGATAGCCCAGGCCTTTGTAGGGATGCGCCGCGTCCCAAGGCAGCGGCGTGCGTTTTGGCTGCGAACCGGGCGCTGGCAACGGGAAGATCAGCGACTTGGCGGCATGATGCGCGATGTGTCCGGTCATGTGGTGATGTTCCTGATGGATGTGCCCGTAAAACACGGTAACGTTGGAATACGGCATCAGCAAGTCCACCGCCTTGGCGCCGTCGCGCGTGGCCCAGTCCCACTGCGGATAAAGATCGAACAACGGCCGGTGCGTGAACACCACGATGTTCGCTTCCTTCGGCAACTGCGCGAGATCGGCCGCGAGCCATTGGAGCTGCGCCTCTCCGATCATGGCCCGCGGATCGGAAACGTTATCCAGCACGATGAAGTGGACACCTTTGTGATCGAAGGTGTAATGCGTCTTGCCGAAGAACTCCTGAAACGCCTGGCCCTGGTCCAATGAAGCGTCGTGTTCGCCCGGCATGAAGTGCACCGTCTTCACCTTCAGGTCGGCGACGATGTCACGGAATTGCGCCATGCGCTTCCGGCGCTCCTTCGGGTCGTCGGTGGTGTGCGTGAGATCGCCGGTGAATACGATGAAGTCCGGCTGCTCTTCCAGACTGTTGGCCGCCTTGACGGCTTTTCTCAGCGTCACTTTTGCATCAGGATTGGGCGGACCCTCGAAACCCCAATGGCAATCGGACAATTGGACAAAATAGAAATCTTCGGCGGCAGCGCCCGTGCCATAGGCGGCGGAGGCCGCTCGGTTCAGGCCGGAGGCGAATACCACGCCGCCGATTCCGGCCAGCTTGATGAAGTCACGTCGGTTGATTTTCATGCTCGTATCCTCCGGTTGCGGTAAGGTAGTGATTCCGTACCAATGCAATACCGACCGGGCCGGCAGAATATTCCCGACGCACCGAAATCGTCCGGGAATAAACCACGGCCAAAAGCGGTATTGACCATGAAGGACGATCCAAGGACCCGAGAATTGGCTGAGTCGCACCATGTCCGACGTTTCGAGGAATTGGCACTGCCGCACCTCGACGCCGCCTACAACCTGGCGCGCTGGCTCACGCGCAACGATCACGATGCGCACGACGTGGTGCAGGAGGCGTACTTGCGCGCCTTCAAGTTTTTCGATGGCTTTCATGGGGACAACGCGCGCTCCTGGCTGCTCGCCATCGTGCGCAACACCAGTTACACCTGGCTGCAGCAGAACCGCGGACTGCGCGTCAATGCCTCGCTCGACGATCTGCCCGGGTCGGGAGCGGCGGAGACCTCGCTCGTCTCCGGCGAGCCGTGCGATGAGAGTCCGGAAAAACTCATGCTGCGCGAAGACGATCGCGCCCTCGTGAACCGTGCGCTCGAACAATTACCGGAGGAATTCCGCGAAGTCCTCGTGTTGAAGGAACTCGAGGATCTGTCATACCGGGAGATCGCCGCCATTACCGGCATCCCGCTGGGCACGGTGATGTCGCGCCTGTCGCGTGCCCGCAAACTTTTGTACAAACATCTTCAGATATTGGTGCGGGAGGCATGACGTGAACTGTGCAGAAGCCAGAGACCTCGTGCATCTTTATCTCGACCAGGAGCTCGACCTGTTGCGGGTCGTCGATGTCGACAAGCATCTGCGGTCCTGCGCCGCCTGCCGCGCGCTGTACGACGAGCAGCGCGCGCTGCGTGCCGCCGTGCGGCGCGACGCCGGCTATCATCGCGCGCCGGAGGAGCTGCGCGAGCGCCTGCGTTTTGCTCTCCGCGGACAGGTGGACGAGCCGGCCCGCCCGCCTGCGCGCTGGCAGCGCCGATGGAATACCGCCGTCGCCATCGCCGCGGCCGTGGTGCTGAGCGTGAGCGCGGCGCTTTACCTCGCCCTGCCAACGCCGCAAGACCGCCTGGTGGACGACCTCGTGTCGAGTCACGTGCGCTCGCTGATGGCGAATCATCTGGCGGATGTCGCGTCTTCCGACCAACACACGGTCAAACCCTGGTTCGACGGCAAACTCGACTATTCGCCGCCGGTCGACGATCTGACCGCGCAGGGTTTTCCGCTGATCGGCGGCCGTCTCGACTACGTGAACGACCACCCGGTGGCGGCCCTGGTTTACCGTCACCGCCTGCACGTGATCAATCTCTTCGTCTGGCCGCGCGAGAACGGACGCGAACAGAAGCTGCAAGCGTTCACACGCCAGGGCTACAACCTGCTTCACTGGGCGCGCGGAGGAATGGAATTCTGGGCGGTGTCCGATCTCAACGAAGCGGAATTGAAACAGTTTGTCGACAATTTCTCGGCGAAGTCGGCGCCGCGCTCGAGTTAACGCTTATAAAGGCTAACCACTGCAAAAATCAGCCCCGGGGGTCATCTGACTCCCGGGGCTGATCAGGTCGATAAAGACCCGACAGTCCTGCGATGGCGCGAACTTGTTCAGTACGAACCGCGATGGCCGCCGAACAGGTCCGACATCACCTCGGCGTCCTTGTCGCAGGCGTGGTTGAGGCAAGGCAATCCGAACCCGGCCTCGAGCGACTTGAGCAGTGAGAAATGGGTGTAGCGCTTCGCGCTTTGCACGCCGTCGGCGCCGTAGTTGGTATCAACGATCAGCACGACCTGATTGGTGTTGGGGGCGGTGCTGTAGTCGTTTTCGTCCCACACAACGACGATGGCATTGTTGCCGTCGCGCCAGGCCGGCGAGCTCTTGATCGAGGTCACGAGTTTCTGCATCGTCACGTCGCCGCGGAAAATCAGCGCCGGATTCAGCCCGGCCTGGGTACCATTGCTCGCGGGATCGTAGTTGCAGAATGCGCCGCCGTTGCCGCGGCCGTGCTGGTCGTTGCACTGGTTCGGCGCGATGAACGAGAACGCCGGCACGCGGCCGGAGCGCAGATCGGCGAACAGGCCGCGCGGACCTTCGAAGTCGACGATGTTGTTCATGCTGTTGCGCGGGTCGTTGCCTTCCTGCACGCTGCGGAAATACAGAAACGGCACGTGCTTGACCGCGTACAGCGCCACGACGTCGCCCTGCGACAGCGGCGGACTGAGCGTCGGCTGGATCTGGCTGAAATCGGTTCTATTGGTGAAGAAGCCGTCGCTGTAGTTGACCAGATCGGCGCCGCCAGGCGGCAGGCTTTCCTGATAGCTCTTCCAGCTTTGGCCCCAGGCGACGAGCTGATCGGCGATGGTCTTGCCGACCGTATTGGCGGCGACCGGCACGGATTGAATCCCATCGATGTTGTTGTCTCCGGGAAGGCCCTGGGTTTCGTTCGTGGTGTCGATGGCGGGTGTGGCGGCGTCGGTGCCGGTGCCCCAGATCGGGCAAACGCTCGGGCTCGACGGGTTGTCGGTGGCGGCGATCCCCGAGGCGAGGTTGGTGACGCAGCCGGTGTTATGCCAGTCGGGGTTGTTGTCGGTCTGCACGCCGAAGTTGGATCCGCCGACGACTTCCAGATAATTCGTCAGGCTCGGATGCCCCACGGCGAAATAATTCGTCGCCAGATTGGCGGACTTCGCGAGCTGGTTGATGAACGGCGCGTTCGGGTTGTTGAGAATCTGGCCGTAGCCGTGATTCTCCATCATGATGAGGAACACGTGGTCGAGATGCGGGATGCCCCGGGGAACCGGACCCTCGGCGGCGAACGCCGTGCTCACCAGCGCCGTGGCCAACAGGCCGAGTGCTGTAGCTCTTTTCTTCATAACGGTCTCCTTACTCTATTGCTGCGTGGATGCGTGGTTTAAGAGCCTCGAACCCTCGCGTGCAGCGCGGGGGTTCGAATCGCGGAGCATCCTAGGAGTGGCGCGTGACTATTCCGTGACGAACATGTCTCGCCAAGATGACATTCAAACGCGCGCCGAACCACTCCGCGCATCTCAAGCCAGGAGAATTCGAGTTTTAAGAATTTCTTGATCGCGGACAGTCGAGGCGAGCGACATTGTCGCTGGAGAAAAAATAAATCATGAGTTCGTTCCCGCGCCGGTTAGAGCGTTCGCGGGTCACGAGCGAAAAGCCGCCGGGTTGGGCGGCTTTTCGAAAATCAGCTGGCCGCTGACTCAGCTCCGCCCGTACACCGGCACCGCGGCGCCGGTGACCGAGCGCGCTTCGTCCGACAACAGGAACGCAACCACGTGCGCGAGGTCTTCGGGCGGAACCCAGGTGGAGAAATCCGCCCTGGGCATGGCCTCGCGGTTCTGCGGGGTGTCAATTGTTCCCGGCACGATGCAGTTGACGTTGATTCCGCGCGTCTTGAGCTCGCCCGCGAGGCTTTCGGTGAGCCGCAACACCGCCGTCTTGGCGGCACTGTAGGCGGCGTAGTGCGGGCTGCCCTGAAACGCGTTGCGGCTCGCGACGTTGACGATGCGACCGCTTTGCGACTTGAGCATGTACGGAATCACCGCGCGGCAGGCGTGCAGTGCGGTGCGCACGTTGATGTCGTACATGAAATCCCATTCCGCGAGATCGGCCTCGTGCACCGGCTTGCCGCCACGGAATCCGCCGACGGTGTTCACCAGCCCGTCGATCCGCCCGAAACGCCGGTGCGCCTCGTCCACCATCGCGCTCACCGCATTGGCGTCGGTCATGTCAACGCCACTCGCGAGCCAGTGCTGCGCCGAATCCTTCAGCGCGCCATAGGCGGCCTTCAAGTGTTCGCCTGACCGCTCGACCAGCACCATCCGGCCGCCCTGCGCCTGAACGCGGCTGGCCACGGCGCGGCCAAGATTGCCGGCCGCGCCCGTGATGATCACCACTTTGTCGTTCAATCTGGGCATGCTCATGCGCTCCTGTCGCTCAAGAATTCACCTACACCGTGCGGGTTATTTCAGCTTTACGGCGCAGTGTCGGCCGGTGAACATAACCGATGTCGCTTCAGGAGGGAATCGGGACTGACGGAAAGAACCGCTGAGCGAATACTTTTCTGTTATTGCGACGCGCGCTACCGATAGAACACATGATTACCGATCCGGGCGACGGGCGTCCGGCCGCGGGCCCAGCTCGGCTTGATATGGCGCGCGTGGTACAGCAGCGCGTTGTCCAGTGCTGGAGCGCGCGGCCCGTAGTAAACCGCCTCCGCGATTTCCCAGGCGCGGTCCCACTCCTCGCCGCTTGGTTCCGGCATCGGGGTCAGCTCCGTCCAGGAAAACGCGCTCACGTAGCGCCTTCGGATCGGATCCCAGTTTTTCTGATTCACCACGCCGCAGACCGTGTCGGGGTAACGGCCCGAAGCCACGCGGTTCATGGTGACCTCGGCCACCGCGTATTGACCGGCCACGGGTTCACCGCGCGCCTCGAAATACACATTGAGCGCGAGACAGGTCAGGTTCCGAATGTCGTCCTGCTGGGCGGAAACGGCGTACATGACATAACCGAACGTGGCGAAGACCAGGCCGATCGCGCCGACGACGATCAACGGGCCCTTGCCCGTCGCGTGCCAGCGCAAGCTCAGGTTTTGCCACACGCGCGACAGCCACGAGGCGCGGCGATGAGAACGGACCTTGGATAAGCGTTTCTTGTGCATGTCTCCGGCGTCTCTCCACGTGGGGCCGGACGGCGTGTGTCCCCCGCCCCATCACCCAAAGCTACAATCCCGCGTTCCGGCCTGCCATGACGGTACGGACCAGTGGAACAGCCGCCCGGATCAGTGGCGCGGACTGCGTTTGAATCGACGGAATCAACCGGATGGGCAACTTGAAGAGATCGGCGCGATTTTCCAATCACGCCGATCATAATAAATAGATGACGAAAATCAGGCTTTGCCGGTCTTCGGGATGAAACGCAGCGCCACCCCGTTGTTGCACCAGCGCTGACCGGTGGGCAGTGGGCCGTCGTCGAACACGTGTCCCTGATGGCCACCGCAGCGTATGCAGTGGTACTCGGTCCGGGTATATATGAGGAAGTTGTCCTTCTTCGTGCCGGCATGACCGGGAATGACGGTAAAGAAACTCGGCCAGCCAGTGCCACTGTCGTATTTCATCGCCGACGTAAACAGCGGCAGACCGCAACCGGCGCACACGAAAACTCCCGGCCGTTTTTCATCGTTCAACGGGCTGCTGAAAGGGCGCTCGGTGTCGTCCTCGCGCAGCACGCCATATTGCGCCGACGTGAGTATCTTCTTCCACTCTTCGTTCGAGCGCTGGAGCGGTTCGGTCGTCAGCGTAACATCGGCGTCTTTCGCAAGAAAATCCTTCCAGTTCTTCTGTAACTCTTCCACTCGCGTCGAGCCGCGCGCCGGCTCTGTCGCCCAAGCACGCCACACCGGCGCGACCAGAACAGGCGCGGCCGCCAAACCTTTGAGCAAATTGCGCCGTTTCATTGGACCTCCGATAGCAGAGCCTGCCAATGATGACTCCACAGGTTCACAATTCGCCTTTTGACCGGGTGATCGGGGCAGCGTTCAATCGTTACCCTGAGGTTTTCCTGCGTTTCATGCAAAGACTGCAAGGCGGCCGTGCCTCATGGTTCATGAACAGGTCCGATATGTATACCACCCCCGGGATATGGCGATTGGACAAAGAAAGCAGCGAAAAACTTCAGTGACTTGGGCGGAACGCTCTGGCAGACTGGTTTTCAGACTCTACGGATGGAATCGTCCCCAGAAACCTGCGGTGGGATTACGGCGCTTGCGCATGATGATCTGGCAATCGATATGTCAGTACTTTTTCATGCGGGACCTGCTCGGATGATATTACGAAAAGGTTCCGTCGCAACCGCCAAGGCGTACGTGTTCGATGTGCGCCTGGAACGCGCATTACCCGGCGACGTACTGAGCGTGTCAAAGACGCCCTTTAGAAACGCGGATTTGTCGGCGCACAACTGGCGTTGCGTTTCCTTGCCGCCATTCGCGGCGACTTCTGACGCGAGGGCGGACAGGCCTCATCGCATACGCCTCGACAATTGCTATCGGTCGATCGACTGAACCAAGCCATGAACTATTTTCCGCATACGCTGCCATTCCTTTTTGGACTTTTTCTACTCTTCGCCATCGTCGTTTTTATCATCGAGCTGCATATCGTGCAGTACACCTACGAGAGGGTTGGCGTGAGCCCGCGGTTCATGCTGGCCCTGCTGCTTTTGTCATTCCTGGGAAGTTACATCAACATCGATGTCGCCCAGTTGCCGCCAGAGAGGATGTACGCTCCAGGAATCGTTCAATTCTTCGGGGTGCCGTACGTCGTTCCGGTGGTGACCGAATCGCCGGGGACGATCATCGCGGTCAACGTCGGCGGCGCAATCGTCCCTACGTTGCTTTCCCTCTACCTCATCGTCAAGAACCGGTTTTACGGGAGGGCCCTCGTCGCGATTTGCCTCGTTACGATTATCGTTCATCTGCTGGCGTACCCGGTCCCGGGGGTCGGTATAGGGGAGCCGATATTCGTCCCGCCACTCGCGACCGCGATAGTGGCCCTCGCCATTTCGCGCGAACGCACTGCGCCGCTCGCTTACGTGGCCGGAAGCCTCGGAACCCTGATCGGTGCCGACCTTCTCAATCTGGACAAGGTGGCTGGTCTCGGGGCGCCAATCGCATCCATCGGCGGCGCGGGGAAGTTCGATGGGATTTTCCTCAATGCGCTTATTGCCGTTCTGCTGGCGGGCCTATTGGCTCCCAAACGCGGCCCATGGGGGTCGACCAAGAAAGGTTAGCCAAGCGTTTCCGTTGGAAGAGGTTTGATCGTGAGCGATATGGTTGACCGTTTTCGGCCCAGCCTTTGTAAAAACTCCGAGTTGCAATTGGATTTCTCCACACAACCAGAATGAAGTTGCCATCGTGATACCAATAGCGCCACACCTTGTGCAACGTTGAACAAAGATGGCGTCGCGTTCGCACCGCGACGTGGCGCTCGCATGTTTTTACACAACCTCGGCCGCAAGCTGCCCCCTGGACAATCTGCGTCGTCAGCGACAAGCCACGCCTTATGACAACATCGAGCAATTAAAATTGCCTTGCCCAAAAAATACCCCGCCGGGAAATACTCTGCACGCTGTTAGCGAAACATGAAATTCCGTTCACGCAGGTAACCCGGTAGAGTAAGCACATGTCATCTGTCGTACAGATCGCAGGTCTGCGCAAACAATACAACGGCCGCGAGGTCGTGCGCGGGATCGATCTGAACGTATCGGCCGGGCGCTGCTTCGGCCTGCTCGGGCCGAACGGGGCGGGCAAGACCACCACGCTGCGGCTGCTGCTGGGGCAGTCGCCGGTGAGCGGCGGCGAGATCCGCGTTTTCGGGCTGCCGATTCCGCCGGCCGGGCGCGCGGTGCGCGCACGCACCGGCGTGGTGCCGCAGGCGGACAACCTCGACCCCGATTTCACCGTCGCGGA
>DASPRK010000004.1:0-5202 GCA_035624495.1 Methylomirabilis sp. (SeqCode) | reverse complement strand
GTAGAGGGTGACGGTCTTGCCGCTGCCGGTGGGGCCGGTAACCAGCACCATGCCGTAAGGACGACGAATGGCCTCGAGGAACAGTGCCTTTTGGAAGTCTTCGAAACCAAGTTTTTCCACGCCAAGCGTGGCGGAAGTGGGATCGAGAATACGCATCACGATCTTTTCGCCCCACAAAGTCGGCAAGGTGCTGACGCGGAAGTCTATGGCACGATTTTTCGAAATGCGCATTTTGATACGGCCGTCCTGCGGAATACGACGTTCCGCGATGTCGAGCCTGGAGAGAATCTTGATACGCGCAGCGATGCGGGCGGAGAGCGCCAGCGGCGGACTGGCGACTTCATGTAACTGTCCGTCCTGCCGGTAGCGCACACGATAAGTTTTCTCGTAAGGTTCAATATGGATGTCCGACGCGCCGCGGTTGATTGCGTCCATCAACACTTTGTTCACAAACTTGACGACCGGCGCATCATTGACACCTTCCTCACCGCCAACCCCTAAGCCCTCTTTGTCTTCTTCGCCCGCGATGATTTCGAGATTTTCCAGGCTGTCGTCGCCAGCCAGGTCCGCGAGACTGGTATCCTGGGCATCCAGGGATTTTTCGATGATGGCAGCGAGTTTTGCCTCTTCGACAAGGATCGGCTCGGTGCCAAGACCGGTATGGAATTTGATCTCATCGAGCGCCTGGAGATTGGTCGGATCGGCAACGGCAACGTAAAGCCTGGTTCCACGCTTGTACAGCGGCAGGACGTGATGGCGACGTATGATCTTTTCGTCCACCAGCTTGACCGGGGCCATTTCCAGGTCAAGCGAATTGATTTCGAACAGCGGGATTCCGAAATCTTCGGACGCCACGCGGGCAATCGTCGGACTGTCGAGTTTTTTGCTTTCGACCAGTTGGGTGACGAACGAAGTTTTTTTGGCGAGCGCCTCCGCCTGGATGCGCTCCGCATCCGTCGGGCTGAGAAGGTTATCGCGCACCAGCCTCAGCGCCAGGCCACTCAGATTCGTCGCCGTGCTTGCGGTTGCCATAATGGTGAAATCAGCTTAGCGTCACTGCTTTTTACGCCGAATCGTTCAAATATAGTTTAGATAACCATGCTAGCCAACCCATTTTTCCTCCTTCCGTCGGCGAATACATGCATAACCAAAGGCAGTGGCCCGCGATGCATTTTTGTGGGAGAAGAGTAAATTCAGATCACGCGATCCCTCTGCTGGTTGTTACTGCACCGCCGCTCCTAGGCGCGTCGATCGCGGCCGCTAACTCCGTGGATCCGGTTCGTGCGTGGCCGTCATTTTTAAGAATAGTCACATTAGTCCTAATCTCCATTGCCTCGGCCATCTCATCGGCGCTCACTGTTGACTTTTTCCCGTGACTTTTTTAGAATTATTCTAAATCGACCCATTCGATTTAATTTATAAATTCATTTCAACGTGTTGTGATTAATACGACGACGAGGAGCAAGTTATGAAAAATCTCAAAGGAAGCAAAACAGAGGGTAACCTGAAGGCCGCTTTTTCCGGTGAATCGCAAGCCAATCGCCGTTACCTCTATTTCGCCGCCAAGGCCGACGTTGAGGGTTATAACGACGTTTCCGCCGTGTTCCGCTCGACTGCCGAAGGCGAAACCGGCCATGCCCACGGTCATCTGGAGTATCTCGAGCAGTGTGGCGATCCAGCCACCGGCCTGCCGATTGGTGCAACCTCCGATAACCTGAAGGCCGCTATTGCCGGCGAAACCCACGAGTACACGGATATGTACCCGGGCATGGCCAAAACCGCCCGCGACGAGGGTTTTGAGGAAGTGGCCGACTGGTTCGAAACGCTGGCCAAGGCGGAGCGTTCTCACGCCAACCGTTTCCAGAAGGCCCTCGATACCCTGGGCAAGTGAACGCGAGCCGTAAATGACGGGGTCCCGACCTACGGGCCCCGTCGCTTCCCCCCATCCGTGTTTGATAGCCGTCAAAGCCATGCGTGGCCGATGCGGGCAAGATGTCCTGAATTCATCAGGGTGCAAACACGATCATGAGCCAACCGACTGAAGGCCGACGCGAAGGCAGTCTCCAGGCGCCGACAAGGCGTCCCTTGGAATGGCGCGAACCCGGGTTTTACGACGAAGAGGCGCTCATGAAAGAGCTCGAGCGCGTCTTCGATATCTGTCACGGCTGCCGCCGTTGCGTGAGTCTGTGCAACTCTTTTCCGGTTTTATTCGATCTCGTGGATAACTCATCCACCATGGAAGTCGATGGCGTGAAGAAAGAGGATTTTTGGCAGGTCGTGGATCACTGTTACCTGTGCGACCTGTGTTTCATGACCAAGTGTCCGTACGTGCCACCGCACGAGTGGAACGTCGATTTTCCGCATCTCATGCTGCGCGCCAAGGCCATCAAGTTCAAAAACGGCGACGTCAAAGGTCGCGACAAACTCCTGACCAGCACCGACTTGGTCGGCAAATTGGCCGGCATCCCGGTGGTAGTGCAGGCGGTGAATGCCGCGAATCGTTCGCCCGCCATGCGCAAGGCGCTCGACAAGGTTCTGGGCGTGCATCCCGAGGCGGTCTTGCCGGAATATCACAGCAACACTTTACGCAAGCGCATGAAAAAGCGCAGCGGCAACGGAGAAACAGCGACGCCGGCCGGGCGCACGCGCGGAAGAGTCGTGCTGTTCGCCACCTGCTACGGCAATTACAACGAGCCGCATATCGGCGAGGACCTGATCGCGGTTTTCGAGCACAACGGTATTCCCCTCAGGCTCGCCGAAAAGGAAAGATGTTGCGGCATGCCGAAACTGGAACTGGGGGATCTCGACGCGGTCGCGCGTTTGAAGGAGACGAACATCCCGGTGCTTGCCCGTCTCGTTGACGAGGGCTGGGATATCATTGCGCCGGTGCCGTCCTGCGTATTGATGTTCAAACAGGAATTACCGCTGATGTTTCCGGACGATGCCGAGGTCATCAAAGTCGGCAAGGCGATATTCGATCCGTTCGAGTATCTGATGCTGCGTCACAAGGACGGCATGCTGCGCACCGATTTCAAACAGCAGCTTGGTACGGTTTCCTATCACGTGCCCTGCCACCTGCGTGTACAGAATATCGGGCTCAAGACCCGCGACATGCTGCAGTTGGTTCCCGGGACCAAGGTCGACACCATCGAGCGCTGTTCCGGCCATGACGGTACTTACGCGGTGAAAAGCGAGTTTCACAAGATTTCGATGAAAATCTGCAAGCCCGTGGTGAATCGGGTTCAGCAGGCGAAAGCGGATCATTACGCCAGTGATTGCCCGATGGCGGGACACCAGATCGAGAATGGATTGCAGAACGGCAAGAAACCGGAGCACCCGTTGTCACTGCTGCGGCAAGCCTATGGAATTTAAAACGAAAAAACGCTCATGAACACACGAATTTCCGCCAGCGAGAGGACACCCATGAACAAACTGACACGCGAGGATCTTTACTCGCTCGAAAAATACGCCGAGGTACGTCCGCAATTCCGCGCGCAGGTGATTGCACACAAGAAAAACCGCCAGGTGACCATCGGCCCGAACGCCACGCTTTATTTCGAGGACCGGATGACCATGCAGTACCAGGTGCAGGAAATGCTGCGCATCGAACGCATCTACGAACCCGCGGGCATTCGCGAGGAACTCGAGGCCTACAACCCCCTGATCCCGGACGGTCATAACTGGAAGGCGACCTTCATGGTCGAGTTTCCGGACGAGGGGGAACGGCGCGAGGCCCTGATGCGGCTGAAAGGCGTCGAGGGACGGGTGTGGGTGCGCGTGGCCGGGTTCGAGGCGGTGCGGCCGATCGCGGACGAGGACCTCGAGCGCGAGGACGAGACCAAGACCTCGTCGGTGCATTTCCTGCGCTTCGAGTTGACGTCGGAGATGGTACGGGCGGTCAAGCAGGGCGCGGCGATCGCGATGGGCATTAATCACGCCGCCTACACGCATCAGGTCGATCCGATTCCGGCCGGCGTGCGCGATTCCCTGGCGCAGGATCTGTCGGCTCGCTGACCCGGGGCGTACGCGTTCGCTGTCAACGCGTGCCGCTGGAATGCGCGGCGGTCTTCTCGTGCCGCGCGCTGATCTCCTGTATACTCCGCGCCCGATGCACGGAACCCATTGGTTTTCTGGATTACGGATCGGATGCCGCGGATGCATTCTCGGCCGTGTGCTGGCGGCCGCAGTCCTGTTCATGGCGGTTCACACGGTGCACGCCAAGCGGGATCAATACGGGGATGAGGTTCAGGAATTTCCTTTCGACGAAAATCTGGTGGAGAAGTGGAAGGAAAGCCCAACCGTCATCCCATCGTATCCGAACGACGCGGATCTGATAGCGGTTCCCGCGAACGACACCGACACGCTGAAGATTTACCTGGACCGCAAGTCGATTTCACGCGCGCCGGATCTCGTCCTCCGCTACACGCTCGTTGTGCAAAGTCGGTCCGGCGCGCGCAGTGTCTTCTACGACGGTCTGCGCTGCGAAACCAGGCAGTATAAGACCTACGCCATCGGCACGGAGAACCATTTGTTCGAGCCGGCCACGAATCCACAGTGGCAAACGATCCCACGGCCGGAAATTAACGCCTTCCGCTATCAGCTTTATAGTCGCTACTTCTGCAACGAAAATTCCTCGGCGCGCGCACCCGATGAAATCGTGCGCCTGCTTAAATAGCAAATCCATGTTTTCGTCAACCCGACACGATTGCCGACCATGAGCGCCGTATACGATTCCTCCGCCATTGAAGTGCTGACCGGTCTCGAGCCGGTGCGTCGCCGTCCGGGCATGTACACCCAGACCGACCGGCCCAATCATCTCGCTCAGGAAGTCGTCGATAACAGCGTCGACGAAGCCATCGCCGGTCATTGCACCGCGATCGACGTGACGCTGCACGCGGACGGCTCGGTGTCGGTTGCCGACAACGGCCGCGGCATGCCGGTGGACAAGCACAAGGAAGAGGGCGTCTCCGGCGTCGAGGTGATCCTCACGCGCCTGCACGCCGGCGGCAAGTTCTCGAACAAGAACTACACCTATTCCGGCGGACTGCACGGCGTAGGCGTGTCGGTGGTCAACGCCTTGTCGCACAAGCTCGAGGTTACGGTCCGGCGCGACGGCAAGGAGTACCATATGTCCTTCGCCGACGGGCAGAAGGTGACGGAGCTCAAGCCCACCGGCAAGGCCGACAAGCGCGCCAGCGGCAC
>DASPRK010000209.1:0-2321 GCA_035624495.1 Methylomirabilis sp. (SeqCode) | reverse complement strand
AGCACCTTGCGCACGTGTCCCGCCGCCTTCTTGGGGCTGAACTGGAGAATTTCCAGGGCGCGTGCCACCGGGAGCCCCCGGATCTGGTCGGCGACCAGCCGCCCCTTCTGGGCCGAGACACGGACGTATTTCAGGATGGCAGTCGCTTGCATGGTTTTATTCTTCCGTCGTGACTTTGCGGTCGCCCGAGTGGACCTTGAAGGTGCGCGTGGCGGCGAATTCGCCGAGCTTGTGGCCGACCATGTTCTCGGTGATCAGCAGCGGCACGTGCTGACGGCCGTTGTGCACCGCGACCGTCAGGCCCACGAAATCCGGCGTGATCGTCGAACGGCGCGACCAGGTCTTGATCGGCTTCTTGCTGTTTTCCGTGCGCGCCTTGTCCACCTTCGCGGCGAGGTGCGCGTCGACAAACGGTCCTTTTCTGACTGAACGTGGCACGGCTTCGAACCTCTTTATTTACGCCGGTGAATGATCATGGAATCGGTGCGCTTGTTGGCGCGTGTCTTGTAACCCTTGGTCGGCGTGCCCCACGGGCTTACCGGATGGCGTCCGCCCTTGGTGCGGCCCTCGCCGCCGCCGTGCGGGTGGTCGACCGGGTTCATGGCGGTGCCGCGCACCGTCGGCCGGATGCCGCGCCAGCGCGTCGCACCGGCCTTGCCGATTTTGCGCAGAGAATGCTCGGCGTTGCCGACTTCGCCGATGACGGCGCGGCACTCGACGTGCACCTTACGGACCTCGCCGGAGCGCAACCGCAGCTGCGCGTAATCGCCTTCGCGCGCGATCAGCTGGAGGCCGGCACCGGCGGCACGCCCCAGCTGGGCGCCGGCGCCGGGCTTCAGTTCCACGCAGTGCACGGTCGAACCGACCGGAACGTTGCGCAGCGGCAGGCAATTGCCCGGCTTGATCGGCGCCTCGGCCCCGGACAGGATTTCAGCCCCGGCGGTCACGCCCTTGGGTGCGATGATGTAGCGGCGTTCGCCGTCGGCGTAGATCACCAGTGCCAGGTTCGCGCTGCGGTTCGGATCGTATTCAAGGCGCTCGACGCGGCCGGCGATGCCGTCCTTGTCGCGCGTGAAATCGACCACGCGATAATGGCGTTTGTGACCGCCGCCCTGGTGACGCGTCGTGATGCGGCCGTAGCTGTTGCGCCCGCTGCCGCGGTTCTTCTTCTCGAGCAACGGCGCGTGCGGCGCGCCCTTGTACAGGTCGGAGTTCTTGACCCGGACCATGGCGCGGACACCCGCGGACGTCGGCTTGATCTTGACCAGTGCCATTGTCTGAATTCCTTAATCTCGTTATTGCTGTCCGACGAAGTTGATGTCCTGGCCTGGCTTCAGGCGCACATACGCCTTTTTCCAGTCCTGGCGCCGACCGGCGCTGCGTCCACCCTTGCGCTTGCCGAGCACGTTCACCACCGTCACCGACTCGACCTGGACGTTGAACATCTTCTCTACCGCCAGCTTGATCTCGGGCTTGTTCGCGTCGCGACGCACCTCGAACACCATCTGGCGCTGCTTGTCCGCCAGGCGCGAGCTTTTCTCCGAGATATGCGGGGAGAGAATGACCTGAAACAATTTCTCTTCGTTCATCCGAGCATCTCCTCGAATTTCTTCATCGCGCTCTGGGTCATGATGACCTTTTCGTGCCGCACCAGACTTACCGGATCGGCGCCGCTCACCGCGCGCACGTCTACCGCCGACAGATTACGCGCCGCCAAGGCGAGATTGTTATCCGGCGCATCAGTCACGATCAGCGCATCGGCCGCATCCAGCTTCTTGAGCTTGTCCACCAAGGTCCGGGTTTTCGGCTGATCCACCGTGAATTCGGCGACCGTCACCAGCCGACCCTGGCGCAGCAATTCGGACAGGATCGAGCGCAGCGCGCCGCGATACATCTTGCGGTTGACCTTGTGCGTGAAATTCTCGTCCGGCGAGGACGGAAAAATCTTGCCGCCGCCGCGCCACAGCGGGCTTCTAATGGTGCCGGCGCGCGCCTGGCCCGTGCCTTTCTGGCGCCACGGCTTGCGGCCGCCGCCGCGCACTTCGGAGCGGGTCTTCTGCTTGCGCGTTCCCTGGCGGCCGATCGCCTGATAGGCGACCACGACCTGGTGCACCAGCGGCTCGTTGAAGGCCGCGGCGAATACCGTGTCGGACACCTGCAGCTCCGACGCCGATCCCGCGTTGTTCATGATTTGCACTTTCATAAACCGTTCCTTTACTTCTTCGCGGCCTTGGCCGCCTTCTTGGCCTTGACGCTCGGACGGATCACCACGTCCTGCCCCTTGGGGCCGGGGATCGCGCCCTTCACCATGAGTAGATTGC
>DASPRK010000205.1:0-2643 GCA_035624495.1 Methylomirabilis sp. (SeqCode) | reverse complement strand
CTGTTGCTGCATGGGGAGTCATATGGTGTTTGACCGCCGGTGTTGACCGCGGCGTCGTGCCTGTCGCCGCCAGCGTCCTCACCGGGCATTTTGATTAAGAGATTAAGAGTTTAAGAGCGTTTTCCGGTTAGGACGAACCAGTCAATGTCATTGCCCCGGCCGGCCCTGGACCCGCAAGAACTGGACCCGCAAGAAGCGGCTCCAGGGCCGGCCGGGCGACGGCAATGTAATTAGCCGACCATGTCGAGAACCGGTTCAAGGTCGCCAGCGCACGGCATCATGTCAAACGCCGCGCGTTCATCTTGCCTTAAAACCGCCTAGCTACTTTCCGGCGCAAAATAGCGTGTTTTGAAGATGGCCGAAGGCGCGCGGCAAGCAAATCCCGCCGGGGTTGCCGGCGGGATTTATGATCGAGCCAGGACTGGTGGGGACGATCTACGGGGTGGGCTGCTCGGACTTGTCGTCCAAGGCGCGGCCGATGTTGATGAGATTGTCGGCGATGACGCCGAGGCCGACCCAGCGTTTCATCCCGTCGTCGCCCTTGTAGCGGCAGCGGTTGAGGCCATGCCGGCGCTTGACCACGCTGATGCGGCCCTCGCACCCGGTGCGCCATTTCTGCCCCTGGCGGAACCAGCGCTTCTTTTGTTCACGCCGGCGCGCGGGGCTTTTCGTTGAGCGGTTGGGAATAGAGACGCGCTTGACGCCCTTCTCTTGCGCCGCTCTCTCGTTGTTGTCGGAGTAGAATCCGGCATCGGCGGCAACGAGGCGCGGGGTGCACCCGAGCCGTGCCTGATGGGTGTCGATGGCGTCGATCAGCAGGTCGCTGTCGGCCGGCCGCCGGTCATAGACTTCATAGGCGGTGATGATCTGGTTCTCGGCCTCCTGCAGTTTCACCATCTTGCCGAACTCGGTGGGCTTGCTGGCCTTGCCCTTGCGGATGATTTCCGTCGATGGCTCGAACACGCTGACGATCTTGCCTTCGCTGCGGGTGTCGCCGTGGAAGATGCGGGCACGGGTCTGTTTCATCACCTGGCGAACGAGCGGCACCATGTACTCGATCTCGGCGCGCAGGCCCTCCAGCGCCACTTGCTTGGTGGCGCTGCCGGCACGCTTGACACCGCTCGCGATGTCGTTTGCGAACTGCTTTGCCTGCCCCACCACGCGGCTCGCCGAGTTGAGCAACTGGCCATAGGCGCGGTTGAGTTTCTCCCGGCCCGGCTTGGCTTTGGAGCGCGCCGCCCGCGCAATCTCCACCACCCGCAGCTTCACGCCGCGGCTGCGGTCGCGCAACTTGGCGCCGACCGCGCCGGCAATCGCGGTGACCTTCTTCATGGCGCGGATCAGCACCCGCGCGCCGTCGCCCAGCAGGCTGGAATCGGTCGGATAATGGATGTTGGTCTCGACCACGGTGGTATCGACACGCATCTTGCGCCCCTCGACTGCGCCCTTGTCCTTGGCGATTGTGACCATTCTCTCGTGAATCTGCGCGATCACCTGCGGCCCGAGCGCGGTGCCCCAGCGGCCCATGGTCTTGGCGTCCGGCATCTTGCCGCCGCCGACCCGCGTGAAGTCGCGATACACCAGGTTGGCGCGCACCTCGCGCTCCAGCACCTGATAACTCCAGTTGCGGACGTGCTTGAGAATCAACAGCCGCAAGACAAGCTCGGCCGGGGTGGCGCGCCGGCCGCGGCTGCGGCTCTTGGGATGGCGCTGCGCCAATGCCTCGTAGACCGTCGCTATCAGCTGCTCATCCGCCAACACCGCATCGGCATGCGTCATCCAGGGCTCACGCAGATCTTTGATTTCGGCGGTGATCAAGCCGTCGCCGAAGCTCAATTGGGCGCGTCGCATCTCAATCATGGCGGTTGCTCCGGGCGCGGCGCGCTGATGGCTTATCGTCCGGACGCAACAGTTCGTGATTGAGTTCGCAAATCGCTTCGAGCGCCGCCTTGAGCTTCTGATAATTGGCGAGCGCGCGCCGCACCTCGGGAACGCGCTCGGGCCGCAGGCTGAACTGGCGCGTGCGCCCGCCGGGATAACTCACGGTGAGGACGGCGAGCTTGTGGCCTTCGCCGCTCGCGCACTTGGCGCAGCCTGAGGCATGGTTGCGGATGGTGCGCATCAGCAGCGAGCCACGCAGGATATCGCCGGTTAGCGGCAGGCGGTCGAGTAGTCGCGCGCGCGCCGCGATGGTTCGCTCACGTCTCATTCTTACAAATGAGACTGATTCGCGGCATTTGGTCAATGGCCAGGGGCGAGAATTTTGCAAAAAATTTTTAGCTGGCGATGGCGCTGTTGATATCCAGAACAAGCGCTTTCCGATCACAGCCGCCGGTTTTCCGGCCGGCGCCGGTGTGGGCCGCCGGCTCCATACCCTGCCACCTCGGCAGATGAAATGGTCCGCTCTTGCAGTTTCCGCGGCGCCCAGCTACCGAGCCCTCGGCGCCAGCGCCCTCAATTTTGCGCCGGAAAGTAGCTAGCACACCAGGTTCTTTGCTTCACGGCATCCCCGCTCGCCAGAGATTGTTGCGGTGCACCATCATTCCACAATTTATATCTGCTTATGACTCGAAGCGGCTGCTCCTCAGGCGCTGGGTTGCAGGCATCAGAGCTGCAACTTCTTGCCCTCGCCGTTCAAAAATC
>DASPRK010000177.1:0-2027 GCA_035624495.1 Methylomirabilis sp. (SeqCode) | reverse complement strand
GTTGCAGCTGCTCGTAATCGCCAGGCAGCATCGGCAGGCTGCGCAGGTCGATGCTCGCGGCCTTGCCCGAGGTCACGAGCCCGTTCAGCAGCGTTTCGATTTCATGCAGGATCGGCAACGCGTTGCCAGTGGCGGGCGGTGCCTCGGCGGCGGCGATCGGTATAACTACTTTGGTATTGTTCATCCGCGCCGCCTCCGTGTGTTCCATACAATTGGAGATTCTTCGCTGTCGGCGGCCGGCGGCGACTCGCGGCCGGTCGCATCCCCACTACGTGGGGGGCGCCCCGGAGCGTCGCCCGAGGGACCCGCGAAGCGGGATCGGGCAGCGGAGGGGACGCCAGCGACCGCAGGCGGGGCGCCTGCATCCCGCGCAGCGGTCGCATCCCCCGAGGGGCCCCTGCTCCGCGCTGCGCGGTCGCCATCTCCCTGCTCGCGCCGCCACCGCTCGATAAGTTCCATGGCGAGACTGCACGCCACCGGAATGGCGCGCGCGACGTCTTCAGTCGGCGCGTCGGACCAATCGAGGTATTCGGGTTGAATGCCGATGAGGGCGCGGCGCGCCGGCAGCGCCTCAGCGAGGCGCGCAATGGTCAACAGGTCGAGCAGGCTGACTTCGTGCACGCTGCTCTTGCGGTGGCTGCCGAGGAAACGATCCATATCCTCGCCTTCAAACACGCGCACCGTGCCCGGCGTGTCCTTGAGCTGGGTAGCGTCGATGACGATGAGATTGTCCGCGTCCTCGATCGGACCGGCGAGCGTGAAGGACAAGGTGCCGCCGTCGAGGATCTCGAGGTCGGCGCGGTCGGCGTGGCGTTCCTGCAGGGCGCGCACTGCGTAGACGCCGGCGCCTTCGTCGCCAAGCAGCGTGTTACCCAGACCAAGCACGAGTGTCTTATTATTCATTGACGTGCCGCCACTCCATTTGCCACGGGTTGACATCCCCGACGGTCCCGATCGAAGCCGCGTACTGACGCCCCGCACCGCCGCGACTTCGTCGGGTTCCATGCTATGCGATTTGGCTCCCGCGTGACAACGCGCGGTATGGGCTTTCAAGCTGCGTTTGACCTGAACCGGCTTGCACCCATCCCGCCTTCGGGAGCATCATTATCGCCACGGCTGGCAGTGAACTTTCATGCCCAGTCGACGATGTTTCGAACGCATCGCATACCCTTGCCAACCATGCGAATTTGTAACTCGGCGTCAATTAGGGTTTATTGATATACGTCAAAATCCCCAGGTTTTTTCGCGTTAGGATCGAATCACATGCTGAATCAAACGGCGGATGAACGGCACGGGACCGATGCATGAACTATCGGTATGTCAGGCGTTGATCGGCCAGGTGCAGGACGTTGCCAGGCAACATGGAGCCGCGGTGGTGAAAACCGTGAGCGTGCGGATCGGTCCGCTCTCCGGCGTCGAACCCGATCTGCTCGCGCGGGCGTTTCCGCTGGCAGCCGCGGGCACGGTGGCGGAAGCGGCGCAATTGGTGATCGAGTCGTTGCCGATCCGTGTGCGCTGCGATAAGTGCGGCGCCGAAACCGCCGCGGAGCCGAACCGGCTGGTGTGCGGCGAATGCGGCGACTGGCATACGCGGCTGCTGAGCGGCGACGAAATGCTGCTGGCGAGCGTGGAACTGGCGAAATAGCGGAGAACCACAATGTGTGAAACCTGCGGCTGCAACATCACCCCCGGCAACGAACACCTGGCGCGCCGGAAAAACGATCAGGGCCAGGACGCCGTGACCGTGCTGAAGAGTCTCCTCAGCGCCAACGACGCCGCGGCGGCGCACAATCGCCACCACTTTGACCAGCACGAAGTGCTGGCGTTGAACCTCATGTCTTCGCCCGGCGCGGGCAAGACGGCGCTGCTTGAAGCGACAATCGAGGCACTCAAGAACGAATTCCGCATCGCCGTCATCGAGGGCGACCTGGAAACGGAGAACGACGCCGCGCGCATCCGCGCCCACGGCGTTCCGGCGGTCCAGATCACCACCGGCACCGCCTGCCATCTGGACGCGCACATGGTGC
>DASPRK010000153.1:0-5944 GCA_035624495.1 Methylomirabilis sp. (SeqCode) | reverse complement strand
GAAGCTTTCGTAGTACTGGCCGACGTAGGCCTGCGCCTCGGCGCTGCGCGCGAGTTCCTTGATCGTGAACGGGTGCACGTAGAACTGCGCGATGGCGTTGCTTTCGCCCACCAGCCGGAAGAACTGCCGTTCGGTCGCGGCGAGCGCCGCATCGGGCATCATGTTGAGCAGCCCGATGTGCATCTCGCGGATGTCCTGATGCAGCGCGACCTCGCGCGGCACGACGTTTTCGCCCTCCTGTTTGAGGCGCGCGAACGTGGGCAGTTTGGAATTGGCGACCAGCGGCATGTCGGCCCCTATGATTGTCTTTCCAGCACCCGCTCCACCAGGCGCAGGAAGCCGGCTTCGTCGCGAACTTCCTTGAGCTCGTCGGTGCTGATGGTATAGCCGTCATTTTCGGCGATGGCGCGGTAGCGTGGAATCCGCGAGTAGAACAGGCGCGGGAACATCCAGCGCACGAAATCGTCGGGGTCGATCTCGGCGACGTAGGCGAACCCCTTGTCGCGTAGGTAGACGGCGAGCTGTTCGTCGAGGAACGCCCCGCGGTAATACAGGGGCTTGGGATCGTCCTCGGCACGCTTGATCAGTTCCTGCTCGTCCTTTTCGTTGGCCTTGAGATACAGGATGAGGGTGTGGTCGGCCAGCACCTTGATCGTCGCCGGATCGTCGAGCTCGCACAGGGAGCCGCCGGCGTCGTTGACGAAGTGCTTGTAGCCGTAGATCTCGCTCGCCTTGCGAATAAATTCAGGCACGTCGCGCATGGCCGCGATTTCAGCCTGCCGGTGCAGTTCCTGTCGGTGCTTGAATTCCTTGAGGCCGAGGCCGCCCTTTTCCGGATCGCCCAGCTTGCCGAGGAAGCTCGACACCGGTTGCAGGTTGTCCACCGTGATGTTGTTGCGGATGTAGATCGAGTCCGAGCGCAGCAGGTCGCGTAAAAACGGCACCTGCATCGCCTGGCTCTTGATGTGGTCGAGGATCGGCTCGTCGAGGTAGCGCGTGCCGATGCGGTAGTCCCCGGAATAATGGAACCAGTTGCGCTTGCGCAGCTTGGCGGCCAGGCGCGTCTTGCCTACCCCGGACATTCCGAGGAGGGTGATGCACTTGTTGTCCCAGGTCTTGAAATCTTTGGCGGTCAATTTCATGTTGTCGTGCGGTCGCCGATTATCCGACTATTGTATGACAGGATCGGCGGAACCGCCCGCGGCGTTCCGCCGTCTTGCCGCCTCGTCTTGACCCCGGCGCGCCGTTATAATGGCCGCCCTTTCAGGACCTTCCTGGCGCGAAACATGACCACCCTAATTCCCATCCGGCTCGAGGGCGAGGTGAAAATCACCCCCGGGAACAAGTGCAGTTTCTGCAGGGGCTCGACCTGCTGCACCTACTTCACCCACCAGATCGACGCGCCGCGCTCGATGGAGGACTTCGACCTGCTGCTGTGGCAGATCGCGCACGCCGACACCCAGGTGTACAAGGACGACGACGGCTGGTTCCTGCTGGTGAACAACCGCTGCCGGCACCTGCAGCCGGGCGGCCTGTGCGGCATCTACGAGAACCGGCCGCTGGTCTGCCGCGAGCACTCGAACGACGACTGCGAGTTCGAGGGCCCGTGCGGCGTGGACGACTTCGAGCTGTTTTTCCCCGATTACGACGCGCTGCTCGCGTACTGCCAGAAGCGTTTCAAGAGGTGGAACCAGCGCTTTAAGAAATAGCCGGGCGCGCATCCTGTGCGCGTAACGTTTCGGGTTCCTGGCAGGATGCTGGCTGAAAGGCCGTCAGTGCTGATTCGACGCCAGCGTAAGCGTAAAGACATCTCCGAGCGCCTTGCGCATCTCGCTTATCGTGACGTGCTGTCCGGTCGAGGGATAGGACCACTGTCCGCAGCTAAGGCGGAACACGTCGGGCTGCATTGGCGAGCGCAGGTTGAGGCGCGTCACGTAGGTGTCCAAGCTGCCGCCGTCATCCCGGCCGCCCACGTGCATGCCGATGCCGATGGAGACGTCGGCGAGCAGGATGTTACCCGCCGACACGCTCTGCGTGATCTCCTGCGTCACCTTGGTTATCGTGAATTCGTCGGGTTTGACCGCCTGGGGCGCGTCGCGAAGTTTCCACACCTCGAATTTGCAATGTGGGTAATACTGATTGATTTGCGACAGCGGTTTGATTTGTCCGTATTGTAGAAAGATGCCGGCGAGGTGCGGCGGGATCGTGACCTCTTGGCGCAGGATGAGTTTTGAGCCGACGGGGACGCGGTAATAAGGCGAATCCTCGTTGCCTTCGTATGACGTCTGGCAGGCGGACAACAGCAGCGCCGCCGCGAGCAGCATGAGACACCGCATGGTCTTGTCCCTCCGTGTCGGCTCCGGTTCGATGGACATGATATGCCGGCGGCATCGAATCGGAAACAGCGCGAATCGAAACCGCGCCGCCAAGCGCGCCTGGATCAGTAGAAGGGCTTCTCGCCGGGCGGAAGTATGCGAAAACGCTTGTACACCCACTGATACTGCTCCGGCAGCGCGCGCACGCATTTTTCCACCATGGCGTTGACCACGGCGGCGGAGGATTCAATGCTCCCGTGGTTGATCTCGGCGGGTGCCGGCAGAAAGTGCAGGTGATATCCGCGCCCGCGCGGCAGGCGCTCGGCGTAGCCGAACATCACCGGCGCGCCGGTTTTGATGGCGAGTCTCGAGAGCAGCACCATGGTGGCGGCGGGAATGCCGAAGAACGGCGCGAACACGGCAGCACCGCGCGCCGCCGGCACCTGGTCCGGCAGGATCCCCACCATTTCGCCGCGCTCGAGCGCCTTGTACAGCGCGCGGATGCCGGTGTTGTCGGTGGCCACGAGACGCGCGCCGAAACGCTCGCGCGCGGCGCGCATCAGCTCGCCCAACTGCGACATCGGCGGCGTGCGGTACAGGCTGGTCATGGGATAGTTCAGCGAGCTCCACATACCGATCGTCTCCCACGCGCCGAGGTGCGGCGCCGCGAGGATCACTCCCTTGCCACGGGCCATCGCTTCTTTGATGTTGTCTTCGCCGCTGACGCCGCGTATAAGCCGGCGCAGGGTATTTTCGCCGCGCGTCCACAGCACGCCGATCTCGGCGATCGATTTGCCCGATTCAATCAGGTTGCGCCGCAACCACCGCCGCCGCGCCGCCGCGTCTAGCTCCGGAAAGCACAGCGCCAGGTTGATCTCGGCGGTGCGCCGGCGCTTGTTGGGAATGATGAGGAAAATCCAGCCGAGCGCCGCGCCCAGAGCGTGCGCCGCCGGCAGCGGCAGGGAGGAGAACAGGCGGAACAGGAGTTTGACGAGCAGCGCGCGCATCAAGGTCCGGGCATGATCTCGCGGAAGCTGCGGATCGCCCGGAATTCACCGACGTCTTTC
Source organism: Methylomirabilis sp. (SeqCode) (assembly GCA_035624495.1). GTDB lineage: Bacteria > Pseudomonadota > Gammaproteobacteria > Acidiferrobacterales > Sulfurifustaceae > Sulfuricaulis. The sequence goes on along the minus strand of DASPRK010000153.1, from coordinate 2,562 downwards.
TCCGGCAGTTTCGAGTCCGGTTGATACACCGCCAACAGCTGGCCGATGCCGTAACGGCTGGCCGCTCGCAGCACCGGCAGGCTGTCGTCGATAAGCAGCGCGGATTCTTTGATAAAGGGCTGGACCTGCTGCATCTTGTCCCAGAAGCCGGCGTGCTCCTTGGGCAGGCCGAGATCATGCGAGCACACCACGGCGTCGAAGTGGCCGCCGAGCGCCGTAGCGCGGAACTTGATGGCGAGCGTCTTGCCGTGGGCGTTGGTGACCAGCACGATGCGCTTCCCGAGGCGCTTCACCGCCTCGAGAAATTCGAGCACGTGCGGGTGCACGGCGATCAGGTGCTCGACCTCCTGCTTGATCTGGGGGATGTCGAGCCGCAGCTCGCGACTCCAGTAATCCACGCAGTACCAGTCGAGCGTGCCCTCGACGCGCCGGTAGCGCGCCAGCACCTCGGCGCGCGCCGCTTCCGGCGCCAGGCCATGGGCCTCGGCGTAGCGGCGCGGTACGTGCTCCAGCCAGAAGTGGTTGTCGTAATGCAGGTCGAGCAGCGTGCCGTCGAGGTCGAGCAGCAGAGTTTCGAGTTTGTGCCAGGCGATCATGGAAGGAACGGCGCTACCAACCGCGGTGGTTCAGCGACGTCGCAGCCAGGAGAGGGCGGAAGCGGCGTCGTCGAAGTGCTCGATCTCGGCGTCGGTGAAGGCGGCCGGCAGCCAGCCGAGCCAGCTGATCCATTCGCCGCTGGTGACCACGGCGATGCGCTTGAAATCATGCGCGTGGGCACGGGTGAACTTGATGTCCTCCCAGGCGACGTCCAGGGTGTATCCCGACATGCTGGTGAGGTCGAGCAGCAACTCGAGTTTGGGCGCGCGCCGGAGCTCGTTGTTGACCGCCGCTTCGAGTTCCCGGAAGTCGGCGAGCGCAAGTTCGGCGTAGACCGTCGCCTTGAGCAGGTCTTTTTCCTTGTCGATGACGATCATGGGAGCGGTCTGGAGTTGTGGAAATTCCCTGAGGCCAAAGCATATACCCTAACGGGCCGCGGAGGAAATTTCCGGACCGATGCGCCCGGAGTGGAGAGCGCAACGCGGTTGGTCGCGCCTGTGCCTCATTCATTATAGAATCCGTGCCGGATCGATAACCCTTGCGGATGCGCCGCGTCCCGCCGCCATGAGCCGAAAGCCCGTCGTCACCCGTACCGAAACCATCGCCCGCACCCGCCTATTCCGGGTCGAGGAGGTCGGACTGCGTTTCGCCAACGGTCGCGAGGTCAGCTACGAGCGACTCCGGAGTTCCCCGAGCGGCGCCGTGCTGGTGGTGCCGATGCTCGATGACACCACCGTGCTGCTGATTCGCGAATACGCCGCCGGCGTCGAGCGCTACGAGTTGGGGCTGCCGAAGGGACGCGTCGAGGAAGACGAATCGGCGATCGAGGCCGCCAACCGAGAGATTATGGAGGAAATCGGCTACGGCGCGCGCCGGCTCACGCCGATCAAATCCGTGACGCTCGCCCCCGGGTACTTCAGCCACGCCACGCACCTGGTGCTGGCGCAGGAGCTTTATCCCGAGCGTCTTGAGGGCGATGAGCCCGAGGCGATCGAAGTGGTGCCGTGGTCGCTCGAGCGCCTGACCGACCTGCTGGCGCATGAGGAATGCACCGACGCGCGTTCCATCGCCGCCCTGTTCCTGGTGCGCGAACGTCTGATGGGCCGGGGCTGAGCGGCATGAGTTCCATGAGCCGCTGCCGGTATGCAAATGCCGTGTGCGAAATCGCGCGCACGGCCGGGCGGCGCATCCTCGAGATTTACGAACGCAGCTTCACGATCGAACACAAGCAGGACCGCTCGCCGCTGACCGAGGCCGACCGTGCCGCGCATGACGTCATCAGCGCCGGCCTTCAGGCGTTGACCCCGGACATTCCGGTGCTGTCCGAGGAATCGGCCAAGGCGGACTACGCCGGGCGCGCGGGCTGGAATCGTTTCTGGCTGGTCGATCCGCTCGACGGCACCAAGGAATTCATCGACCGCAACGGCGAATTCACCGTCAATATCGCGCTGATCGAGAACGGCCGCGCGGTCCTCGGCGTCGTGTACGTGCCCGTGGCGTCCCTGATTTATTATGCCTGTGCCGGAGAGGGCGCGTTCAAAAAGCAGGGTGAGGCCGAGGCACGCCCGGTGCGCGTGCGCCGCTTCAATGGCGGCAAGCCGATCGTGGTCGCGAGCCGTTCGCACGCCGGCCCGGAAACCGAGGCGTTTCTGAAGAGCCTTGGCGAGCACGACATCGTCAGCATGGGAAGCTCGCTCAAGCTGTGCCTGGTCGCGGAGGGCGCTGCCGACGTTTACCCGCGCCTCGGCCCGACCATGGAATGGGACACCGCCGCGGCGCAATGCGTGGTCGAGGTCGCGGGCGGGAGCGTCACCGATCTCGGGCGCCGGTCGCTGGTGTACAACAAGTCCGATCTGCACAATCCGTGGTTCATCGTGAGCGGCGCCGGCGGTTACGACTGGCACCGCCACCTGCCGTCGGCGTGATGACGCGCGCCGCGGCCATCCCCTCCCGCCCGGAGTCACT
>DASPRK010000115.1:0-4715 GCA_035624495.1 Methylomirabilis sp. (SeqCode) | reverse complement strand
ATGGCGTTTACCGGGCACTCGGGGACGCACAGAGTGCAGTCGATACACTCATCCGGATCGATTACCAGGAAATTCGGCCCCTCGTGAAAGCAGTCTACGGGGCAGACCTCTACGCAGTCGGTATATTTGCAGCGGATGCAGTTTTCCGTGACAACGTATGTCATTGATGACCCCTGTATTTAAAAAATCGCGGCGAATGATACACGCGCGGCTGGACAGGGGGAATAAGCGTAATTCCTCGATCGATGAGCCAGGGAAAGCGGAGCGCTGGCGAAGAGCCCGCGATAGCCGGGGTAGGGGACCCCGGCGTAGAGTCACGGTGGCGCCTCTCAGCCGCAGGACGGTCGCGGCCAAACGACACGCCGCGCGTCCCGAGGGCGTTTGGCACACGGGACGTGCCAAATGTTTACTGAGGGCCGCGGCACTACGTTCTTTGGAGTTATCCAGGATGCCCCTGGCGATTTAGTATTAAAGGCATGGTGCAAGGGGAGGCGTTCCGAGGCCGATAGAGCCGCATTAAATCGCGATTTAGTCGCTTAATCTTCGGGTGCATCCACCGGTGCACGAAAACCTGTGCTATATAATTAATTGATTGTATTTGGAAATGCCCAGGCAACATGCCATGGAGTGCTCAGTGACCGGACTCGCCCTTGCCGTCCCGCCCAAACGGGTTTCCGCCTGGATGGCGGAAACCGACCCGAAATACGCCCGCGCCTGGCTCGAATCCTTACCCTTGGCCGACAGCCTTGAGGCGGCGCGCGAGATCTATCAGGCGCTCTATACCCTCAATCGCCAGGAACTGGAGCTGGCGCAGCGTTTTGAGCTGATGGAGCTTTATGGCGCACCGGTGGCGAAAGTTACCGCCGTGCTCGAGAGTTATTTGACGCGCGCCCCATTGCCGCTAACACCGAAAAAACGCCAGTTGGCCGAGTTTATCCGCCAGCTCTATATGGAGATGGCCTACGGCTACAAAGGCTGTCTGCAGGATCTCGAAAAACAACGGCGTCGCTGGGGAAAAAAACCGTTACGCGCGAGTTCGCTGCAACGCGCCGCGCATTACCTGGGCGAAGTTCTGTTGCAATCCTATTTGGTGTACATGCCGTATCCTCAGGGCGTATGGCATGAAATTCACACCATCTACCGGTACGCCGTCGAACAGGATTTGGCGGCGGAGGTGGTGGAGGAGACGGCGCCGGCCTCCGGGAAAACCACGCTGGAACATGATTATGTGCGAATCCTGTTGCTGGGATTGAGTAATCCGTATCAGTTGCCGCAGAACGAATGCCGCCAAGTGCAAAATTTCCTGCAGCATTGGGGGGGCAAGGCGGTCGTGCGCAGCAATCTGGAGGAACCGCAACCCGGCGGACATTTTCTGATTGATCTTACCGTTGATTCACCGCCGGTACCGTTTCCACGCGATGTCCAATTTCAGCCTGGCCAGGGCCTGTGCCTGCTCGACGCCACCGAGTTGTTGCACACGATCAAATTTTTCACCCAGCGCCTGCAAAGCGGGGATAACGCGCGCGCGCTATCGCTCGGCATAGATTGCCTGGAAATGGTGTGCCTCGAAATCCTTCAGCGCATGATGCGTGCGTGGGGCCAGCTCACGCGCCGCCAGTATTCCCGCATCAGGCGCAGCAGTCCGGTATTCCTGTGCGCCGGCATCGCTGCGCTGCACTTTTTCGCGAGCGGACAGAAGCCGTTTTCGCCACCCGCCGCCGGCCGCGGCGAAGAGGCTCCGGATGAAAAGTTTGTGCTGCCGGCGCATATCGACCAGGAAATCGCCGAAGAAGCGAAACACGACGAGGCGTTCATCGCTCTCGATGAACCGGTAAGAGAAAGACCATCAAAAAAAACCTCGACTCGTGCGGACTCGACGATAACATCCGGCGAGGCTTTCCGGGTGGACCGCTGGCAGATAAAGGATACGGCGCCCAGAGGCTTGCAGCTGATGCGCCGCGGCGTTGCGCGTACCTACGTGCGTGTCGGGGACGTGGTGGGTGTCCAGCAGATGGAGGAAATGGGGCGCTGGAGTGCCGGGGTCGTCCGCTGGATGAAAAGCCCCGAGGCTGACAACCTTGAAATGGGTATTGAGCTCCTGGCCTCTGGCGTCAAGCCGGCGTCGGTGGCATCGGCGCGCAGCGCGGTGCAGAAATACCAGCCCGCCATGATTCTGCCGGCAATCGAGGCCCTGCGCCGGCCGGCAAGCCTGCTGGTGCCGCGAGGGGTTTTTACCCCCGGCCACGACGTGTGGTTGGGCGAGGATAACAGCAACGCACGCATCGTGCGACTGTTGCAAAGGTTGGAGTACACGGGTGTTTTCGAAGTCTTCGTGTTCGCCGACGTGCTGACGGAGCCGTCGCGCGGTTAGCACGCTGCTGAAAACGGGGTTGCACCGGTCGGCTGGGTGCCAGTGGGATGTGTCATATCGAAAATCACAAACGCAGGTGTTTGATTTTCGGAGCGAGACACGGACATGCGCCGCATCGAAGAGAGCTGAAAAGTCCATCGGAGGACTTTTTCGGCGTCCTCTAGCGCAACAGTTCCGGAGGCATGTGTGGCTGGATTCGTCGCAGCATCTCGGCATAAATCTTGGGATTACCCGCGACGATGTTTCCACTTTCGAGGTAATTCTGCCCGCCGGCAAAATCGCTGACCATCCCGCCGGCTTCCTGGATGAGCAACGCGCCGGCGGCCATGTCCCAAGGGCGTAGTCCCATCTCCCAGAAACCATCGAAGCGCCCGCACGCGACATGCGCCAGATCGAGCGAGGCCGAACCCGGGCGGCGGATGCCGCTGGTGCCGAGCATGAATTCCTTCAGCGTATTGATCCAGGCATCCATATAATGATGCGAACGGAACGGGAAACCCGCCCCGAGCAGCGCATATTCCAGATCGGTGATGCGGCTGACGCGGATGCGGCGGTCGTTGAGTTGCGCGCCGCTTCCGCGCGTGGCCGTGAACAATTCGTTGCGCGGCGCGTCGAATACCACCGCCTGTTCCAGCCGGTCCCGGTGCTTGAGCGCGATGGAGACGCCGAAGTGCGGAAAGCCATGCAGAAAATTGGTCGTGCCGTCGAGAGGGTCGATGATCCAGACGAAATCGTCGCCGGCGTGCGCGCCGGTTTCTTCCGCGAGGATGCCATGGTTCGGATAGGCCGCGTGCAGAATGCGGATGATTTCATTCTCTGCCATCCGGTCGACTTCGCTCACGTAATCCTTGCGCCCCTTGATCTCCACGGTCAGGCGCTCCAGCTGATCGAGATGGCGCATAATGATCTGGCCGGCGCTGCGCGCGGCCTTGACCGCCATGTTGAGCATGGGATGCATGGATTTGTCCTGGGTCGCTTGTCGAAAGCGCCGCTAAAACGGCGTGCATTGTAATGGCCCGGCACGCCGGTTGAAAGCGGAATCCGCCGCTGGAAGACGATAAAATGACGTCATTGTCATGGAACAAGTTCATACTCGATGCTATCAAATATCCGGATTGTGCTCGTGCGACCGACCCACCCGGGCAATGTCGGCGCCACGGCTCGGGCGATGAAGAATATGTCGCTCCGGACGTTGTATCTGGTGGTGCCGGAGGATTACCCGAGTCGTGAAGCGACCGATCGCGCCGTCGGTGCCGGCGACGTGTTACAGAGCGCGGTGATCTGCGTTTCACTTGATGAGGCGTTGCGGGACTGCCATCTCGTGATCGGCACGAGCGCGCGATCACGACGCATCGAATGGCCGGCACTGGATCCCGGAATCTGCGCGCAGCGCCTGGTGGAAGGCGCGCGCCAAGGCCCGGTCGCGTTGCTGTTCGGACAGGAGCGCACCGGACTGACCAACGCCGAGCTTGATTTATGTCACTTCGTCGTGACGATTCCGTCTGACAAGCACTATTCATCGCTCAATCTCGCGGCGGCCGTGCAGATTCTCGCGTATGAGATTCATCGGGCAATGCTCGCCGGTATCGCCGCACCCGCCGCTGAAGCGAGTGCCGGCAGACCGGTCAGCACCGACGATATGCAACGCTTTTATCAGCACCTGGAGACGGTGTTGCAACAGATCGATTTTCTCGATCCGGAGAATCCGCGGCTGCTCATGCGGCGCTTGATGCGATTATTCAACCGGGCGGGTCTCGACGATAACGAAATGAACATCATGCGTGGCATACTTACGGCGATCCAGTGTCACCGGACGAAACTTGACAATAATACTAAGGATTAGGCCTAATAGCCTGCGAACCCGGAATTCCTCATGTTCAGAACTCTGCGCGAATATGTGAACACCGTTTTCCTGCGGGATCCGGCAGCACGTTCCGTGCTCGAGGTGATCACGATGTATCCGGGTGTGCACGCGCTGGCGTTCCACCGTTTATCGCACCGCTTGTGGCGCTGGCGTCTCCGATGGCTGGCGCGCTGGTTGTCGCAGTTGGCGCGCTGGCTAACCGGAATCGAAATTCATCCAGGCGCCAGAATCGGCCGGCGTTTTTTCATCGATCACGGAATGGGTGTGGTGATTGGCGAGACCGCCGAGATAGGCGATGACTGCACGCTGTACCACGGCGTGACACTCGGTGGCACCGCCTGGAAAAAGGAAAAGCGCCATCCCACGCTTGGGAATAACGTCGTCGTCGGTGCCGGGGCCAAGATCCTGGGACCGATCACGATCGGAGACAATGCCCGCATCGGTTCGAATTCGGTGGTCGTGAAGGATGTCCCCGCCGGC
>DASPRK010000114.1:0-18222 GCA_035624495.1 Methylomirabilis sp. (SeqCode) | reverse complement strand
CGACTTTGCCGGTACCCGGCTTGGGATTGATCACCATCACCATTTGTTTGCCTTCGAGCCGTGGACGCTGTTCCACGACTCCGTAATCCTTGAGGTCGCTTTCCAGGCGATTGAGCATCTCGATGCCGAGCTCCTGATGCGCCAGTTCACGACCCCGGAAACGCAGCGTGATCTTGGTCTTGTCGCCCTCCTCCAGAAAATTGATCAGCTTGCGCAGCTTGGTCTGATAATCGCCGACGTCGGTCCCCGGGCGGAATTTGACTTCCTTGACCTGGATCTGTTTCTGCTTGCGCTTGGCGGCGTGCTTGCGCTTGCTCTCCTCGTACTGGTACTTGCCGAAGTCCATGATCCGGCACACCGGCGGCACGGCGTTGGGTGAAATCTCGACGAGATCAAGGCCGGCTTCTTCCGCCTTGCGCAGCGCGTCATTCAGGGCATAAATGCCAACCTGCTGGCCGTCGCTGCTGATCAATCTGACTTTGGGAGCATTGATGCGCCCGTTGACTCGAACCTCTTTATCCGTCGCGATGTTTCTGTTCCTCCAAAATAGTAACGCCGCGGCTCGCGGTTTCCCTGGCGAGCATGGCGTTAAACGCTTCGAGCGTCATCTCGCCCAGATCCTCACCTTTGCGCGTGCGCACGGCTAAACTGCCTTGCTGCGCCTCTTTCTTGCCGACCACCAGCAGGTACGGAATGCGCTGCAAGGTATGTTCGCGGATTTTAAAGCCTATTTTTTCGTTTCTCAAGTCAGACTCGACACGCCAGCCCTGATTTCGCAGCGTCTTTTCCAGTTTCCGGACATATTCCTGCTGGTCGTCGGTGATGGTCAGGATCATGGCCTGTACCGGGGCCAGCCAAGCCGGCAGAGCGCCGGCATGCTCCTCGATCAGTATTCCGACAAAACGCTCGAGCGAGCCCAGGATGGCCCGGTGCAGCATGACCGGCACCTGTTTGGAGCCATCTTCGGCGATGTAAGTCGCTCCCAGGCGCCCGGGCATGGAGAAATCGACCTGGATGGTGCCGCACTGCCAGATGCGCGCCAGGCTGTCCTTGAGGGAGAACTCGATTTTGGGGCCGTAAAACGCCCCCTCCCCCGGCTGCAGGTCCCATTGGAGCCGCTTGGCGTTTAGCGCCTGCTCCAGGGCGTGTTCGGCCCGGTCCCAGCTCTCGTCGGAGCCGATCCGGTTCGGGGGGCGGGTGGAAAGCTTGTAGATGATGTCCTTGAAGCCGAAATCGGCGTAAACCCGATGCAACAGGTCGATGAAAGCCGATACCTCCCCCTGGATCATGGCTTCAGTGCAAAAGATATGGGCGTCGTCTTGCACGAAATTGCGCAGGCGCAGCAGCCCGTGCAACGCGCCGGACTGTTCGTTGCGGTGGCACGAGCCGAACTCGGCCAGGCGCAGCGGCAGGTCGCGGTAGCTCTTCAGACCCTGGTTGTAGATCTGGATATGACAGGGGCAGTTCATCGGCTTGACGGCGTAGAGCCGTTTTTCCGACTCGGTAATGAACATCTCGTTGTGGAATTTGTCCCAGTGGCCGGATTTTTCCCACAGTGACCGGTCCACGAGCTGCGGCGTGCGGATCTCGCGGTAGCCATGGTCGCGCCACAGCGCGCCCATGTACTGCACGATGATTTGGTAGAGGCGCCAGCCGCGTTCGTGCCAGAACACCATGCCGGGGGCCTCTTCCTGCATGTGGAAGAGATCCAGGCTGCGGCCGATCTTGCGGTGATCACGCTTCTCGGCCTCTTCCAGCCGCTGCAGGTAGGTGTCGAGCTGCTCCTTGTTCGGCCAGGCGGTGCCGTAGATGCGCGCCAGCATTTCGTTGCGCGAATCGCCGCGCCAGTAGGCGCCCGCCACCTTCATCAGCTTGAACGCCTTCAGCTTGCCGGTGGAAGGAACGTGGGGGCCGCGGCACAGGTCGATGAATTCGCCCTGGCGGTACAGCGAGATTTGCTCCCCGGCGGGGATGCCCTCGATGATTTTCGCTTTGTATTCCTCACCTATGTCGCGGAAAAACTTGACTGCCTCGTCGCGCGACATGACGGTGCGGGACACCGGGTAATCGCGCTTAGCGATCTCGCGCATGCGTTCCTCGATCTTCGCGAGGTCCTCCGCGGTGAAACCGCGCTTGAAGGCGAAGTCGTAGTAAAAACCGCTCTCGATTACAGGCCCAATGGTGACCTGAGCCTCGGGAAACAATTCTTTCACCGCCTGCGCCAGCAGATGGGCCGTGGAATGACGGATCACCTCGAGGCCGTCCAGGTCGCGATCGGTGACGATCGCGACCTGCGCGTCCTGTTCGACTCTAAAGGAAGTATCGACCAGCTTACCGTTGACGCGGCCGGCGAGGGCGGCCCGCGCCAGGCCCGCACCGATGCTGGTGGCGATCTCGGCGACGGTGACCGGTTGGGGGAATTCACGGCGGCTGCCATCCGGCAGCGTGATGATCGGCATGTGTTGACCCTTTCGTCAGTGGCGACCTCTACGAACGGCCGCGTGAGCAACAACCCCTGAATAATATTTCTTGCCGCAAAGGCGCAAAGATTTCTCGGGTTTTTACTCTCCTGAGCTTTTCTTTGCGTCCTTCGCGTCTTTGCGGCCGATGAGCATATAAATCTGGTAGGCGCGAGTGGGATCGAACCACCGACCACCACCATGTCAAGGTGGTGCTCTACCACTGAGCTACGCGCCTGTGAAAACAGGCGCGGAAAAATAGCATATCTCGGCGAAGTGTCACAAGTTTTGTGCGTACCATCCCTGGCGCGCTCGCCGCAGGCGCGCTGAAGCGCGTCCAATTTGCGTCCTTCGCTCCGCAAACGGTACAGTTCTGTACCGCTCCTTGTTCGCGAGGAAATTGTTCCCCCCCAATTCAGCGCCTGCTTGTTTGGCCGCCGCCTTCGATCACGCCGAATTTGCGCGACCGTATGGCATGAATCTTGTCGCGCAGCGCCGCCGCCTGCTCGAATTCGAGGTTGCGCGCATGGGTGTACATCTGTTTCTCCAGCTTGTTGAGCACCTTGGCCAGCGCGTCCGGGGCCATGGTTTCGTACCTGGCCGCCTCCTCGGCCGCCTCCGGATAGCAGCCGGCGGCGCGTTCGGCGCGGCGCCCCGGCACTGGCCGGGACGGCTGGACCCCGTCGATGATTTCGCGGATTGCCTTGACCACGCCCAGCGGCGTGATCCCGTGCGCCTCGTTGTAGACCTTTTGCTTCACGCGACGTCGCTCGGTTTCGTCGATCGCGACGCGCATGGAGGCGGTGACGTTGCCGGCGTACAGGATCGCCTTGCCGTGCAGGTGCCGCGCGGCGCGGCCGATTGTCTGGATCAGCGACCGCGCCGAACGCAGGAAGCCTTCCTTGTCGGCGTCGAGGATCGCCACCAGCGACACTTCAGGGAGATCCAGCCCCTCGCGCAGCAGGTTGATGCCGACCAGCACGTCGAACACGCCGGCACGCAGATCGCGGATGATCTCCGCGCGTTCGATGGTCTCGATGTCCGAGTGCAGGTAGCGCACGCGCACGTCGTGCTCGTGCAGGTATTCCGTGAGGTCCTCGGCCATGCGCTTGGTGAGCGTGGTGATCAGCACGCGCTCGCCCGCGGCCACGCGTGCGCGGATCTCGGACAGCAGGTCATCGACCTGGGTTGCCACCGGGCGCACCTCCACCTCCGGGTCGATCAGCCCAGTAGGCCGTACGACCTGATCCACGACCACGCCGTGGCAACGATTCAGTTCGTACGGACCCGGCGTGGCGGACACGAAGATCGTCGGCGGCATGAGCCGCTCGAACTCGTCGAAACGCAGCGGACGGTTATCCAGCGCCGACGGCAGGCGGAAGCCGTATTCGACCAGGGTTTCCTTGCGCGAGCGATCGCCGCGATACATGCCGCCGAGCTGCGGCACGGTCACGTGGCTCTCGTCGATCACGAGCAGAGCATTCTTGGGCAGGTAATCGATCAGGGTCGGTGGCGGCGCGCCGGGCTTGCGGCCGGAAAGGTAGCGTGAATAGTTCTCGATGCCGGCGCAATAGCCGACCTCGCGCATCATCTCGAGATCGTAGAGCGTGCGTTGCTCCAGGCGCTGTGCCTCGACCAGCTTGTCGACCGAGCGTAGCTGCTCGACGCGCTCGCGCAGTTCTTTTTTGATTTCAATGATGGCGTTGAGAATGGTCTCGCGCGGCGTCACGTAGTGAGACGACGGATAGATCGTGGTGCGCACCAGCCGGCCGCTGACCTCGCCCGTGAGGGGATCGAATTCGGACAGGTTTTCGATTTCGTCGCCGAAAAGCTCCACGCGCACCGCCAGCTGTTCCGACTCCGCCGGAAAGATGTCGATGACGTCGCCGTGCACCCGGAACGTGCCGCGGTGCAGCTCCAGGTCGTTGCGGGTGTATTGCATCTCCGCCAGCCGCTGCAGGATGGTGCGCTGCGCGATGGTCATGCCCTGGCGCAGGTGCAGGATCATGCTGTGGTAGGCGTCCACGTCGCCCAGGCCGTAGATGGCCGAGACCGTGGCCACGATGATGGCGTCCTCGCGCTCGAGCAGGGCCTTGGTGGCCGACAACCGCATTTGTTCGATCTGCTCGTTGATCGAGGCGTCCTTTTCTATATAAGTATCGGTCGAGGGGACATAGGCCTCGGGCTGGTAGTAATCGTAATACGACACGAAGTACTCCACCGCGTTGCGCGGGAAGAAATCGCGGAACTCGGAGTACAGCTGCGCGGCCAAAGTCTTGTTCGGTGCCAGCACCAGGGTCGGCCGCTGCACCTGCTGAATGACATTGGCGACCGTGAAAGTCTTGCCCGAGCCGGTCACGCCCAACAGGGTCTGCCAGGCCTCGCCGTTACCGAGACCGGTCACCAGCGCCGTGATCGCCTGCGGTTGATCGCCGGCCGGCGCAAAGGGGCTGGCAAGTTCGAATGGCTGGTTCATGTCCTATCGTTTTTCAGCGTCGATACGGGTATATTACCGCGTTTTTCAAATACACATTTCACGAGGAACCGTTGTCCACCATCCGCCTGTCAGGCCGCGTCAATCGCATCAAGCCGTCCCCCACCCTTGCCGTCACCAACCGCGCCCGCGAGCTCAAGGCCCAGGGCAAGGACGTAATCGGTCTGGGCGCCGGCGAACCGGATTTCGACACGCCGGACCACATCAAGGAAGCAGCGATCCGCGCCATCCGCGACGGTTTCACCAAATATACCGCGGTCGACGGCACGCCTGGACTGAAACAGGCGGTCATTGCGAAATTCAAGCGCGACAATGCGCTCGATTACACGCCGGAAGAGATTCTCGTTTCGGTCGGCGGCAAGCAGAGTTTCTTCAACCTGGCGCAGGCGCTGCTCGACAACGGCGATGAAGTTATCATCCCGGCGCCGTACTGGGTGTCGTATCCGGACATGGTGCTGCTCGCCGATGCGAGCCCCGTGATCATCTCGGCCGGCATCGACCAGGCGTTCAAGATCCGGCCGGAACAGCTCGACCGCACCATCACGCGCAAGACCCGGCTGCTGGTCATCAACAGCCCATCGAACCCGACCGGCGCGGTGTACACGCGCGCCGAACTCGCGGCACTCGGCGATGTGCTGCGCAAGCACGGGCACGTGCTGATCGCGACCGACGACATGTACGAACATATCCTGTGGTCGGATGAGCCATTCTGCAACATTCTCAACGTCTGCCCCGATCTCAAGGACCGCACCGTCGTGCTGAACGGCGTCTCGAAGGTATACGCCATGACCGGCTGGCGCATCGGCTATGCCGCCGGCCCGAAGCCGCTGATCGCGGCGATGCGCAAGATCCAGTCGCAGAGCACCTCCAATCCGACCTCGATCGCGCAGGTCGCGGCCGAGGCGGCGCTGAACGGCGACCAGGAATGCGTCGTGCCGATGGTGCGCGCCTTCAAGGAACGGCATGATCGCGTGGTTAGCCGCCTGAACCGGATCCGCGGCGTGCGTTGCCTGCCCTCGCAGGGCACCTTCTACGCGTTTCCCGATTTCAGCAAGGCCATCGCCGCCACGCCGGACGTGAACAACGACGTGGCCATGGCCGAGTATCTGCTGAATAAAGCGGAAGTCGCGCTGGTGCCCGGTTCCGCCTTCGGCGCCGAAGGCCATCTGCGGCTGTCGTACGCGACCTCCATGGAAAACCTCGATAAAGCCCTGGACCGGATTGAAAATTTGCTGGGCAAAGCCTGAAGTTTTGCAGCCCGCGCGCGACGGATATTGCGCGCTATCAGCATTTCGGCATAATCAACGGATTGATCCGGTCTGCACCACGCGGCGCCGGCAATAACAAGAACGGTCACATGGATGATGGGGATGCGTCGCCACAATCTCGCGTCAGCGGTTTCTTTCTCGGGAGTCAAGTCGCGCCTGATACAGGCGGGCTATACCCTGCATGAACTTTTGATCACATCAATCATCGCCGGCGCTTTGGGGACCGGCGCGGTCAGTTTCATCGGATTGATGCAGGACACGCGCATGGCCACGGCGGTCAACAGCATGATGGGCGACCTGGCCCTGGCCCGCAGTGCCGCGATTACGCGAAATGCCATGGTGACTCTGTGCAAAAGCCGTGACGGCGTATCCTGCACCGATGATTCTGCCTGGCACGAAGGCTGGCTGGTGTTTGCGGACGACAACAACAATCACGACGTCGATTCCGGCGAGATGATCCTCCATGTCCAGGAGAGGTTGGCCGGGGACATGAAGCTCCGTTACGGAGAAACCGGTGGTTATCATTATGTCCGTTACAACTCTACCGGCGAGGCCTGGCCCGGAGCGACGTTTACCTTTTGTGACGGGCGTGGCACGCAAAACGCCAAAGCTGTCGTCGTCTACTGGTCCGGCCGCCCGCGCGTTTCAGTCAAAACGGCGGAGGGTAAACCCCTGCGTTGTTCTTGAGCGGTCGCCTTGACCCTGCCCTGCTTCCGCCATTACTATACGCGGCCTTTCTGACGACATTCCCCGGTAGCTCAGTCGGTAGAGCAAGTGACTGTTAATCACTGGGTCGGCGGTTCGAGTCCGTCCCGGGGAGCCATTTCAATCAGCAGCTTTTTTGTTTTTCCAACAGTCGCTCGCACAGTTGCGGCGATTTGGTTGCCGCTTTGTCCACTCTCTACGTACTCCCTCATTGCTCTTGTCTAATACGGGCCAATGCGCAGAGTGTTAGTGGCCAGGAAGATCTCGCGCAGGAAACTCACGAACGCAACCACGAACGCCAGCATCGCCACGATGAACAACAGCGCGATTGTTTCCGAAAGATCCAGCCGCAGGAAATAACCGACGAACAGGGCCACGATCACAAGACAGACCAGCAGCCCGCAGCACGTGGTAAGGGTGATGGACCAGTTGATGAAGCGCGCGCGGCGCGAGAGTGTGTGCAAATCGGCGTGCAGGGCGGTCTTGGTGTTTACCGCGGCAGCGGCGAGGCGTTCTTCCAGAACCCGGGCGCGATCGACGATCCGGCTCAAGCGGTTCGTCAGTACTGTGAGCGTCACGCCGACCCCGGAGAGCAGGAACACCGGCGCCACGGCCAGCTGAATGATGTGCGCGATATCCGCGATGTGCGACGTGTCGACCGGCACAGACACCCCTCCCCGAGAGACAGGGCCGTATGTTACGCCAGCGATGGATAATTTCCAAAATCACCGCCAGCCGAGCGCTGCTGACGATGGACAGGGCGTTGGCGATTGACGACGTTACGGCTCATCCTTCGACGAGTCTGGACCGTTCGCACTTCGACAAGCTCAGTGCGAACGGAAGACCTGATCAAAGTTTACCCGGTTCACGCAATAAAGGGGCCAGGCTCTGTTTTTTATTGCAACGTCGCTCAGGCAGCCTTCTTCAATACCAGCGGCTTCACCTTCGGCCGCGCCTGCTTTCTCACCGTCCACAGATCGTATTGCGCCTGCATATTCACCCACAGCTCGGGTTCTGTGGCAAAAACCGCGGCGAGCCGCACTGCCATGTCGGGCGTGACCGGCGCGCGTCCGTTCACGATGGCCGAAACGTGCTTGCGCGTGACACCCAGCGCCTCGGCGGCCTGAGTGACGGTGACACCCAGCGGCTTCAAGTACAGTTCGCGCAGAATCTCGCCCGGGTGTGCCGGGTTATGCATACGTGAAGTCTTCTCAGTGATAGTCGCCATAGCCCACCTCGTAAGCATGGCCTTCCTTGAAACGGAAGATCACGCGGTAGTTTTCATCTACGTCCACTGCCCAGCGGCCTTCCGGTTTTCCCTTAAGTGGGTGTAACCGTAGCCCCGGTGCGTCCATCTGCCGCGCGTGAGCGGCGGCATTTAACATGGTCAGGATCAACTGCAACCGCTTGGTATGCTTGGCCTGGACCTTGCGAGCGTTGCCGGCGTGAAAAAAATCCGCCAGACCCTTGTGCCGGAAGCTTTTGATCATGCATCTTAAAGCGTAACCGATGCGGTGACGGGATGCAACCTTACAGGTTACAGGTTGTATAGCGCCTTTGGGGCGCTTATTCGTACCGCAACGCGTCTATGGGATTGAGCAGCGCCGCTTTCCTGGCCGGATAGATCCCAAAAATAATCCCGACCGATCCGGAAAACAGCACCGCCAGCAGCACCGCCGCCGGGGAAATGGAGGTGGCCCAACCCGCCAGCCCGGACATGATCTGGGTCGCGAGCCAGCCGAGGGCGATCCCGAGAATCCCGCCGACGGCGCTGATTACCACCGCTTCCGTCAGGAATTGCGAGAGGATGTCGCGTCGGCGCGCGCCGACCGCCTTGCGCAGGCCGATCTCGCGCGTGCGCTCGGTGACCGACACCAGCATGATGTTCATGATTCCAATGCCCCCGACGACGAGCGAGATCGCGGCGATCGCCGCCAGCAGTAACGACATGGTGCGGCTGGTTCCGCTCAGGGCCGCCTGGATGTCGGCCATGTTGCGGATCTGGAACGCCTCCTGCTGTTGCGAGAGCGGGACTCGATGACGGCTGTACATCAACTTCATGGCGGCCTTCTGCACCGCGTCGATTTCCGACGCGCTTGCCGCTTCGATATCGATGTAATCCACGTAGTCTTTTCCCATGAGCCGGTGCATGGCCGTCATTACCGGAATGACGACGATGTCGTCCTGGTCACGGAAGGTGGTGGCCCCTTTTTCCGGAAGGACCCCGATCACCTGAAAGCTGACTTTGTTGATCTTGATCATCTCGCCAATCGGGTTCTGTCCCGCGAAGAGCTCGCGTACCACGGTGAGCCCGATCACGGCTACGCGGCTGCGCTTGCGGTTTTCCTCCTCCGAGAAGAAGCGGCCGATCGGAGGTTCGGCGGCGCGCATGCGCGCATACGACGGGCCGACGCCGATCACCTGCGTGTTCCAGTTCTTATCGAGGTAGGTAAGCTGGCCGCGGCCGCTGACCGTGGGCGAGGCGTCCTTGACCGCCGGGATCTGCTCCTTGAGCGCCGCGACGTCTTCCAGCGTGAGTCGGGTAGTGGCGCCCACTTCCTGAGCCACGCCGCCGACAAAGGTGGCGCCGGGACGCAACATAAGCAGATTGGAACCGAGTGACGATAACTGCTGCTCGATGGCTTTCTGCGCGCCCTGCCCCAGCGCCAGCATCGCCACGACGGCGCCGACGCCGATCAGGATGCCGAGCATGGAAAGCGCGGTCCGGACCTTGTTGGCGTTCAGCGTCTTGAAGCCCTGTTGCAAATGGTCCCAGATCTCGCCCAGGCGAAAGCGATCAGTTGGTGTGGACCCGAGCGTGGCACTCGCCGCAGACGTGGCCGGCTTCTCTCCGGCTTGAAGTTCGTCCGACTGGATCACGCCATCGCGTATCCGGATGAGACGCCTGACCTGCCGGGCGATCTCTTCCTCGTGGGTGACGATGATGACCGTGATCCCCTGGCGGTTCAGTATCGTGAGCGCTTCCAGGATTTCTTTCTGACTGGCGGAGTCGAGATTGCCGGTGGGTTCGTCCGCGAGGATGATGCTGGGGTTGTTGATCATCGCGCGGGCGATCGCCACTCGCTGTTGCTGCCCGCCCGAGAGTTCGTTCGGCTTGTGCAGCATGCGCGCACCGAGACCGACGCGCTCGAGCAGCGATTTGGCTTTCTCGGATTCGCGCCGTCGCTGGGAATACAACAACGGGAGGGAAACGTTCTCGAGCGCGGACATGCGCGGCAGCAGGTTGAACTGCTGAAAAATGAACCCAATCGCCTCCCGGCGCAGCACCGCGAGCTCATCCTCGCTGAGGTTCGCCACCTCCCGGCCGTTCAGGAGATAGGATCCGGAATCGGGAACGTCGAGCAGGCCGAGCACGTGCATCAGGGTCGACTTGCCGGAGCCGGACGGTCCCATGATGGCGACGAATTCACCCGGCTGGATGGTCAGCGAAACATCGCGCAACGCATAGACCGTGGAACCCCCCATGCGGTAGGTTTTCTGCACGTTTTTCAGTTCAATGACGCTCATGGCGCGTTCAGCGCGATCGCTTCGGCGCGAACGGCGAGAACGGGTTGGAACCCTGGGCTGCACCGCCGGTGGACGTCGGCTCGGACACCAGCACCACGTCGCCCTCGGATACCCCGGAAACAATCTGCACGCGTTTGCCGTCGCTGATGCCGAGCTGCACCTCCTTCTCGGCGGGTTTGCTCTTGTTGCCCGGGGGCGCGACCAGCACGTAGGAACGTCCCTCGCGGGTGCGGATGGCGGCGCTGGGCAGCACCAGGACGTCGCGGACCGATACCGAAGCGAAACTGACGTTGGCGGTCATGCCGCTGCGCATGAAGGCCGGCGTCTTATCCGGCAGCACGTCCACGATATAGACGGTGACGTTGCTGACCGTGGTGGCGTCGTAGGCGATCTGGTCCACGCGCGCCGGGATGGGCTGATCGGGATAGGCGTCGAGCAGGATCTGCGCCTTTTGTTTCAGATGGATCTGCGCGATGTCGGTTTCATCCACCTGGGCCTTGACCGTGAGCCGGTCCGACATCACGAGTATGGAATCCTGGCTGGTGAAGCTCTGGCCGGGTTGAACGTCGCCCACGATGATAGTGCCGTCGATCGGCGCCAGCACCGGGGTCGCGCGGTACAGCTCCTCCCAGCGCTTGAGCTCCTCCGGCCCCTTGGCGCTGGCGGCATCGAGCAGCGCCGCGCGTTCGGTCGAGCTCATCCACGCCAGCACCTGGTTCTTTCGCACCACCTGGCCTTCCTTAACGAGTACTTGTTCGATTCTTCCCGCGATGGGTGGTTTGATCGCGAGGCGGTTTTCCGGTTGCACCGTACCGGTGCTGAGTATGGTCGTATCGATATCGCCGCGCGTCACGCTGACTTTTTGATAGGTGGCCTTTGGCACGGAGTCGCGCTGCCAGAACAAGAACGCGATCGCCACCAGTAACAGCGCGATCGCCGCGAAGACGAGAGTTTTTTTACCGGCCAGCATGCGTATTTTCCCGATCACGGGATGACTCCTTTGCCCTGCGCTTGTTCCCACGCGGCTTCCGTCGTGACCCGATTGCGCTGGCTCAGCACCAGTGCGGTCTGGCGAACGATGAGATCATTTTCGATGATGTCCCAGTCCTCGAAGGACAACAACCCGTTATCGTATTTATTGCGGGCGATTTCGGCGCGCGCGGTGGCCGCTTCTACGAAAGCCCGATTTACGTTCAGTTGTTGCACGGCCTCGACGTACGTGGTGTAGGCCTGCCGGAGCTGGGTGAGCAGTTGCTGATCGACCCGTTCCCGATTGTAGCTGGCCGCCGACCAGTTACTGACGGCGCTTTTGGTGCCGTAGTAGTCCCTGCCGCCGCTGTAGAGCGGAATCGATAGACTGACGCCCACGCTGTGACTGTCCTTGTCCGGAAACCAGCTGTCCCCCAGCCGGGAGGCGGTTCCCGTCAGGTTGAGGCTGGGATAAAGCTGGGACCGCGACAGCGTCACGCCCGCGGACGCCGCCTGCTCTTGACCGATCGCCTGGCGGTGATTCGGAGTCTGCTCGGCCAGTTGCCGCAAATCGAACGCCGTGTCGGGTTGCGCCAGAGGAATATCGCCGGTAATGCGGATGTCGCCCGCCTGATTTTCGCCGAGCACGTTGGCGAGCTGTTGCTGCGCCACCTGCAGGGCGTGCTGCGCCTGCACATGATCCAGTTCCGCCTGGCTCAACGAAGCCTTGGAAAGCAGCAACGAGCCCTTGTTCTCCCAGCCGCCTTCGAAACGCAGTTCCACCAGCTGCATGTTTTCCGTGCGGCGCTGGATGATGCTTTCGGTGAGTTTCAAATAATCCTGGGCGTAGAGCAGGCCGGCGAACGCGGATTTCAGGTCGAAGCTTACCTTGGCCTTGGTGGCATCGAGACTCGCCTGCGCCACATCCTGGTTGGCCCGACCCTGCGCCACCTTGGCCTGGTCCTGGAATCCGGCGAACAGGTTCTGTGTGGCCGTTACCGAAGCGGAATACGGCGTTATGGTGCTGAATGTGGTCGTGGCGGTGGGCGTGTTCTGATCCGTGTAATTCACGGCGGCGGATAAGTCCGGCAGGAAACCGCTGGCCGCCGCCTTGGTCTGATATGCGGAGGAACGAAGATTCTCCTGGGCCGCGCGCAGCTCGGGATTGTTTTGTCCGGCCCTGGCCACGCAGGCTTCCCAGGTCAGCAATTCGGCATGCGCCGGTGCGGATAACACGAGGCACAAGATGAACGCGGCGACGGTCTTCCTGGCGGACAACGGCGGCGCTTGAAGGATGATGACGGTAGACATTTTCATTCTCGAAGGCCCTGGCTGACGCTGTGACCTCGGGCCATTCTGCCGGCCGCAAAACGCTCCCAACCAATCAGGCTGCTAAATGGATTGTCCACCGGAAAGACGGATTGTTCAACGCCGTGAATGCGAAGTTCAAGCGGATGGATCGGATTAATGTCGGAAATTTATGTTCTCTTCCCGGCCGCGAGGGCTGTCCGTGCTCTAGATTGTGCCGCCCGCCGTCGCCGATTCCTGGACGCTGTGCACGGCAATGCGCCGGTGTTTGGCCAAGTGCAACGGCGTCCAGGAGTACGGAATATTGAAGACGAAATTGTAGCGCGCCACGTGGTAGCTCGGGTCGAAGCCATAGAAATTGAGCCGCAAGCGCTCCAGTTCTTCGGCGCGATAAGATTGCAGGGGTTTTTCACGCTCGTCGCGTGACCGTTGTTGGCGCTTTGTATCCAGCCGCGTCTCGAAGGACGGATCCCCCGCAAGGGATTCGACCAGGGACACGACGGTGGCTTCGAATTCATCGACGTTCCGGCCGAAACAATCATCGAGCAGGCCGAGGCGTTTGGCCGCCGCGGCGCCGAGTGGCAGGCGATTCTGCATTATCGTGCGCGCGGACTCGGGGCCGACGCGCTTGGGCAGCAGATAGGTCCAGTACTCCGAGCCGAAGAGATTGCCCATGTTCTTGTAATGCGGATTCAGAATCACGCCCTGACGGGCCAGGACCCGGTCGGCGGCCAGCGCCAGAAACACGCCGCCCGCCCCGGCATTGCCGCGCAGGGCGGCGATCGTAAGATGGCGATCGGTCCTGATGATCGCCTCACACAGGTCGTCCATGGCATTGATGTTGCGCCACGACTCGTCCGCGGGGCTGGGGGCGGCTTCGATGCTGTTCAGATGAATCCCATTCGACCAGAAATCGGGCCCGCCCATCAAAACGATGACACGCGTCGGCCGTCGGCGCGCTTCGCGATAGAAGGCGTGCAAACGCTGGCATTGCTCCGTGCTCATGGCGCCGTTGTAGAATTCGAAGTGCAGATAGCCGACGCCGTTTTTTTCGGTGTAAAAGACGTCCCGGTAAGTGCGACGGTCCGGTTGAAATTCCGCCGGCATCGACGATTCCGGGACATGCCGTAGGCGTTCGCCGAGCGCCACAGCCGCCGGAAGTTTGAAGGTTTTTTCTCCGGGAATGTGTTTCTTGAGATGGCCGATCCACGCCGCGCCGTCGCGGGTCGCGCGCAGAATCGCGCCGTGCCGTTGCGCGATGATTTCACCCGGGGCTCCGCGCAACGTATCCTCCTCGTGCGCGTCGTAAAGGAAGCAACGTTCGCCGAGTATCTCATCCTCGACGCCTGGTACGCCGTCGGCAGCGCGAATCTTGCGTAAAACTTCCGCGGTGGTGTCCGCCACCCAGTCGATGCGGCGCGCGACCTGGGTCATGAGCGGTCGCGTCGCGCCGCGCATATTTTTCTCGTCCTGCGCTTCGGGAACGAAGTTTCCCGTTTCAAACCGTTCGATCGCCTGACGCATTGCAACGACCGCCGCTTCCGTGACTTCGTTGCGGTACAGGCTGCTCTTGCGCGCCTTACGCATCGGGAAATTCACCACCGCCCACACGGGCCCGGCATCCATCTCGGCGTCGGCCTGCAGTACCGTCACGCCCCATTCGGATTCGCGGTTCTGAATGGCCCAGTCGAGGGCCGACGGTCCGCGATCGCCCGGGATCCCGGGATGAACCACCAGGCAAACATGACGGCTCCAGACCTGTTCCGGAATCGCGCGGCGAAGATATGGCGCGACGATGAGGTTCGGCCGGAACAGGCGCACGGCTTCGATCGTTACGGCGTCATTGATATCGAGTTCGATCGAGACTTCATGCCCCGCTTCCGTGAGTTCGACGAACAGTCGCTGGGTCAGGCTGTTGAAGCTGTGCGTGAGAAAGAGAATGCGCATCGCTCATCCGCCGGTGGCGGCATCGGGCTCCACCGCCTCTTCCGCCTGATTTGTATCATCGTGGAAAACGCCGTGGCGCCAATACTTATAATAAGCGGCGCAGGCGCCCTCCGAGGACACCATGCAGGAGCCGATGGGATTGTGCGGCGTGCATACGGTCCCGAAGATCTTGCAATCGGTCGGCTTTTTCACGCCGCGCAGGATGGCGCCGCATTCGCAGGCCTTGTTCTCCGGCACCGGCTTTTGTGCCAGCGGGAACCTGATCTCGGCGTCGTACGCGCCGTACTGCTGCTTGATGCGCAGGCCGCTGTACGGGACCACGCCGAGACCGCGCCACTCGAAGGAACGGCGGAGCTCGAAGATTTCCGCCACCAGTGCCTGCGCCTTGACGTTGCCGGCGCGGGTGACGCCGCGGGTGAACTGGTTCTCGACGCCGGCCCGGCCTTCGTTCAGCTGGCGCACCAGCATGCGCACTGCCTGCAGCACGTCGAGCGGCTCGAATCCGGCGATCACCACCGGGCGCTGGTATTCCTCGGCGAAAAACTCGTACGGCCGGCTGCCGATGATGGTGCTCACGTGCGACGGCCCGATGAAGCCGTCGACGCGCACGGTGCCCAGCTGGCGCACGTCGGGCGAGTCGAGAATGCTCTGGATCGCCGAGGGGGTCAGCACGTGGTTGCAGAACACACTGAAGTTCCTGAGCCGCAGGGTCTCGGCCTGTTTGATCGCCACGGCGGTCGGCGGCGTGGTGGTCTCGAAGCCGATGGCGAAGAACACCACCTCCTTGTCCGGATTATCCTGAGCGATGCGGATCGCCTCGGCGCAGGAATACACCATGCGCACGTCACGCCCCTGCGCGCGCGCCTTCAACAGGCTGCGCTTGCGCGAACCGGGCACGCGCAACATGTCGCCGTAACTGCAGAGAATGACGTTCGGGAGATTCACCAGCTCAATCGCCATGTCGAGCCGGCCGATCGGCAGCACGCACACCGGGCAGCCGGGACCGTGCACCAGATGCACGTTGGGCGGCAGCAGATCCTGCACGCCGTAGCGGAAGATCGCGTGGGTGTGCCCACCGCAGAATTCCATCAGGCTGTAATCGCGCGCGGGATCGACTTCGCCGCTCAGTGCGGACGCGAGCGCCGTGGCCACGCGCCGGTCGCGGAATTCACTGATGTACTTCATGCGGCCCCGGTTCCAGCTGGCGCGCAATCTCGGCGAAGAGGGCGAGCGTTTTCTCAGCCTCCTCGGCGTCAAGCCGGGTAATGGCGAAACCGACGTGAACGATCACGTAGTCGCCGACGTTCACGCCGTCCACCAGCATCAAGGAAATATTGCTGCGTACGCCCCCCACCTCGATCAATGCGTGGTCGTTTTCGAGAAGTTGAACCACTCGTGACGGCACCGCCAAGCACATGTTCTTGTCCTTGCCTCGGATGTCTTTCCGCGCCATGCGCGCACGCTATACGGTACGCATGACGCCTTCGCTTCGCAAGCGGCGCGCCTTCCGGACCTAGAAAAGCATACACATGCCGGCGTAACTTTGACGCAAATCAATCCAGAGAAATGCCGGGCACCGGCTAGTGGCGTCTTTCGACGGGAAGACCCCAAATTCCCAAGCCGCGGTGGCGCGCGATCTTTTCCAGCGCGGCATAGTCGAAAGGGGCATCGGGCAGCGCCAGCGCCCATCCCCGGCTCAGGAGATAGGCGCTCAGGTCGGTATCGCCGACACGGCAAACCGCGGTAATGCTGCCATCATCATTATGGGTTTGAGGATCACAGTGAACGAAGTCGGCGCCGATCTTGAAGTCCAGCGCCAGGATCGCCTGGGGCGCGCAGGTGACCGGGCGTTCGAAACTGCGGCACGATTGCGCGGTCGGAGGTATGTAGATTCCGAACAGCCGGATGGTATAACCGCTGACTCGGAGGGTGCCGTCGTCCCGCACGAACGCATAGCTCGATATTTCGTCCGCACTAACTCCCGCCGCTGTCAACGCCACCAGCAGGTTCAAGGCCAGCACCGGTACCCAAACCGTTTTCAATGATTTCACGGCTCGCTCCCCGTTCCTGTATAATCACGCGCCGTTGCTTAGCTTACTCCACTCGCCCAAAGCTTTCCCCGCACCCAATTTAGATGGACAGTCGACTCCCCGAAAAATTGCGGAACTTGGTCACGCGCAAGCGTCTGCGCCTGCTGCTGCTGATGCTGGCTCTGGTGCTCGCCGGTTACACGCTTTATCTCGACCTGACGGTGCGCGCCCAGTTCGAGGGCAAACGCTGGGCGCTCCCGGCGCGCGTATACGCGCGGCCGCTCGAGCTTTTTCCCGGCGCGAAACTGCGTGCGGAACAATTGGCGACGGAACTGGCCATGCTGGGTTACCGCGACTCCGGCAATCCGTCCGATCCCGGTACTTACCATCGGCAAAACGATGAATTCAGCATTGCCACGCGACCGTTCGTGTTCTGGGACGGCGCTCAGCCGGCGTTGTTGCTGCGCGCCGATTTCAGCGGAGATCATCTGCGCGCCCTGAACGATCTCAAGGCCGACAAACCCGTCACCATCGCGCGCCTCGATCCGCTGCTCATCGGAGGCATCTATCCGGCGCACAACGAGGACCGCATACTCGTGAAACTGGATGAAGTGCCGCCGCTGCTGATCAAGGGCCTGATCGCGGTGGAAGACCGGAAATTCTACAGCCATCACGGTGTCGATCCGCGCGGCGTGGCGCGCGCGCTGGTGACGACCGTGCGCGGCGCCGGCGTGCAGGGCGGCAGCACCCTGACGCAGCAGCTGGTGAAGAACTTCTTTCTCACGCCTGAGCGCACGCTGCGGCGCAAGTTCACGGAAGTGATCATGGCCTTGCTGCTGGAGATGCATTACTCCAAGGACGAGATTCTCGAAGCCTACGCCAACGAAATTTATCTGGGTCAGGACGGCAATCGCGCCGTGCATGGATTCGGGTTGGCGAGTCACTTCTATTTCGACAAATCGCTGCCGCAGCTCGATCTGCCGCAGTCGGCGCTGCTCGTCGGACTGGTGAAAGGACCGTCCTATTATGACCCGCGTCACCATCCGGATCGTGCGCTGGCGCGACGCAACCTGGTGCTGCAGGAGATGCTGCAGCAGCGGTTCATTACCCAGGCGCGATACGTTTCCGCCCGAGCCGCGCCGCTCGGCGTCACCGACAAGGCGCCCAAGGGCACTTCGCTCTATCCGGCGTTCGTCGAGCTCGTGCATCGCCAGTTGCGGCGCGATTACCACGAGGACGACTTGCGCTCGGAAGGCCTGCTGATCTTCACCACACTCGATCCGCTGGCGCAACTTTCCGCCGAGCGCGCCCTCACCACCCGCCTGACGCAACTGGAGAAAGCGCGCCGCCTTCCTGCCCGCGCGCTCGAAGGCGCGGTGGTGGTGACCAATACGCAAAACGGCGAGGTGCAGGCGCTGGTTGGCGGGCGCGACACGCGCTACGAGGGATTCAACCGGGCGCTCGACACCGAGCGCCCCATCGGTTCCTTGATCAAACCGGCGATTTACCTCACC
>DASPRK010000103.1:0-23114 GCA_035624495.1 Methylomirabilis sp. (SeqCode) | reverse complement strand
TCGATTCGCTTTTCCTTTGCCGTCGCCAGCGGATTGTAGAATCCGATGCGCTCGATGCTGTTGCCGTTCAGCGCACGACGACGGTCGGCGACCACGATGCGGTAATACGGCCGCTTGTTCGCGCCGCCACGGGCCAGACGTATGGTTACCATTCGTTATCCTCTATTCGTTAAAACGCCCCGACCGGCCGACCGGCGACCGCGCGGGATTCCGCGAAAGCGCGCGATTTTACTCGCGATGACGGGGGAAATGAAGGGGTTTTTGGCTGAAAAGGCGCCATTTACCGCCAATGCTCAAAAACCCCGCGGGATTCCGCCGTACGCGCCCGCGGTGACGGCGGAGCGGGTAGTCATGGCAGCCTTGTAAAACACTTTATCCGGGCTGATATTTAAATAGTCTTTTCTCACCGGCTGTCCGTCAGGAGGCGCGTCATGAGAACGGCATTATCCGTCCCCTCAGGCATCATGATCCAGTCAGTACCCGCCGATTACGCGGCGATCCTGACGCCCGAAGCCCTCGAATTTCTGGCCGATCTCGCCCGGCGCTTCGAACCCACCCGCACGCGCCTGCTGGCGCGGCGCGCGGAACGCCAGAAAGAACTCGACCGTGGGACGCGCCCGGACTTCCTGGCGGACACCCGGACCGTGCGCGGGGGTGACTGGTCGATTGCGCCGTTTCCAGCCGAACTCGCCGACCGGCGCGTGGAGATCACCGGACCGGCCGAACGCAAGATGATCATCAATGCGCTCAACAGCGGCGCCAACGTGTTCATGGCCGACTTCGAGGACTCGCTCACGCCGACCTGGGACAACCTGATCCAAGGCCAGATCAACCTGCGCGACGCGGCCGACCGCACCATCCGTTACGTCAGCCCCGAGGGAAAAGAATACCACCTCAACAGCAAGACCGCGCTGCTGTTCGTGCGTCCGCGCGGCTGGCACCTGATCGAGAAGCACATGCTGGTCGACGGTCATCCGATCTCCGCCAGCCTGTTCGACTTCGGTTTGTATTTTTTTCACAACGCCAAAATCCTGCTCAACCGCGGCACGACGCCGTATTTCTACCTGCCCAAGATGGAGAGCCATCTCGAGGCGCGGCTGTGGAACGACGTGTTCGTGCGGGCGCAGGAATGGCTCGAGATTCCGCGCGGAACGATCAAGGCCACGGTGCTGATCGAAACCATCCTGGCGGCATTCGAGATGGACGAGATCCTGTACGAGCTGCGCGAGCACTCGGCCGGACTGAATTGCGGCCGCTGGGATTATCTCTTCAGTTGCATCAAGAAATTCCGCGCCGATCCGGACTTCGTATTGGCCGATCGCGGGCTGGTGACCATGACCGCGCCGTTCATGCATGCATACTCGCTGCTTGCGATCAAAACCTGCCATCGGCGCAACGCCCACGCCATCGGCGGGATGGCGCCGCAGATTCCGATCAAGGATGACCCGGCCGCGAATGAAGCTGCGCTCGCCAAGGTGCGCGTCGACAAGGAACGCGAAGCGACCGACGGCCACGACGGCACCTGGGTTGCGCATCCGGGCCTGGTGCCCCTGGCCAAGGAAGTATTCGACCGGATCATGCCCGCGCCCAACCAGATCCGCCGGCAGCGCGATGACGTGCGCGTGGCTGCCTCCGACCTGCTCGCGTTCGCGCCGCAGACGCCGATCACCGAGGCCGGCGTGCGGCTCAACATCGAGGTCGGCATCGAGTATCTCGGCGCT
This sequence comes from Methylomirabilis sp. (SeqCode), assembly GCA_035624495.1. GTDB lineage: Bacteria > Pseudomonadota > Gammaproteobacteria > Acidiferrobacterales > Sulfurifustaceae > Sulfuricaulis. The sequence continues at coordinate 21,393 of DASPRK010000103.1, read as the reverse complement.
TGGCTCGGAGGTCTGGGTTGCGTGCCGATACATCATCTCATGGAAGATGCCGCGACCGCCGAAATCTCGCGCTCGCAGGTGTGGCACTGGGTGCACAGCAACAAAGGTGTGCTCGCCGACGGCCGCAAGCTCACGCTTGCCATGGTGCGGGCGATGATCCCGCAGGAACTCCAGCGCATTCGCCAGTCGCTGGGGGAGACGGCGTTCGCCGCCGGGAAATACGAGGTGGCCGCCGGCCTGTTCGACAAACTGGTCAGTACCGAACTCCCGCCCGAGTTTCTGACGGTTTTCGCTTACGACTATCTGGACTGAGGCGCGTCGTCCTTCGGCGTCGCCGGTTTGGCCGGTGCCTTCGGCGCAGGCTCTTCCTCTTCGAACAGGCCCGGCGGCGGTGCCGCCTGCGGCGGATTTCCATCGTAGATCAGATTGAGGCGGTGCTGGCGGTACGCCTCGCGCATGAAAACATACGGATCCGGCCCCGCGGCCTGCTCGAGGATTTCGCTGGCATCGAGCAGCTGGGCGCGCTTGTCCACCACCTCCACCACGAGTATCGCGTTGCGCGTACCGCGATCCTGCATGTGCGTCAGCGGATAGAGCTCCCAGTCCGCGACAAGCGCCGGCGCATCGCGCATGTCGCTCGGCCCGAAGAACGGCAACACCAGGTACGGCCCGGCGCCCACGCCCCACACCGCCAGGGTTTGCCCGAAATCCTCGTCGTGTTTCGGCAAATCCCACATCGTGGCCACATCGAACAGACCGAAAACCCCGAAAGTGCTGTTCACCAGGAAACGGGTGAAATCCGACGTCGCCTGCTTCGGTTTGCCCTGCAACAGATTGTTCAGCATGATCGGCGGGTCGTGCAGATTGCTGAAGAAATTGGAAATACTCCGGCGCACGGGCGCAGGCGTTATGTAGCGGTAGCCCTTGGCCAACGGCTTGAGGAGATATTTGTCGAGCTTGTCGTTGAACGTGTACATCGCCCGGTTGAATCCTTCCAGCGGATCGTGGGCATTGTTGTCCGCGCTCGCCGCATTGTCCTGCGGTGCAGGATCGTCCCCCGTTGGCTGGCGGGTGGTGCCGCAGGCACCGAGCGCGAGCAGTCCCAACATGCAGCACAACAGATAGAAACGGCGCGGAAGGAAGCTCAGGGACATCCCATTGTTGTTATTTTCGCTGGGGCCGGGCATGACAAGTGCCGCTCAGGCTAACGGACGTCCGATGTCCTGTAAAGCTGGCGGCGCTCCTCAACGACTGCGTTGGTAGGTTCCGACCAGTTCCGTTTGCGCCACAACGTGCCCGCGCATGGCGCTCTCGAGCTTGGCCTTGGTCGGGCGGTGCAGATCCGGCAGCAGGGTATCGAGCGCATAAAGCTTGTGGAAGTAACGATGCCGTCCGACCGGCGGACAAGGGCCGCCGAAGCCGGTACCCTTCCAATCGTTGACGCCTTCGAGCGTGCCCTGCGGAAGATCTTGAGATGCCACCGCTTCCGCCAAGCCCGTAGCCGTCGGCGGGATGTTATAGAGCACCCAGTGCACCCAGGTCATTTTCGGCGCCTTCGGGTCGGGCGCGTCCGGATCGTCCACGATCAGAACCAGGCTTTTCGCGCCGGCAGGCACGCCGGACCACGACAGTGGCGGCGAGCTGTCGTCGCCGTCGCAAGTGAAATGCTTCGGAACATCGCCGTTATGGCGGAACGCCGAAGATACGAGAGTCAGTGACATGGCGTGCACCTCCGTTTGGCAGGCGAGGAAAGTCGCGCCGGCCGCCAGCCATGCCCCGGCTGCGATCGCCACCACCCGTCTGACTTTCATGGGTTTCATCATCCTGAAGTCGTCTCCCGACAGCTATTTGTAATTCTTTGGACCGCGGCGCACAAGACTGGTGCGATTGCGCTTCGCCACGCTCAGGCTTGGTGCCTGAAGACTCGGATCACCGGCTTATCCCGCTGTTTTTGCACCACTTTAACCCTGGCACACGGATTGCTGAATACGCAGCACATCTCATGCGATCGAAGCCATGAACCGCGTTGTTCGAACTGCCTGTCCCTACTGCGGCGTCGGCTGCGGCGTGCTCGCGTCCGTCGACCCCGAAGGCGCTGTGGAAGTGCGCGGCGATCCAGACCATCCGGCCAATTTCGGCCGACTGTGTTCCAAGGGCACGGCGCTGGCGGAAACGCTGGGCCATGCCGAAGAACGCTTGCTGCATCCGGAAATCCGCGGGAAACGGGGCGACTGGAACACCGCGCTGGACGCCGTGGCGCGCGGCTTCGCCGACGTATCGCGCCAGTATGGCCCGGAGAGCATTGCATTTTATGTCTCCGGCCAGTTGCTCACGGAAGACTATTACGTTGCGAATAAATTGATGAAGGGCTTCCTCGGTTCGGCCAACATCGATACCAACTCGCGCCTGTGCATGGCCTCGAGCGTGGCCGGTCATCAGCGCGCCTTCGGCTCGGATACCGTGCCCGGCAATTACCGCGACCTGGAGCTGGCGACGCTCGTGGTGCTGGTCGGTTCGAACGCCGCCTGGTGTCATCCGGTGCTGTACCAGCGCCTGCGTCAGGCCAAGGCGAACAATCCGGACATGAAAGTGGTCGTCATCGACCCGCGCCGCACCGCCACGTGCGAGATCGCCGATCTGCATCTGCCGGTCAAATCGGGATCCGATGCGCTGCTGTTCAACGGCCTTCTGGTTTATCTGCACGATCAAGGAGATACCAACTTGCTTTTCGTCAACGCCTACACCCACGGCCTGTGGACGACGCTGGCGGCGGCGCGCGCCAGCGCCCCGACGCCGGGTGCCGTCGCCGCGGACTGCGGCGTGGCCGAAAACGACGTGACGCAGTTTTATCGCTGGTTCTCGCGCAATGAGAAATCCGTGACCGCGTATTCGCAAGGAATCAATCAATCCTCGAGCGGCACCGACAAGGTCAACGCCATCATCAACTGCCACCTGCTCACCGGCCGCATCGGTCGCCCCGGCATGGGACCGTTCTCGATCACTGGCCAGCCGAACGCGATGGGCGGACGCGAGGTTGGCGGGTTGGCCAACCAGCTCGCGGCGCACATGGATTTCGAAGGCGACAACGTCGACCGGGTGCGGCGTTTCTGGAATGCCGCATGCATGGCGACCAAGCCCGGCTTGAAGGCGGTCGAGCTGTTCCGCGCCGTGGAAAAGAAACGCATCCGGGCGCTCTGGATCATGGCGACCAATCCGGTCGTGAGCCTGCCCGACGCCGACCAGGCGCGGCGGGCACTCGCGCGCTGCGAGTTCGTGGTGGTGTCGGATTGCACGCGCCGCACGGACACCACCGCCTATGCCCATGTTTTGCTGCCGGCGCAAGCCTGGGGCGAGAAAGACGGCACCGTCACCAATTCCGAACGCCGCATCTCGCGCCAGCGACCATTCATGGTCGCGCCCGGTGAAGCGCGGCCGGACTGGTGGATCGTCAACGAAGTCGCGAAACGCCTGGGGCACACCTCGGCGTTCAATTTCAAATCGGCGGCGGACGTATTCCGCGAACACGCGGCGCTGTCTGGATTCGAAAACAACGGCAGCCGCGACTTCGACCTCGGCGCGCTGGGCACACTGAGTCGCGCGCAATACGACGTTCTGGCGCCGATTCAATGGCCCGTCACGCATGAGCATCCGCAAGGCACGGAGCGCGTATTCACCGACGGCCGCTTTTTCACCGCGGATCGCAAGGCGCATTTCGTCGCGGTAGCGCCGCGCGCGCCGGCAAATCCCGTCAACAGCGAATATCCATTGGTCCTGAACACCGGGCGCGTGCGCGACCAGTGGCACACCATGACCCGCACCGGACTGTCGCCGCGGTTGTCGGCGCACGCGCCGGAGCCGTACGCCGAGATTCACCCGCGGGACGCGCAGCCGATCGGCATCCGCGACGGCGCGCTGGTTAAGCTCACCACTCGCTGGGGCACGATGCTGGCGCGGGCGCACTTCAGCGACGCGCAAAAACCGGGGAACGTGTTCGCACCGATGCACTGGAGCGACCAGTTCGCCATCCAGGCGCGTGCCGACACCCTGGTCAACCCCGTGACCGATCCGGTGTCCGGCCAGCCGGAGCTGAAGCACACGCCGTTGAAGATAGCGCCCTACGCACCCGCGTGGCACGCGTTCCTTCTGTCGCGACGACGGCTCGCGCTGCCCGAAATATCGTATGGCGTGCGCGTGAACGGCGGGCACTACCAGCGTTATGAGCTCGCGGGCGAAGCCGCGCCCGAAGACTGGTCTAAATGGGCTCGCGCCCTGCTGTGCACACCGGTCGATGACGGCCGCAAACCGGAATGGATCGACTACCTCGACGCCGGCGGCGGCCACTACCGCGGCGCGCGTATTCTCGGCAACCGCCTGGAAAGCTGCCTTTTCGTCGCTCCCGACACCGATCTTCCGGCGCGCGACTGGCTCGCATCGCTGTTCGCCAAGGACAGCCTGAGCGACCCTGAGCGCACGCACCTGCTGGCCGGCGCGCTGCCGTCGCAGAAGGCCGCCGCCAACGGCGGAGTCGTGTGCGCCTGTTTCGGCGTGGGCAAAAACGCAATTATCGATGCCATTCGCCAGAACCGGCTCGTCACCGCCGAGGCAGTCGGCGAATTCCTCAAGGCCGGCACCAACTGCGGATCGTGCATTCCGGAGATCAAGGCACTGCTCGCCCAAGCGCGATCGGCGGCGTAAGCATGCAGAATGTAGGTTGGGGTGAGCGATGCGAACCCCGAGTGAACCGCTGCGTCCGGCACAATACGCTTGGCTATCTCGCCCTACGCGAATTGCAGGTCAGCGTTTTTCGAATTTCGTTGGGGTTCATTTCATTCACCCCAACCTACCACGCTGGTTTTTAGGATTCGGTCAGTCTTTTCAGGCCTCTTTCGTATTGATAGAGGAGTTTCATAGGTTGCCTGAGTAATTCTGATTCAGACCAAGAGGCGTGCGATGCAAGACCATCTTTCGAGCCAAGCATGCCGGATATCTTCTGAACCCGAAAGTGTTTTTCATCGTTCGGTAGTCTGACCCATTGTCCGGAGTTCACGGCATGTAAGAAGTTGGAGATATTCTCCACGAAGCCATACTGTTTTTCGTCAAGAAGCTGATGCGCCAGGCGCACCAGCAAAGATTCCATTTCGCTGTCCAAACCCACGTCGCGTCCAGAGTCCCAACCACAAATAGACATCTGCAGCTTGGCCAGCCGGTGCATCACGCACAAACTACGCTCATTCTGACTTCGATAACCCGGTGCCGATGATCCCCGGGTTCCGGTCCTCCGGGCCTGCACCCGGGCTGCATTGGAATGGTGCGCCGGACGCACTCTCCGATTTCGAGATGGCGCTGAAAATAAAAAAGGGGCCGAAGCCCCTTTTTGTTTTGCTGCCGCTGTCGGCGGACCTAGACCCGCTCAGTCTCCTGCACCGCCTTCATGGACAGGCGGATGCGGCCCTGCTTGTCCACTTCCAGCACCTTGACCTTGACGACCTCGCCCTCGCGCAGTTTGTCGCCGACGCGCTCCACGCGCTCGTGCGAGATCTGCGAGATATGCACCAGCCCGTCCTTGCCGGGCAGGATGGTCACGAACGCGCCGAAGTCCATGAGCTTGGCGACCTTGCCTTCGTAGATCATGCCGACCTCGACGTCGGCGGTAAGTTGCTTGACGCGACGCACGGCTTCCTGCGCCGCGTTGTTGTCGGCCGAGGCGATCTTGACCGTGCCGTCGTCCTCGATGTCGATGGTGCAGCCGGTTTCCTCGGTGAGCGCGCGAATGGTGGCGCCGCCCTTGCCGATGACGTCGCGGATACGCTCCGGATTGATCTTGATGGCGATGATGCGCGGCGCGTACTCGGAAAGCTCTGCGCGCGGCGCGGAGATCGCCTGGTTCATGATGCCGAGGATGTGCAGGCGGCCTTCTTTGGCCTGCTTCAGCGCCACGTCCATGATCTCCTTGTTGATGCCCTCGATCTTGATGTCCATCTGCAGCGCGGTCACGCCGTTGGTGGTGCCGGCGACCTTGAAATCCATGTCGCCGAGGTGGTCCTCGTCGCCGATGATGTCGGTGAGCACCGCGAAGCGCTTCTCTTCCTTGATCAGGCCCATGGCCACGCCCGCGACCGGCGCCTTGATCGGAACACCGGCGTCCATCAATGAAAGCGAGGCGCCGCAGACGCTGGCCATCGAGCTCGAGCCGTTGGATTCGGTGATCTCGGACACCACGCGCAGCACGTACGGATAGGTTTCCATGTCCGGCAGCACTGCGATGATCGCGCGCTTGGCCAGGCGCCCGTGGCCGACTTCGCGGCGCTTGGGGCTGCCGACTCGGCCGACTTCGCCGACCGAGTACGGCGGGAAGTTGTAATGCAGCATGAACGGCTCTTTGCGCTCGCCCTCGAGCGCGTCGATGATCTGCGCGTCGCGACCGGTGCCGAGCGTGGTCAGGACGAGGGCCTGGGTCTCGCCGCGAGTGAACAGCGCCGAGCCGTGCGTGCGCGGCAGCACGCCGGTGCGCACGGCGATCGGACGCACGGTGCGGGTGTTGCGCCCGTCGATGCGCGGCTCGCCGGAAAGGATCTGGTCGCGCACGGTGCGGTATTCGATGTCGCCGATGATCTTTAGGACCTTCTCTTTCGTGCCCTCGGGTGCGCCTTCGGCGGCGTGCTTCCCGACCGCCATCTCGCGGATTTCGGCCATGCGGTCCTGGCGCGCGACTTTTTCTTTGATACGGTATGCCTCGGTGATCGGTCCGCCGAACTCGCTCTGGATCGCGCTCTTGAATGCCGTGTCTTCAGCCGGCGGCTGCCAGGCCCAGCGTTGCACGCCGGCTTCCCTCACCAGTTCGTTGATGGCCTTGATCGCGGTCTGCATCTGCTCGTGGCCGAACATGACGGCGCCGAGCATCGCGTCCTCCGACAACTCCTTGGCTTCCGATTCCACCATCAACACCGCTTTCTCGGTGCCGGCGACGACGAGGTCGAGCTGCGAGTCTTTCAGCTCCTGCATGCCAGGGTTCAACAGATACTGGCCGTTCTTGTAGCCGACGCGCGCGGCGCCGATCGGCCCGTTGAACGGCACACCCGAAAGCTTGAGCGCGGCGGAAGCGCCGATCATGGAAACGATGTCCGGATCGACCTCCGGGTCCACCGAGATTACGGTCACGATGACCTGAACTTCATTGGTGAATCCTTCGGGGAACAGCGGGCGGACGGGGCGGTCGATGAGGCGGGAGGTGAGAATTTCTTTTTCCGAGGGGCGGCCTTCGCGTTTGAAGAACCCGCCCGGGATGCGGCCGGCGGCGTAGGTTCGCTCCTGGTAGTCCACCGTCAGCGGGAAGAAATCCTTCCCCGCCATGGCATCCTTCATCGCCACCACGGTCGCGAGCACGATGGTTTCGCCCATGCTGGCGACGCAGGCGCCGGTCGCCTGGCGCGCGATCTCGCCGGTTTCCAGGGTGACGGTACGGTTACCGTATTGAAACGATTTGGTGATTTTGGCCAAGACGTAATCCTCTGAAGATGCTTTATTTGCGCAGACCGAGACGCTCGATGAGCGTGCGATAACGATCGCCGTCGGTATTCTTGAGATATTCCAGCAACTGACGACGCTTGTTCACCATCTTGAGCAGTCCGATGCGCGAATGGTGATCCTTGGGATGCGTCTGGAAGTGTGAGGACAACTCGTCGATCTGTTTGGACAGCAGGGCTACCTGGACCTCGGGCGAACCGGTGTCTCCCTGGTGAGTCTGGTATTCCTGCATGACCTTGGTTTTGGTCTCGCGTGTGACAGCCATTAATGTTTCCTCAGTTTACGGTCAGATGCGCCTTGGAGGGCGCGTATTCTACCTGCGGGGGGACCCTACCTCAACCGCCAATATCGGCCCGAACCCCGGACCGACCATCGATAACCTCGCGCTTCTCAGGGATTCCCGCCGAGGGCGGCCAGCAACCGCCGCGGCGCCACCCGCCCGTCGTCCAGCACCTCTCCCATGCCGAGAAACCGGCTCTCGCCATCGTACAGCCGCACCCAGCCGGCGGCACGGTCGTGTCGTGCCGACACCGTCTGTCCCTGCTTCAGATAATGGGCCGCGAGCGGGGTCAGGTGCACGTCCGGCACCGAACTCAACACGCTGTCGACCGGTTGCAGCAGCGCTATACGCTCCTGGGGCGTTTTGAGGGCCTCCAACCGTTCGAACGTGACGGCCCGGTCCACGCGAGCCTCCCCCACGGCCAGCCGCCGCAATTGCGCCACGTGCGCGCCGCAACCCAGACGTTCGCCCAGGTCGTGCGCCAGGCTGCGGATATAGGTGCCCTTGGAGCAGGCGATTTCCAGCGTCAGCAGACTGTCCTGAAAATCGAGAATCCTGATCTCGTACATCGTGACTTGGCGCGGCTCGCGTTCGATTTCCACGCCCGCGCGCGCCAGCTTGTAAAGCGCCTCGCCCTCGTGCTTGATCGCCGAATACATCGGCGGCACCTGCTGGATCTCGCCGCGAAAACCCTGAAGCTCGCGCTCGATGTCGCGGCGCGTCGCCGTCACGGAGCGAGTCGCGGTGACCTCGCCTTCGCTGTCGTAGGTGGAGGTGCTGACGCCCAGCCGAAACACCGTCCAGTAACGCTTGTCCGCGTTGATCAGGAACTGCGTGAGCTTGGTGGCCTCGCCGAAACAGAGCGGCAATAATCCGGTGGCGATGGGATCGAGGCTGCCGGTGTGCCCGGCCTTGCAGGCGTTGAGCAGCCGCTTGACTGTCTGCAGCGCCTGGTTCGACGTCAGGCCCACGTCCTTGTCGAGCAACAGGACGCCGCTGACCGGAAAGCAGTCACGCCGGCCACGCATCATCAGTCCTTGTGGGTCTTGTCTTCGGTGATTGCCTGCTCAATCAGGCTGTCGATGCGCGCGCCGCGCTCGAGCGACTCGTCGAACACGAACCGCAGTTCCGGCACGCCGCGCTTGAGATCGACGCGGCCCCTGAGGGCATGTCGCAAAAAACCGGCGGCGTGATTGAGCGCCTTGGCCACCTGCTTGGCTTCCGACGAACCCGCGAGCAGCGAGAAATACACGCGCGCCGAGGCCAGGTCGTGCGAGACTTCGGCGCCGGTGATCGTGATCTGATGCGCGTGCGGATCGTCGAGCTCGCGCGGGATCAGCATCGCCAGTTCGCGCCTGATGAGTTCCGCGACACGGCGCGGCCGGTTGGAGTCTTTTTGCATAACGAGTTACAAGATTGAAGATGCCGGTTTCAGGTTCTGAACCCGAAACCGGGAACTCGGAACCCGAAGCTTACAACGTCCGGGCAACTTCGACCTTCTCGAACACCTCGATCTGGTCGCCCACCTTCACGTCGTTGTAATTCTTCACCGCGATGCCGCACTCGAGACCGGCCTTGACTTCACCGACGTCGTCCTTGAAGCGGCGCAGCGATTCAAGCTCGCCCTCGAAAATGACGACGTTGTCGCGCAGCACGCGGATCGGGCGGTTGCGCCGCACCACGCCCTCCACCACGTAACAGCCGGCGACCGCGCCCATCTTGGGAGAGCGGAACACGTCGCGCACCTCGGCCAGTCCCAGCAACTGCTCCTTGAACTGGGGCTTGAGCATGCCGGTCATGGCGGCCTTGACCTCGTCCACGGCGTCGTAAATGACGTTGTAGTAATGAACGTCGACGCCCTGGTGCTCGATCAGCTTGCGCGCGGAGCTGTCGGCGCGAACGTTAAAGCCGATAATCACGGCGTTCGACGCCACCGCCAAGTTCACGTCCGACTCGGTGATGCCGCCCACCATGCCGTGGACCACCTTGACCCTGACCTCCGGAGTGGAGAGTTTTTCGAGCGCCACGGTGAGCGCCTCGATCGAACCCTGCACGTCGGCCTTGATGATGAGGTTGAGCGTCTTCGCCTCTTCGCTTTCCTTGAGCTGCTCGAACACGTTCGAAAGCTTGGCCGCCTGCTGGCGCGCCAGCTGCACGTCCTTGAACTTGCCCTGGCGATAAAGCGCGATTTCACGCGCCTTGCGTTCCGATTCCACCACCATGACTTCCTCGCCGGCGCTCGGCACGCCGGAAAGGCCCTGGACTTCCACCGGGATCGACGGCCCGGCCTCTTTCACCGGCCGGCCCTTTTCGTCCAGCATGGCGCGCACGCGTCCGAACTCGCGGCCGGCGAGAATCACGTCGCCCTTGTGCAGCGTACCGCGCTGCACCAGCACCGTGGCGACCGGACCGCGACCCTTGTCGAGACGCGCCTCGACCACGAGGCCCGAGGCGGGTCCGGTCTTCGGCGCCGTCAGTTCCAGCACTTCCGCCTGCAACAGCACGGACTCGAGCAGCTTGTCGATGCCCTCGCCGGTCTTGGCCGAGACGTTGACGAAAATCTCGCTGCCGCCCCACTCTTCCGGAACGACTTCGTGTTTGGTCAGTTCCTGGCGCACGCGATCCGGCTGCGCCTCGGGTTTGTCGATCTTGTTCACCGCGACCACAAGCGGCACTTTGGCGTTGCGCGCGTGATGTACCGCTTCCACCGTCTGCGGCATCACGCCATCGTCGGCCGCCACCACCAGAATCACGATATCGGTGGCCTTGGCGCCGCGGGCACGCATGGCAGTGAAGGCCTCGTGGCCCGGCGTGTCGAGAAAGGTCACCACGCCCTTGGGTGTTTCCACGTGATAGGCGCCGATGTGCTGGGTGATGCCGCCGGCCTCGCCCGAGGCGACCTTGGCCTTGCGGATGTGATCGAGCAGCGAGGTCTTGCCGTGATCGACGTGACCCATGACGGTCACCACCGGCGGGCGCGGCTCGGCCGGCGCTTCGGCCTCGGGCGCGGCCGTGGTCAGCAGCGCCTCGGGGCTTTCAGGTTTGGCTTCCTTGACGACATGGCCCATTTCCTCGACCACGACCGACGCGGTGTCGCGGTCGAGCACCTGGTTGATCGTGACCATGGTACCCATCTGCATCAGCGCCTTGATGACCTCGGCCGCCTTCACCGACATCTTCTGCGCCAGTTCCGCGACCGTGATGGTTTCAGGCAACGCCACTTCGTGAACGATGGGCGCGGTGGGTTTTTCGAAGGCGTGCTGTCCGGTGACGCTGGTCACGACCGGCTTCTTCGCGACGAGCCTGACTTTGTGCCGCAGTTTCTTGCCCACGGCGAGGTGCAACTCGCCGCGCTCGCGGTCCTCGAGCTTCTCGATGCGTTCCTTTCGGCCCTTCTCGTGCTTGTGCGGCTTTTTGACTTCCTTCGCGGGTTCCGGTTTCGCGGGCGCGGCCGGCTTGACGACGGTGGCCACGGCCGGTTCGACCCGGGCCTGCGCCACGGGCGGCGAAACTTCCATGGCGGGCGCGACGGCAGGCTGGATTTCAAGGGCCGGCATGGCCGCCTCTTCCGTCACCGGCGAGGGAATCTGTCCTTCCTCGGCCACCGGCGCGGCGGGTTCCTCGACGGCACTGCGTTTGACGAAGGTGCGCTTCTTGCGCACCTCCACCTGCACCGTGCGGGTGGCGCCGGTACGGGTCGCCTGCACCACCTGACTGGTGGACTTGCGCTTGAGCGTGATTTTCTTGCGCGCGGCCTCATCGGCGGCACCGTGACTGGCGCGCAGGTAAAGAAACAGTTTTTCCTTTTCCTCGTCCGAGAGCGCGTCTTCCGCGTTCTTGGTCGCGATGCCGGCCGCAGTCAGCTGGCGCACCAGCGTCTCCGGTGGAATGCCGATCTGCTCTGCGAAACCCTTGATGGTAATCTGCGTCATATACTCCTTGCCGGCGCGGTGCTTATCCCGCCTGTTTGTCCACGAACCACGGCGCGCGCGCCGTCATGATCAGCTCGCGTGCGCGTTCGTCGGTCATGCCGTCGATTTCGAGCAGGTCATCGACCGCCTGCTCCGCCAGCTCTTCCATGGTCTTGATGCCGCGGGCCGCCAGCAAGTGCGCGGTATTCTCGTCCATGCCCTGCATCTCGAGCAGATCCTGGGCCGGTTCGGCCAGGCTGATCTTCTCCTCCTGGGCGATGGCCTTGGTCAGCAGCAGGTCGCGCGCGCGATTGCGAAGCTCGTCCACCAGTTCCTCGTCGAACTCCTCGACCGCGAGCAGTTCCTGCTTCGGCACGTACGCCACCTCGTCGAGGTTCGTGAAGCCTTCCTGCACCAGGACCGTGGCGACGTTTTCATCCACGGCCAGTTGTTCCATGAACAGCTTCTTGGCGTTTTCCGCCTCGGAGGCGCCTTTTTCCTGCGCCGACTGTTCGGTCATGATGTTGAGCTCCCAGCCGGTCAGGTCGGAGGCGAGGCGCACGTTCTGGCCGCTGCGGCCGATGGCCTGGGACAGCTGCTTCTCGTCCACGATGACGTCCATGCTGTGAAGTTCCTCGTCGACCACGATCGACTGAACTTCCGCCGGCGCCAGGGAATTGATGACGAACTGCGCCGGATTCTCCGACCACAGGATGATGTCGACGCGCTCGCCGGCGAGCTCGTTCGAAACGCTCTGCACGCGCGAACCGCGCATGCCGACGCAAGCGCCGATCGGGTCGATGCGCGCATCGGAGGAGCTGACCGCAATCTTGGCGCGCAGGCCGGGATCGCGCGAGGCCGCGTGGATCTGGATCAGCCCTTCGCCCGCCTCGGGCACTTCGAGCTTGAAGAGTTCCACCAGCAACTTGGGCGCCACGCGCGAGAGGAACAGCTGCGGGCCGCGCGGGACGGATTTGACTTCTTCGAGCAGGGCGCGGATGCGGTCTCCCGGACGCAGTCCCTCGCGCGGGATCATCGTGCCCTTGGACAGCAGCGCCTCGGCGTTGCCGAGGTCGACGATGGCGTCGCCGCGCTCCAGGCGCTTGACCACGCCGGTGACCATCTCGCCCTGGCGGTCCTTGTAGAGGTTGACGATTTGCTCGCGCTCGGCCTCGCGCACCTTCTGCATGATGACCTGCTTGGCGGCCTGCGCGGCGATGCGGCCGAATTCGACCGCCTCGAGCGGCGATTCGATGAATTCGCCGATCTGGATGTCGGGGTGCTCCCGGCGCGCCTCGGACAGTTTGATCTGGCGGTCGGGAAACTCGACGATTTCGGCTTCGTCCGGGATGATCTCCCAGCGACGGAAGGTGTCATAGGAACCGGTGTCGCGATGGATCGCCACGCGCGCGTCGATGTCGCCCTTGTGGCGTTTGCGCGTGGCGGTCGCGAGCGCGGCCTCGAGCGCCTGGAAAATGATTTCCTTGTCGACGCCCTTTTCGCGCGACACCGCATCCACGATCATCAATACTTCGTTACCCATCTTCTCGCTCTCCGTTAAACCCGGCGTTCAGAACCGCGGAACCAGCCGGGCCCGTTCCATGCCTTCGAACGCCAAGTCGTAATGCTCTTTGTCCACTTCCACGACGACGTGATCCGTCGCCACTTCCACCAGCCGGCCGGCGAAATTTTTTCGCCCCAGGATCGGCTGGTGCATCTTCACCTTGATCGTTTCGCCGACGAACCGCCGAAAGTCATCCGGCTTCACCAGCGGCCGGTCGAGCCCGGGCGAAGACACCTCCAGGGTGTAATGGCCCGGCAGCGGGTCTTCGACATCCAGCAGCGCGGACAGCTGCCGGCTGACGTCCGCGCAATTATCCACTGTCACGCCCGCGGGGCTATCTATATATACCCGCAGGGTCGGGTTGTGGTGGCTGCCGGCGAGTTCCACGTCCACGAGCTCGAAGCCCATGGCGCTGACACCCGGCTCGAGCAGCTTACGCAAGTCCGCCCGCGAACCGCTCATAACTTCATACCCCATAAAACAAAAGTGGGCACGCGGCCCACTTCTTATGACTCTTATCTGCTACGACGTAATGGCCGTGAATTATAAGCATTTTCCCGGAATTCCGGAAGTGCCCGCGAATCGTCGCCCCGGAACTCTGGCGAAACAAAAAAGGCCCCGATGGGGCCTTTGAAATTTGGTAGCGGGGGTAGGATTTGAACCTACGACCTTCGGGTTATGAGCCCGACGAGCTGCCAGACTGCTCCACCCCGCAGCAGAGGCCGCGAAGTCTACCGTTCGCATCGGATTAATTCAAGGAAAAATAGGAACTTAACAAAACGCGTGACGTTATAAATAGCGACGCGCGCCGCCGGATTCAAGATTCGGGCGACGTCGCGACGTGCTCGGCGGGCGGAAGTTCCTGCAGGGACTCGACGCAATAAACATAGGCGATCCATCCCAGCAACCCGCTGAACGCGTTCACCGCCAGGGCCAGCGGCGCGGACAGATCGGCCGGGAGCAATCCGGCCAGCAGCATCGGCGCCAGGATCAGCAACGCCAGGAACGCGGAATGGGACAGGCGCGCGCGGGCGATCCGGAGCGCCGCGCGCAAACTGACGAACAGTCGGAACTCCTGGCGCACGAACACGAACGGCAACCAATAAACGAAAACAAAAGCCGCGATTCCTAAAACCGGGTCGAGAAAGCGGTAAAACGCCTCGGTAATAGCCTTGGGTTCATGACCCGTCACGTATATCGCGAGCATGAAAACCAAGTTGAGCGCGACCGCCAGCAGCACGCCCGCCTTGAGGGTCAGCCACAAGAAACGCGCGAAGATAGGAACCCCGCCCCGGATCACCTGGCCGACGGACAGCGTGTCGCGTGCGTGCGCGAGCGCATGGAACGCGCCGGCCTCGAGATAAAAGAAAAGCATCAGCGCCATGGCAATCAAGAGCGTCGTCAACGCCGTCACCGTGGACGAGGCTTCGGACGGCGCGCGCCACTGAAACAAAAATATCAGAGTGATCTGCGCGCCCAGCACCATCCACACTCCGGCGCTCAGCAGCACGCGAACCAGCGCGTGCAGGCGGCGCGCGCCCTCGGTGTCTTGGGGTGGAGTTTCCGGCATTGGCGATGGGCGCGGGACGGACGGAGCGGGTTAACCCAAATTATAGTGTTTCTTGATCGGGCTCAGGATCTCCCAGGTGCAGGACATGCCGGCTGGAAACGTCACCAGGTCGGACTCGCCGATACGCACCGGCGCGCCGCCGTCCGGGGTCACGATCGCTTCGCCCTCGAGCAGGTAGCACGTCTCCTTCTGGTCATAGGTCCATGGAAATTTGGAGGTTTCCTTGTCCCAGATCGGCCAGTCGTAAACGCCGATGACGTCGAGTTTCATGGGCGAAGGATTATGTTCGACCAGAATCTGATCCATGCGTTGTCCTCTAGTAATGTCCGCCCGGATTTTACGGCCCGGGCCGCAAACCTGGCAACGGGATTCGACGCTAGCCGCCGGATCCCGTGGCGCAGCTCTTTCGGAGACGGCGGCAGTAGCGCTCATGGATACATGGCTCATTGCGGCTACTGCGTCCATTGCCGAAAGAGCATTCGCCTCGGGCACTGGGCGCTAGCCTCAGGCAAGAAACGCCCAGTAAACCAGCACATTGATCAGCGTCAGCGGAATGCCGACGCGCGCGAACTCGATGAAACCCAGCGTATGTCCGCCTTTGCGCTCGGCGTTCTGGACGATGATTACGTTGCTGGCGGCGCCCAGGAGGAAAAGATTACCGGCCAGCGTTGACCCCGCAGCCAAGGTCAGCAGTTCCCGGGTTGAGGATCCGGCGTGCATCAGCAGCGGCAGGTACAGCGCCACCAGCGGCACGTTGGAGATGACCTGGCTCAACAGCACGCTCACGGCGAGGATCACGCCCGTCGAGGACAGGTCCAGGTTCCACCGTGCGATCCACGTCTGCAAGAATCCGGACATCCACACGCTTTCCATCAGCACGAACATGGCCGCGAAGAAAACCAGCGTGCGCCAGTCGATGTGACGCACGAGGCGCCGGCGTTGCCGGCTGAAGACCAGGATCGGCAGCGCCGCGATCAAGGCGATCCAGGTCAGTCGAAAATCGACCCATGGCGCGACGAACGCCAGCGCGATCTTGACGGCTGCGAGCGCCACCAGCAACAGCAGGCCCAGCCGGGCCCAGCGCGCCAACGCGGGGTCGCGCAGCTCCTGACGCACGTGCACCAGCGCCTCGCCATGAAAGCTCTCGCGATAGAAAAACCTCAGGACCCAGAAGGCCGCCAGCAGGTTGATCGCGGTGGGCAGCGCCAGGTACCGGAAAAATTCGACGAAAGGATTGTCGAGGTGTCCATGGATGGCCACCAGCAGGTTCTGCGGATTGCCGATCGGGCTAATGACGCTGCCGAGGGTCACGGCATAAGCCAGCGCCAGCAGCAGCGCCTTGGGCGACATGTTATGTTGTCTCGCGAGCAGCAAAACCAGGGGGGTGCCGATGACGGCCAGCGTGTCGTTCATCAGCAACGCCGAGGCCGCGCCGGCGCCGAACAGGATCGCCAGGATCAGCCCGTCGGCGCTGCGCGCGTTTCGAAACACACGGTACGACAGATGAAACAGGTAGCCGCTCTCCTCGAGCGCCTGACCGACGACGAAAACGCCGAACAGGAACAGCATCACGTCCAGGTCGATCGCGCGTAGCGCCTGCGCCGGCGTGATGGCGCCGGTGAGCAGCACCGCCCCGGCGCCGCCCAGCATCACCAGCCAGATCGGCGGCAACCGACGCCCCAGGTCGCGCACGGCGATCACGGTAAACACCGCCAACAGAACCCAGACGGGAAAAGTCACGGAGAATTTGTGCCGAGTGTTTTCGTAGGGAATCGAACCGGCGCGCGACGGGCGGCCATTATCGGGGGATACCCGTTCCGCCCGCAACCTCGCCGAATCTCATCTATAATTGATGTCGTAACGATTTTTTGATGGTGGAATCCGGCCGGTATTCCCGGCCGTGCAGTATGACAAGGACCTCCCCGCTGTATTCAAAAGACCCGCGCGCCGAGCAGTCGCTGCGCCACTCGGTGCGCGACGGCGTCGCCTATTCCGTGATGGCCGGCGCCGGCGAGACCTATTTCTCGGCTTATGCGCTGTTCCTGAAAGCCACCGCCAGCCAGGTCTCCTGGCTCACCGCCCTGCCGTCGTTGCTGGGCTCGTTGATCCAGATCGCCTCGGCCTGGCTTGGCCGCCGCACCGGACGGCGCAAGCCGATCATCCTGTTCGGCGTCACGCTGCAGGCGCTCATGTGGCTGCCGATCATTTGGCTGCCGTACCTGTTCCCGGGCCAGGCGGTGCCGATCCTGATCGCCTGCGTGGCGCTGTACCAGGCCGGATTCAGCCTGGCGAACCCGGCCTGGAGCAGCCTCATGGGCGATCTCGTGCCGGAGCGGCGGCGCGGGCGATTCTTCGCCAACCGCTCGCGCCTGATGAGCCTGACGTCGTTTTTCGCGCTGGCCGGAGCCGGCCTCGCGCTGCATTTTTCCCAGGCCGGCGGCAATACGCGCCTCGGATTCACGCTGGTGTTCGCACTGGCGCTGCTGGCACGCCTGTATTCGGCATTGCAACTCGCGCGCATGCATGAGCCGGCTGCGCCGGCGGCGTCCGTCCCCGCGACGGAGCTGAAACTGTCCTGGTCGGACTCGCCGTTCGTGCGCTTCACGCTGTTCTTCGCCGCGATGCAGTGCGCGGCCGCGATCGCGGCCCCGTTCTTCTCGGTTTACATGCTGCGTGATCTGCATTTCAGCTATTTGCAGTACATGGTGTCCCTGGGGCTGGCGGTGCTGGCCCAGTTCGGCACCTTGCGCCTGTGGGGACGGCTCGGCGACATCTTCGGCAACCGGCTGGTTCTGAGCGTCACCGGTTTCGTGATTCCGCTGTTTCCGGTCCTGTGGCTGGTCTCGTCGAGTTTTTGGTATGTGCTGGGGCTGCAGATGTTCGGCGGACTGTGCTGGGCTGGCTTCAGCCTCAGCGCCGGCAACTACCTGTACGACACCATGCCGCCGACACGGCGCGCCGCTTACACCGCGGTGCACAACCTGCTCGCGAACAGCGCGATCTTCGTCGGCGCGCTCTTTGGCGGCTTTCTGAGTACGGTCGCCCCGGACACCATCCGGCTCTTCGGCCACCCGCTGCACTGGACCAGCAGCCTGTGGGCGGTGCTGCTCGTCTCGACCCTAGCGCGCGGGGTGGTGTCGCTGATTTCGATCCCGCAGCTGCGGGAAGTGCGCACGGTGCGGCCGATAAGCGCGGCCGGACTGATGCTGCGGGTCGCCCGGTTCAACATACTGTCACAGTTCCTGGTCATGACGTTCGCCCGCGGCCTGCGCCGTTGGCGCGCCGCGTCCCAGGCCCGCGCCTGAACGCCCCGGCAAAAGCGGTTGCCCGCCACGCTGCGTCCCGGCCGCAAGCGCCGGCGGAGATCTTGGATACCGGCAAGTCTTTGTGCTAAACATTAGACATGGCGGTGTCGTCGCCACGGCGGTCGGACCGGTCGAGAAACCGTATTCGGTCCGCCCCGGCAGACAGACCGCCGATCCGGATTACTCCCGCATTCGTCTTGCGACTCCTGTTGTCCGCCCACCGACGAGTTCAGGATATCTCCGCGAAGGCAGATAGTCATTCGTCGAAGTCATGGAACAGGGACAGGAAGGAATCATGAAAACTCATACACCGCTCGCCGCCATCGTCATGGCCGTGGCACTGGCCGGCTCGATCGAGGCCCTGGCGGCGCAGGACGACACCGATCACCGCGCCAACGACAAAGCATCCGCTCCCGTCACGCTCGATCAACCGTCGCCGACAACGGAATCTCCTTCGCCGGTCGCGACGGTTCCGCTGCAAGTGCAAACGCCATTGCAACCCGTGGCCGTCGAAAACGTGCTCAGCGAAATGAAGATCTACCCGTCTTTTTGATCCAACGACGCGCGTCGCAGAAATAAAGAAGCCCCGTACGGGGCTTCTTTATTATTCATGAAGGCAAGAACTCAGGACAACGTCTGAATCGCGCGCCGGCACAGATCCATGATCGCACCCAACCACGGCAACACGCCGACGAGCACGAGCGCGTTGACGCCGATCAGCACCTGCACGTCGGCCCCGGCGACAATTGGGCCGCGTTCCTCCGCGTCGTCGAAGTACATCAGCTTGATCACGCGCAGGTAGTAATAGGCGCCGATGACGGCGAACAGCACCGCCGCGACCGCCAGCCAGATTATCCCGGTCTGCACCAACGATTGGATCACCAGCAGCTTGGCGTAGAAACCGGCGGTTGGCGGCACGCCGGCCATGGACAGCATGAGCAGCATCATCAGGAAGGCGTGCCATGGGCTGCGCTGGTTCAGGCCCTTGAAGTCGTCCAGGCGCTCGGCCTCGAATCCGGCGCGCGACAGCAGGATGATCATACCGAAGGCGCCGAGGCTCATGATCGCATACACCAGAATGTAAAACAGCGACGAGCTGTACCCGTTCGCGTCCGCGCTCACGATTCCGAGCAGGAAAAAGCCCATGTGCGAGATCGACGAATACGCCAGCATGCGCTTGAGGTTGCTCTGGGCGATGGCGATGACGTTGCCGATCCCCATGGACAACACCGCGACGATCACGAACATGGTCTGCCACGAGCCCGACAGCGGTTCGAGTCCGCCGACCAGCAGGCGCATGAACAACGCGAACGCCGCCAGCTTCGGCGCCGTGCCGATGTACAGCGCCACCGCCGTGGGCGCGCCGTGGTATACGTCCGGCACCCACATGTGAAACGGCACCGCCCCGAGCTTGAAGGCGAGGCCCGCGACCACGAACACCAGGCCGAAAATCAGGGTGACGTCGTCCATGGACATCTTCGCGACGGCGCGATTGACCGCGGCCATTTCAAGGTGGCCGGTGACGCCGTAGAGCATGGACATGCCGTACAGCAGCATGCCCGAGGCGATCGCCCCCAGGACGAAATACTTCATCGCCGCTTCGGTGGCCGTGCCGGAGTCGCGCTGGAACGCGATCATGGCGTAGAGCGACAGCGACATCAGCTCGAGCCCAAGATACAGGGTGAGGAAGTGGCTGGCCGAGGCCATTACCATCATTCCCACCACGCCCAACAGACCGAGCACGAAATACTCGCCGCGGAACATGCCGCGGTCACGCAGGTAATCGCGTGAATACGCGAAGACGAAAAAGGTAATGACGTATATGCCGAGTTTCAACAGGTTCGCCAGGTGATCGGCCACGAAGGTGCCGCTGAACGTTGAAACCGGCGCGCCGGCCATGGTCTTGACGGTCAGAAAAGCGGCGCCGACCAGTGTCACCTGCGCCAGCCAGTACGACAACACGCGCAGCCGCTCGCTCAGGAACAGGTCGAGGACCAGTACCGCGCAGGCCATGACAAAGACGAAAATCTCCGGCGCGGCGGGCATGATGGCGGGGATGGCGAATGTCACGGGTTCGATCCTACAGTTTGGATGTCGTCGCCTGCTGCAGCAGGTGCGCCACCGAGGCATGCATCACGTCCAGGAACGGGAACGGCCACAGGCCCATCACCAGCACCGCGCCCGCGAGCGCCGCGAGAAACACGCCTTCGCGCGGCGTGATGTCCGTCATCTCGGCGACCTTGGCGTTGCCCACGGCGCCGAACAGAACGCGCTTGTACATCCACAGGGTATAGGCGGCGCCGAACACCAGCGTCGTGGCCGCGGCAAACGCGTACCAGAGGTTCGCCTGGAACGCGCCCAGGATCACCAGGAACTCGCCGACGAAACCCGAGGTGCCGGGTAGCCCCGCGTTGGCCATGGCGAACAGCATCACGAACGCGGCGAACACCGGCATGCGGTTGGCGACTCCGCCGTAGTCCTTTATCAGCCGCGAGTGCAGCCGGTCGTACATGACGCCGACGCACAGGAACAGCGCGCCGGAAACGAAGCCGTGCGAAATCATTTGAGCGATGCCGCCCTCGAGGCCCTGGGTGTTGAAGATGAAAAACCCGAGGGTCACGAACCCCATGTGCGCGACCGACGAGTACGCGATCAGCTTCTTCATGTCCTCCTGCACCAGCGCCACCAGGCCGATGTAGACCACCGCGATCAGCGACAGCGCGATGATGAGGCCGGCGAGCTGATGCGAGGCGTCGGGCAGAATCGGGAGCGAGAACCGCAGGAAACCGTAGGCGCCCATCTTGAGCATGATGGCGGCCAGGATCACCGAGCCGCCCGTGGGCGCCTCAACGTGCGCGTCCGGCAACCAGGTGTGCACCGGCCACATCGGCACCTTCACCGCGAACGCCGCGAGGAAGGCCAGAAACAGCAGGATCTGCGGGGTCAAGCCGAGCCGCAGGTCGTGCCAAGCGAGGATGTCGAAGTTGCCGGCCCGGAAATAAAGATAAATCAGCGCCACCAGCATCAGCACCGAGCCGAGAAAGGTATAGAGGAAGAACTTGATGGTGGCGTAAACGCGGTTCGGTCCACCCCACAGGCCGATGATGAGGAACATCGGCACCAGCATCGCTTCCCAGAAGACGTAGAAGAGTATGCCGTCGAGCGCGCTGAACACGCCGATCATGAGGCCTTCCATGACGAGAAACGCGGCGTGATACTGCGCCACCTTCTTCTCGATC
>DASPRK010000086.1:0-13692 GCA_035624495.1 Methylomirabilis sp. (SeqCode) | reverse complement strand
CGAATCGCGGCCTGCAGTTCCTCGATCTGATCCAGGAGGGCAACATTGGCCTGATGAAGGCAGTGGACAAGTTCGAGTATCGCCGCGGCTACAAGTTTTCGACCTACGCCACCTGGTGGATTCGCCAGGCGATCACGCGTTCGATCGCGGATCAGGCGCGCACCATCCGTATTCCGGTGCACATGATCGAAACGATCAACAAGCTCAACCGGATCTCGCGCCAGATGCTGCAGGAAATGGGGCGCGAAGCCACGCCGGAAGAACTGGCACAGCGCATGGACATGCCCGAGGACAAGATCCGCAAGGTGCTCAAGATCGCCAAGGAACCGATCTCCATGGAGACGCCGATCGGCGACGATGAGGATTCGCATCTCGGGGACTTCGTTGAGGACGCCAATTCCGTGGCGCCGCCGGATGCCGCCACCAACAGCGGCCTCAAGTACGCCACTTCGGAAATCCTCGAAACGCTCACGCCGCGCGAGGCCAAGGTGCTGCGCATGCGTTTCGGGATCGGCATGAACACCGACCACACGCTGGAAGAAGTCGGCAAGCAGTTCGATGTCACGCGCGAGCGCATCCGTCAGATCGAGGCCAAGGCGCTGCGCAAGCTGCGTCACCCGAGCCGTTCCGAGCACTTGCGCAGCTTCCTTGACTGAACCGCGCAGTTCTATTCACACCCGCGACGGGCCGGTACAATACCGGCCCGTTGTGTTTTGGGCCTGTAGCTCAGTTGGTTAGAGCGGAGGACTCATAATCCTTTGGTCCCAGGTTCGAGTCCTGGCGGGCCCACCATTTATATCGATCTTCGTTTAATTTCTAAAACTCGCATCCACTTTCGTAACATCCATAACCGGCTGATAATATTATGGATATTTTCAGCATCCTTGAAATTCAAACAACTGTTTGATACAAATGTTTCATAGATAATTTTATCGAATTCAGAGATGTCGGAATGAGAAACCTGCAGCCCGATCAAACCATGGATACCCGCTTCAGGCTGATCGAGTCGGCCAGCGAGATATTCATCGAGCGCGGATTCAAGGAGGCCAAGATTCGCGACATCGTGGAACAGGCCAAAACCAATCTCGCCGCGGTGAACTACCACTTCGGCGGTAAGGAAGGGCTGTACGCGGCGGTCATCCAGCACAACGCCGCCCTGGCGATCCAGGACATGTCGCCGGCTGTCAGCGAGGCGCGCGCGCCGGAGGAGCAGATGCGGCTCTACATCCGCACCTTTCTCAAGCGCTTGTTGGACGACAACATCCAGTCGCGCATGAGCAAACTCATCGCACGCGAAGTGGTCGAACCTACCGCGGCTTTCAATCTGGTCGTGGAGCAATTCGCGGTTCCGCTGCACAAGACTCTCAACGGCATCATGCGCGGTATCCTCGGTCCGAATGCGGGCGAGGAAAGCGTGCGGCGTTGCAGCATGAGCATTATCGGACAGTGTCTCTATTACCAGAGAGCCCGCCGCGCGGTGCAACGCCTGGATCCCGATTTCAGCTACAGCCCGGCGAACATCGAGCGCCTCGCCGACCACATCTCGGATTTCTCGCTCGGCGGCCTGCGCGCGTTGGCGCAACGGCGCGCGTCCTGACGCGCAGGATGTCTCAAGGATTGAACGTGCCGCGACCATCAAATCGAACAAGCTTCCGATTTTTCCGAATCGTTCTTTCAGCGTGCGCTGCGAGCATGGCGGCCTGCGCGTCCATGCCGTCTCATGAGCCGGCGCCCTTGCCCGCGCCGGACTCCTACAAGCTGGATCGCCAAGCGAAGGCGGCTCTCGCTTCGGAATCGTTCACGCGCGGCGACTGGCCGAGCGCCGAATGGTGGCGCCTGTTCGGCGATCCGCAACTCGACCAACTCATCGCCCAGGCGCTGGCGGACAACCCGGACATCCGGATCGCCCGGTTCCGGGTGCAACTGGCGCAGCAAACGGCCGCGGCCGTGCACGCCGGCAATCTGCCGCAGGTCAGCGGCAACGCCGATGTGACGCGCGAGAAATACAGCGAGAACTGGATCATCCCGCCCGAAATCGCCAGTAAGCCCCTGACCCAGGGAGCAATCTCGCTCGATGCCGGTCTCGACCTCGATTTGTGGAGCCGTAATCGCGATCTTTACCGGGCGCGACTGAACGAGGTTCAGGCGAGCGCGGCCGAGCAGGCCGAAACGCGTCTGGTGATCAGCGCGGCGCTGGCACGCGCCTACTTCCGCTGGCAGGGCAATCTGATACGGCTCGAACTGGCGCGGGCGGCGGTCGTCGAACGCCAGGATTTCGGCAAGCTCGTGCGCCTGCGCGCCGCGCATGGACTTGAGACCCAGGCGGCGGTGGAGCAGGCGGAGGCGGATGTCGCGCGTGACCAGGCCTATGTCACCCAGCTCGATCTCGTGGTCCAGGGCGACCGGCGTGAGATAGCGGCGCTGATGGGAAGAGGACCGAGTGAGGCCGACGCCATCCTGGCGCCGGCGAGTCGTTTCGACCAGTCCTTTCCGGTGCCCGAGATCCTGCCGATCGACCTGCTGTCGCGGCGCCCCGACGTCACGGCGCAACGCTGGCGCGTCGAGGCGGCGGCGCGCGCAGTCGGCGCGGCCAAGGCCGGTTTTTATCCCAATATCAATATCGCCGGATCGATCGGTCTGCAAAGCCTGGACTTCAAGGACCTGTTCAAGTCGGGCAGCGGCTTCGGCAGCATCGGCCCGGCGATTCATCTGCCGATCTTCGACGGCGGGCAACTGCGCGCGAATCTCGGCGCGGCGCGGGCCGAGTACGACATCGCGGTCGAGCAGTACCACCGTGCGCTCGTCAACGCCACCCGCGATGTCGCCGATCGACTGGCGGCGGTGCGTTCGCTGGCGCAGGAACAGACGCATCAGGCGCAAGCCCTCGCGCACAGCGAGGAGGCCTATCGCATCGCGCGACTGCGGTACCAGGAAGGCATCGCCGATTACCTGAGCGTGTTGCTGGCACAGCGCGATCTGCTTCGTCAACGCGATGCCAATGCTCAATTGGACGAGGCTCGCATGGAGGCCACCCTTGGGCTGATAAAGTCCCTTGGCGGTGGCTATGTCGGCATGAATATGCCTGCGGCGCGCTCCTAGTTTCAGGAGAAATCGCACCATGTCAGACAACGCCAATCAGTCGCCACCAGCCGCTAAAAACGGAAACGGCCGGCGCAAGCGCCTGCTGCTTCAACTCGGCCTTGCCTTTATCGTCGCCGGCCTGGGCTATTCGATCTACTGGTGGTTGGTCGGGCAATACCACGAATCCACTGAAGATGCCTACGTGGCCGGAAACATGGTGAACATCTCGCCGCAGATCGCGGCCACGGTCACCTCGATCGAAGCCGATGAAACCGACCTGGTGCAGCAGGGCCAAACTCTGATCAAGCTCGATGACACCGATACCGCGATTGCGCTCGACAGCGCCAAGGCGAACCTTGCCGCGACAGTGCGTCAGGTGCGGCAGATGTTCGAACGCCTGCCGCAACTGCGCGCCAGCGTGACCCTGCGGCAAGCCGACGTCTCCCGGGCCGAGGAAGACCTGACCCGGCGCCAGGCCCTGATCGCCGAGCACGCGGTGTCGAGCGAGGAATTGCAGCACGCGCGCACCGCCCGTGAGACGGCGCAGGCGGCCTTGGACGCTGCGCAGCATGAACTCGCGGCGGCCGCGGCGCTGGTGAGCGGGACCGATGTCGAGCACCATCCGCTGGTACTGGCAGCCGAGGCGAAGTTGCGCGAGGCCTATCTCGAATGGCAGCGCCATGTGGTGCTGTCGCCCGTGAGTGGTTACGTGGCACAACGCAGCGCGCAGCTCGGGAGCCGAGTTACGCCCAGCATGTCGCTCATGACCATCGTGCCCCTGGACCAACTCTGGGTCGAGGCCAACCTCAAGGAAGACCAGTTCAGCGGTATTCGCCTTGGTCAACCTGTGACCATGACCGCAGACCTGTACGGGAGTTCGGTCGTATTTCACGGCAAGGTGCTCGGTGTGGGTGCCGGGACCGGCGCGGCCTTTGCGCTGCTCCCGCCGCAAAACGCGAGCGGCAACTGGATCAAGATCGTGCAACGGGTGCCGGTGCGCGTCAGCCTCGATCCGCACGAGCTGGCGCAAAAACCGCTGCGCGTCGGTTTGTCCATGAAGGTCGCGATCGACACCCACGACCGCGCCGGCGATATCCTGGCGCGCACCCCGGTCCGCGGCGCACTTTATGAAACCACGGTCTACGCCGATCGGACCGCGGCGGTGGACAAGTTGATCGCCAGCATCGTCAGCGCCAACAACGCCGGGCTCGGCGTTACCGCCGCACGCTGAGCAAATCGAGGATGACGCCTAAGCCGCTTACCGGGTCCGTGTTGGCGCTGGTGACCGTGGGGCTTTCTCTCGGCACCTTCATGCAGGTGCTCGACACCACGATTTCCAATGTATCGATTCCGGCGATCGCCGGCGATCTGGCGGCGAGCCCGAACCAGGGTACCTGGGTGATCACATCATTCGCCGTAAGCAATGCCATCATGCTGCCGATCACGGGGTGGCTGGCGCGGCGCGTGGGCGAAGTACGGCTGTTCGTGGCGGCGACCCTGCTGTTCACCGTGGCCTCGTGGCTGTGCGGGTTGGCGACCAACCTACCGATGCTGATCGCGTTTCGCGTGCTGCAGGGCGCAGTCGCCGGACCCATGATCCCGTTGTCTCAGAGCCTGCTGCTCGCCAACTATCCGCCGGAGAAAAAGGGCATGGCGCTGGCGCTGTGGTCGATGACGGTGATCGTGGCGCCGATTTTCGGCCCCATCATGGGCGGTTGGATCACGGACAACATCAGCTGGCCGTGGATCTTTTACATCAATATTCCGGTTGGATTTCTGTCCGCCTTCCTCACTTGGGAGCTGCTGCGTCACCGCGATACCGAAACTGTGCGCTACCCCATCGACGGCGTCGGCCTGGCGCTGCTGATCGTCGGTATCGGTTGCCTGCAAATTCTGCTCGACAAGGGTAACGAGCTCGACTGGTTCGGCTCTCCGCTCATCGTCACGCTCGCGGTAGTCTCGACGGTCGCGCTGAGTTTCTTCATCGCCTGGGAGATCACCGAGGCGCATCCGGTGGTGGACCTGCATCTGTTTCGCAACCGCAATTTCGCCATCGGTACCATCGTATTGAGCCTGGCGTATCTGACTTTCTTCGGCAACGTGGTGATCCTGCCGCTGTGGTTGCAGACGCAGATGGAATACACCGCGACCTGGGCCGGCCTCGCGGCGGCCCCGATCGGCATCCTGTCGCTGGTATTCTCGCCGCTGGTGGGACGCAATCTTCATCGTTTCGACCTGCGGGTACTTGCCACCGTCGCGTTCCTGGTTTTCGCCGGGGTGTCGTTCTGGACCAGTGGTTTCAGCACCGATATCAGCTATTTCGATCTGTTCATGCCGCGCTTCATCCAGGGCATCGGTGTCGCGTTCTTTTTCGTTCCCCTGGCAAGCATGAGCCTCTCGGAACTGACACCGAAGGAATTGGCGAGCGGGGCCGGCTTGTCCAATTTCATGCGCATACTCGCCGGCAGTTTCGGCACCTCGCTCAGTATCACGCTGTGGGAACGACGCAGTGCGCTGCACTACAGCCAGCTGGCCGAGCACGTCACGAATACCAATCCCGCGAGCATACAGGCGCTCGATCACCTTCAGTCGCTCACCGGCAGCGCGGATGCGGCCTACGCCGTCCTCAGCCGGATCGTGACCAAGCAGGCCGTGATGCTCGCAACCGATGACATCTTCTGGCTTTCGGGCTGTCTGTTTTTGACTCTGATCGCGGTGCTGTGGCTGGCGCGCCGCCCGCGGTCGGTCGGCAGCGTGGCGGGCGACGCCGCGTAGGGGCCGGAGAACCTGCTTGCGGCCCGCGCGCTGCCGTTGCCGTGCACCGGGGACGTCCACGAAACGCCTCCAAAAATGCCAAGGGGTCGGCGGAGGCGCCGACCCCTTGGCTCATATCAAAACTGAACAGCTACTTTTTGATGTAGAACCGATACACCCCACGGGCGTCTTCGGTCATGCCGAGGAGCTTATGTCCTGTAGTCTTGATCCACGTGCTGACCTCCATCGGTGCAGCCTGGCAGTCACTGATTAGTTTTATGTTATTGCCGGCCGTGACCTGGGCCATGACTTTGCTGGCCTCCAGCACCGGCGTCGGGCAGTGGTGCCCGATCGCGTCCACCGACCGCTCCACCGGCCAGAGATCGCCCTTCAGGATATAAAATCCGAAGCCCTTTGGACGGCCGCGGTCGATATGCAGGATCTGGTTGTTCGTCTGCTTGGCCCAGACATGCAGGTCGTTTTCGATGCCGGGGTAATCGCTGACGAGCAGAAGGATCTGGCCGTCATCCATCGAATTCATGGCGCGGCGCAGGGACGGCAACGGGCCGGGTGAAGCCAGCCCGTTCAGATCCAGCGTGATCTGCGGCTTCATTGCCGGCATGGTGTCGATATAGGCGTTCGCAGTCATGGGTCCCTCGTATCTTCGTTGGACATCAATTGATCCAAAAATTGCAAAGGCCGTGCCAGCGCGGTTAAGGCCAATTTTCGCTGGTAATTCAACAGGGATTCCGCTGGGCGATTGGGCAATCGTGCCGTAAACGGTAACAACGTCCGGAAAATCGGCATCAAGCAGTCTCGCACGTATCCGCCCGGGCCGGTTCTTGCCGCCGCGGCCGGTGTTTCCGCCCCGGACGAATGATCATGCGTGGCATGGAACTTGAACAATTTTTGCGGAAAGAGAAGGCGGGGTACCCGTGATGAATCCGATTATTCTCCTGTTGGACGATAGCCAGGAGAACCAAGTGTTACTGCAGCGGATGCTGGCGGGGTTGCCGGGGATGGAGGCCGCCACCTTCTGTTTCACCTCCGTCACCAAGGCGCTCGCCTGGTGCCGCGAGCACGAGCCGGACATCTGCGTGGTGGATTACCACATGCCGGGTATCGATGGAATCGCCTTCATTACTGAGGCGCGCAAGGTGCCGGGCTTCAAGGGCATACCCATGGTCATGGTCACCAGTGCCGCTGAAAGCGAGGTGCGGCGACGGGCGCTGGCCAGCGGGGCCACCGATTTTCTGACGCGCCCGGTGGAGCCGGAGGAATTCCGCGCGCGTCTGCACAATCTCCTGTCGCTGCGCCTGAGTCTGGTGAATCCGCTGGATAATAACGCCGGGAAATATTTTGGACGGCGTCGCCAAGCGACGGCGTCGCCAAGCGACTCCGGCACGAGGGGTGAGTCCCAGGCCGGGGGCGAGCGTCGAGTTGAGCGCCTGGCGCAGGACGTCGAGCGGCTCGCGCGGCAGACACTGGAACGCGAGCATGAACTTATTATTTCCAAGTTGTCCCGGCTCAGCACTACGCGTGACGAGGAAACCGGCAATCACATGCACCGCGTGGCGCACATCTCGCGTCTCGTCGCCGCGGAGCTCGGACACGACACGCCGTTCTGCGACATGATCTACCTGGCCGCGCCCATGCATGACATCGGCAAGGTCGGCATCCCGGACAAGATCCTGCTCAAGCCCGGCAAGCTCACGCCCGCGGAGTGGGAGATCATGAAGACCCACACCACTATCGGTTACGAGGTGCTCAAGGACTCGAGCTCCCCGCTGCTGCGCATGGGCGCGGACATCGCCCACTCGCATCATGAAAAGTACAACGGCCAGGGCTATCCGTTCGGGCTCGTCGGCGAGCAAATCCCGATCGTCGGCCGCATCGTATCCGTGGCCGACGAGCTCGATGCGTTGTTGTCCGTGCGCCCGTACAAGCAGGCGTGGAATCTCAAGGATGCGCTGGAACAGATGCGGCGCGAGTGCGGGCGGCATTTCGATCCCGGTTGCATCGACGTCATGCTGCGGCATATTGATGCGATACTGGAAATCCACCAACAGTTTGCCGACGTGACTCCGTCTTCGGCCCTCGATGCGCTCCCGAAATGGCGTGGGGTGGCCTAGCCGCCGGATCCCGTGGCGCAGGGCGACTCCCTTCCGAGGCGAAGCTCCTTCGAAGGGAGTACGCCGGGCTGCCACAAGAAACCTAGTTCATTGAGTCGCACCGGCGGCCACCGCCGAAAGAGCATTCGCCTCGGGCACCGGGCGCTAGGGGTTTCCGGTGATCAGGAGGCGGGTGCCGGTACTTTGTCCGCCGGCGGAACCGGGGCAGCGTATTTTCGCTTGTACCAGATGAGGCCGATGCGCTCCCGCAGCGCGGTGCTGCTCAGCTGCAATCCCTGTGCGGATGGAAAATATCCCAGCGTCTCACGTTCCGACTTGCTGAGCGTGGCGAATCCCATGGGCGCGGGGATGGTGCTGATACCCGCGGTTTCGAACGACCATACCGCGCGCGGCATGTGCCAGGCCTGCGTGACCAGATAGACACGCCGGATGCCGGCCGCGCTCAAGATTGCTTTCGAGAACTCGGCGTTTTCATAAGTCGTGGCGGATTTTCCTTCGAGCCATTTGGCCTGCACCTGAAAATCGCGTACCAGCGCCGCTTGCATCAATTCGGCTTCGGACATCTGCTCGCCGTAGGGTTTTCCGCCGCTGACCAGGATCGGCAGCCCGGTGGCGCGGTGTAGGTAGGCCGCGTAGCGCAGGCGCTCGAGCGTGACCCGATTGACGCTGTCGTTCGCACCGAATTCCGGCGCGTCGGCATAACGGCCTCCCCCCAAAACCACGATCGCCCCGGGAGCCGGGCCGGACTCCGGCGGCTGCGCGAGATCGAGCGGCCGAAACCGGGACTCGAGTCCCCGCATCAGCTCCTGGCCGGTGTACGGGAGGCTCAGGACGAGCAGCGCCGCCACGCTGCTGAACACGATTAAACTGCCGAAGAACACCCAGCGGATCTGGATCAGAAACCCTAGAATCGCCACGGCGATGATGATGCCGGGCGGTATCAGCCATAACGCCGCAATCTTGGGCGCGATGTCGGCCATGCGCTCAGAGAATCAGGCCGGCCGCCTGCTGATCGGCGTGATAGGAAGACCGCACCATCGGTCCACTGGCGACGTTGCGGAAGCCCAGGTCCTCGGCGACGCGCGCGAGCTCGGCAAATTGCTCGGGGGTGACGAAACGGGCGACCGGAAGATGATGCCGGCTCGGTTGCAGATACTGACCGACGGTCAGCAGGTCACAGCCGTGCGCGCGCAGATCGCGCATGACATCGATGATTTCCTCGTTGGTTTCGCCCAGACCGACCATCAGGCCGGATTTGGTCGGCACGCCGGGTTGATGTTCCTTGAAGCGGCGCAGCAACTCGAGCGAATGCCGGTAATCGGCGCCCGGGCGCGCGGCCTTGTACAGGCGCGGCACGGTCTCGAGATTATGGTTGAACACGTCCGGCAGCGCCTCGCCCAGGATCTCGAGCGCCACCTTCATCCGCCCGCGGAAATCCGGTACTAGGATTTCGACCGTGGTCGAAGGCGTCGCACGACGCACTGCGCGGATGCAGGCGGTAAAATGCGCGGCGCCGCCGTCGCGCAGGTCGTCGCGGTCAACCGAGGTGATCACGACGAATTTGAGTTTCATCTCGGCGATGGCGCGCGCCAGCTGCTCGGGTTCGTCCGCGTCGAGTGGTCCGGGCTGGCCGTGCGCCACGTCGCAGAATGGACAGCGGCGCGTGCACAGCCGTCCCATGATCATGAAGGTGGCGGTGCCATGCGCGAAGCACTCGCCGAGGTTCGGACAGGAGGCCTCTTCGCAGACGGTGTTGAGCCGGTGCGCGCGCAGCAGGCCTTTCAGGCGGCTGACCTCGGGATGCGTCGGGCTCTTGGCGCGGATCCACGCCGGCTTGCGCCCGACCGAGGACTGCGGCGCGATCTTGATCGGAATGCGCGCGGTCTTGGCGGCGCCCTTTTGCATCCTCCCGGCCATCGTCGCGTCGGAAACGATCTTTGGCTTATCGGTGCTGCTCATGGGGAAGAGTGTGGCAGATCTCCGGTGCCTGATTTGGAACCAGTATAACCCAGCTCGCGGGTCAGGTGTCCGAGCAGGTCCCGGCCCACATCGGCCATGTCGCGTCGCAGGCCGAGATCGTCGAGTTGCGTGACTGCTTGTCCTGGATAACCGCAGGGGTCGATCCAGGAAAAAGGTGCGAGGTCCATGTCGACGTTGAGCGCGATCCCGTGATAACTGCAGCCCCGGCGCACGCGCAGACCGAGCGAGGCGATCTTGGCGCCCGCCACGTACACGCCCGGCGCGCCGGCGCGCCGGGCGGCCTGGATCCGGTGGGAAGCGAGAAATTCAATGATCGCCTGCTCCAGCGACTGCACCAGGCGTCTGGCGCCCCAGCCGCGCCGCGACAGGTCCAGGAGCACGTAGGCGACCCATTGTCCCGGGCCGTGATAGGTGATGTCGCCGCCGCGGTCGGTGTACACCAGCGGTATGTTGCGGATATGCGTGCGCGCGCCGCCGCGGCCTTTCAGCCCCATGGTGAACACCGACGGATGCTCGAGCAGCCAGATTTCATCCGGCGCGCGCGGCGAGCGCGCGTCCGTGAATGAACGCATGGCTTTGAACGCCGAGACATAGTCCACGCGTCCCGGCGTGCGCAGCACCACCGTGTCGCCAGGCGACGTCATGTACGCCAACGTCATCAGTTCGCCTGCCCGGCGACGAAGGCCCGCTTGTATTCCTTGTACAGCGCGAACAACCGCGCGTGCCACGGTCCCGGCCTGCCGCCGCCGACCGGCCGGCCGTCGAGACGCGTGATCGGGAGAATTTCCTTGGTCGAGCTGGTGAGCCAGATCTCATCGGCGGCGCGCAACATCTCCGCGCTCACCGGCAGCTCGTCGCAATCGATCTTGTGCGCGCGCGCGATTTCCACCACCAAGTCGCGCGTCACGCCCGGCAGTATGAATGGTCCTTTGGGCGGCGTGATCAGGCGATCGCCGCGAACGATGAAAATATTGCTCGCGGCTCCCTCGGTGACGAAGTCATCGCGCATCAGGATCGCCTCGACCGCGCCCTGGTCGATGGCCTGCTGGCGCAGCAGCGCGTTCGCCAGCAGCGCGATCGCCTTGATATCGCAGCGCCGCCAGCGGATGTCCTCGGCGGTGACGGCCGCCACGCCTTCGGCCAGCTGTTCCGCCGGCGGATACTTGAGCGGCTGGGCGTAGGCGAACACAGTCGGCGTCGCGTTCGGCGGGAAGGCGTGATCGCGCGGTGCCACACCGCGGGTGATCTGAAGATAGATGGACTGGTCGGCGGTTCCATTCGCCTGCATCAGGCGTGTGAATATCGCGTCCCACTCGGCGACGCCATACGGGTTGCGCATGCGGATCGCGGCCAGGCTCGACTCCAGGCGCGCCAGATGCTGCGGCAGGCGGAACAGCCGCCCGCTGAACGCCGGGATGACCTCGTAGACGCCGTCGCCGAAGACGAATCCGCGGTCGAACACGGATACTTTCGCCTGATCCGGCGGAAGAAATTCTCCGTTCAGGAAAACCTGTTGCATGTTCATCATTGCTTGTAATCGTCGGGAGTGGAAAATCTAGGAGTAAAGAGATTTATAGCGCCTTACTCCTTATGCCTCTGTCCTCGCTCTTTATCGCCGCCAGAGTTGAATGTGGTCGATGGGCCGTTGCCACAGATTGTTGGTTCCAATCTGCTTCAGCGCCACCAAAGAGTATTGCGCGAACGGCTCGCGGCCGATATCGAGCAGGGTTCCCACCGCCTGTGCGTACTGCGCCGGCGCGTACAGCCTGTCCTTTACCGTTGGACGGGCGCGAGTGTCCAGTTTTGACACCGTGCACGACCCCGTCACGCCACAGCAAGTCGTTGCGATTATACTGCGTGATTCCGTTCTAGGTGAAATTCTTGAGCGCAAACCAGTCGTCATACTCGGAAAATCCAGAAGCAGCGCCGGCACCGGTCGCGCCAGACCGTAGGCCGTCGCCGCCCGACCCTTGGCGTCCTGACCCGTGACGTTGGCGAACACCGTGTGCGACAACCCGAGGGTGATTGCTTCCGCGTTCATCTCGGCGACGAAATCTTTCGCGCGGCTGAACCCGCGACGATCGAAACCGCGCGGTCACTCGACCACGATCAGGGCGTTGGCGACGCCCAGTTGCGCCGCGCGTTGCGTCAGGCGGTCGCCCTCTTCCACGGTGGCGAACGGACCAATCCGAACGCGGTAAATGCGCGCGTGGTCGGCGGCTGCCGCGGGCGACAACGTTGACTGGATGACGATGGGCCCCAGCGACGCGCGTTCCAGGCGGTCGCGCAGCAGGATCGCGTTGTCTTGGCGGGCGAAGGCGCCGACCTGGAGATACAGTTTGGGCATCGCCGGTTGGGGCGCCGGTTCGGCCGCCGCGGCGGTGGAAACGAGCTGCAACGGCGGGCTCTCGTGATTGGCCACCTGGACCGGCGGTTCTTCCGGACTTACGGCTTCGACGTCCACGATGCCGGTGCCGGTGCCGATGATGCCGAGCTTGGCGGCGCCGGCGTAGGACAGGTCGATCAGCCGGTTGCTCAGGAACGGCCCGCGGTCATTGACGCGCACGACGATGGAGCGACCATTTTGCAGGTTGCGCACGCGCACGTACGAGGGCAGCGGCAGTGTCTTGTGCGCTGCGGTCATGGAATACATGTCGTAGGGTTCGCCGCTCGAGGTGCGCTTGCCGTGGAATTTTTTGCCGTACCAGGAAGCGATGCCGCGTTCGTGATAGCCGTCGGCCAGAGCCAGTGGATAGTACGTGACGCCGTCCACCGTGTACGGGTTGTTACCGGAATCGCTGCGCGGTTCTTCCCTGGGAACGGCGTCCGGGATGCTGGCCACGTCCGGCGGCGGATTCGATCCAGGTCCGTCGTCCTGATAGTAACCGCCGCTGCGCGAGAAGGTGCCGCAGGCGCTGAGCAGGACGAGCAGCGGTATTGGAAGCAGCCATCGCGTCATCATGACGTATCCTTCTCCCGGCGCCGGCGTATGCTCTCGCCCAGTTCGTACACCGCCAGCGCGTAACGTTTGTTGTGATTATAGCGCGTGATGACGTAAAAATTGTTGTAGCCCAGGCGGTAGAAGGGCCCGTCATCGCCCTCGAACGAAATCAGGGCCGCGCGCTGCTCCGTATCGTCGAGACTCCGCGGAAAGATTCCGAAACGCCGCAACTGGCGCGCCGGCATCGCCGGTTTGAGGCCGAGTCTCTCGATCCAGAAATAAAGCGTGCCTTCCAGGCGCACATCCTCCATCACCGCCGCGCCCGCCTGCCAGCCGTTTTCCTTGAGATAATGCGCCACGCTGCCGATGGCGTCGTCCGGGTCGGTCAGGATGTCGCGCCTGCCGTCGCCATCGAAATCCACGGCGTATCGACGGTAACTGCTGGGGATGAACTGCGGCAAGCCCATGGCGCCGGCGTAGGAGCCCTTGAGCTGGCACGGATCGGCGTCGAGCTCGCGCGCCAGCAGCAGATAATCCACCAGCTGGCCGCGGAAAAAATCGGAACGCGACGGATAGTCCAGCGTCAGCGTGGTGAGCGCGTCGAGCACCGGGTAACTGCCGGCGTGCCGGCCGAAGCGCGTTTCGACCCCGATGATGGCGACTATGATCTCCGGCGATACGCCGTATTGCGCCGCCGCGCGCGTCAATGTATCGGCATGCTGATCCCAGAATTGCACGCCTTGCTGGACGTTTTCCTCGGTGAGGAAAATCTGTTTGTATTCATACCACGGCAGCAGTTCCTTG
>DASPRK010000079.1:0-3233 GCA_035624495.1 Methylomirabilis sp. (SeqCode) | reverse complement strand
CCTGCGTTACAAGAGGTCTCAATGGCGCAACCCATTGGTTCTGCGGCCGGAACAGACGATGTCGCGGGCTCGCCGTTACAAGAGCTCTTATTGGCCCAACCTGCTGTTCTGATTGGCTTAATCGCCCATTTGGTGGGGACGCCGTTACAAGATGACATCGTCCGCACCACCGACCGTTTGCTACGACTGCTCGCTACATCCGCGGCGCGGGCGGCGCTCCCCGTGCCTGACTGCAGAGCCGGTCGTGATCGATTACGAGACGTTCGCCAAGATCCACGACTGCCATGATCGCCAGGGCCTGACGATTGTGTAGACCGCCCGGGTGCTGGGCCTCCACCCGCAGACGGTCGCGACGTGGTTGGCGCGTTCGCGCTTCGAGCCGCGGCGCAGCCGGCCGCGCGGCAGCATCCTTGATCCCTTCAAGCCGCGCATCACGCGGTTGCTGGAGACCCACCCGTATAGCGCTCAGCAGATCTTTCAGCGTCTGCGCGAGGAGGGCTACGGCGGCGGCATGACGATCCTGCGGGATTACGTCCGCCGCATCCGGCCTCCCAAGCGGCCGGTCTATCTCAAACTGCATTTCGCTCCCGGCGAGTGTGCGCAGGTCGACTGGGGCGCCTACGGAACGGTCGCGGTGGACAATACCCGTCGCCGGCTGTCGTTCTTCGTCATGGTGCTGGCCTTCAGCCGCCAAATGTACGTGGAATTCACCGTCTCCCAGACGATGGAGCATTTCCTCGCCTGCCACGAACACGCCTTCGCGGCCTGGGGCGGTGTGCCATCCAAAATCATGGTCGACAATCTCAAATCGGCGGTTCTGCAGCGCCTGGCCGGCGCCGCACCGATATTCAATCCGCGCTATCTCGACTTCGCCCGCCACCACGGCTTTACGATCGCACCCTGCAATGTCGGCCGCGGCAACGAGAAGGGGCGCGTGGAATCAGGTGTGGGCTACGTCAAAAAGAATTTCCTGCATGGAATCGAACTGACCGACTTCAGCACAATCCAAGCGGCCGCGCAGGTCTGGCTCGACACCATCGCCAACGTGCGCATCCACGGCGAAACGCAACAGCGACCCGTCGATCTGTTTGCGCAGGAGCGTCCGCATCTCGGACCGCTCAACCCGCACCCCTACGACATCGCGCACACGTCAACCAGTGTCGCCTCCAGCCAGTTCCGCATCGCCCTGGATACCAATCAGTATTCCGTCCCCGCGACGTACGCTCACCGCCGATTGACGGTCAAAGCCTATCCGGACCGGGTCTGCATCTACTTCGACAACCAGCTCATCGCCCGTCATCCGCGCCGCTATGGCCGTCACCAGGACATCGAGGATCCGGACCACGCCAAAGGTCTGATCGCCCAGCGCAGCCGGGCTCGGGAACAGCGTCTGATGATGCATTTCCTGGCGCTGTCGCCGGATGCGACAGCCTATTACGACGGTCTGGAGCAGCGCAGGCTTAACGCCCGCCACCACGTCCGCAAGATCCTGGCTCTGGCCGAGATCTACCCCGTCGACGCCGTGGCGCGCGCCATCTCTGACGGGCTCGCCTTCCAGGCCTTCAGCGCCGAGTACATCACCAACATCCTGGAGGCCCGCGCCCGGGCGCTGCCGGAACCTGCACCCTTGCAGCTCACCCGTCGCCACGACCTGCTCGACATCGATATCGCTCCGCCGGACCTCAACGCCTACGAGGTAAACGATCATGACTCCGAGTGACCAGACGCGATTGGACGCGCAGCTGCATCGTTTGCACCTGCACCACATCCAGAGCCACTACCAGGCCGTGGCCACCAAAGCCGCCGAGCAGCACCACTCGTACGTGGATTACCTCGCGCAACTGATCGAGGGCGAGACGACGTTGCGCGAGAACCGCAGCATCGAGCGCCGCATCAAGAACGCGCGCTTCCCCGTGCTCAAAACCCTCGATGAGTTCCAGTGGAGTTGGCCCAAAAAGATCAACCGCCCGCAAATCCAGAACCTGTTTCGTCTGGCCTTCATCGCAACCCAGACCAACGTCGTCCTGATCGGTAACGTCGGCCTCGGCAAGACGCACTTGTCGATCGCTCTGGGCCACGCCGCCTGCCTGAATGGACACACGGTGCTCTTCACTACGGCAGTCGACATCATCAACACCTTGGCAGCGGCCCAGTCCGCCGGCCGGCTCAAGCGCGAACTCCACCGCTACCTGAAGCCCGCCGTACTCATCGTC
Source organism: Methylomirabilis sp. (SeqCode) (assembly GCA_035624495.1). Classification (GTDB taxonomy): domain Bacteria; phylum Pseudomonadota; class Gammaproteobacteria; order Acidiferrobacterales; family Sulfurifustaceae; genus Sulfuricaulis. Next base: position 1,020 of record DASPRK010000079.1, on the reverse strand, counting down.
GATGAGCTCGGTTACCTTCCGATCGACAAGCACGGCGCGGACTTGCTGTTCCAGATCATCAGCCAGCGCTACGAGCGCGCGCCGATGGTGATCACCACCAACCGTGCCTACAAACATTGGTCACAGATCTTCAACAACGACAGCACGTTGACCTCCGCCATCCTCGATCGCGTCCTGCACCACGCCGAGACGGTCATCATCGAAGGCACGAGCTTCCGCATGAAGGACGAGATCGACGAATAGGTCGAGCGACCACGATGACGCGCAAGCGCCCAGCCAAATCGCCCGAATACGCCGTCTCCGATGAAGCCGCCGCTTACATCGCGGACGCGCTGATGGAACTCGCCTTGCAATTTGAGGCGGCCCACTTCGCTGAAATAGGCCGCCACGCCAAAACGCAGCACCGCCCCGCGGCAACTCGACCTGTTCGGCAAACATCCCGCTGCAAAGGGCCGCGAGTGAATGCTTTGAAAATCTGATTCCGGGCTCTCGTTCCCGTCTTGGGTCTATTCTTTGCTTTCGACCCCCGCCGCGAACATTCCTCCGTTCTCCAATCGCCGCCACAAACGAAAGCGCTTGCTTTCTTGCTTTCTTGTTTCGGGCTTTCTTTTGTTCGACCGCGCCGCAGGCTTTCTTCCGCCCCGACCGTAGATTTTGGACGCCGGCGCGCGCAGAAGCTGTCAAGGCCCGGCCGTCGCTCCGCCATAGAGCCGCGCTCCGACGTTTCCAGGCTGCGCCTTGACAGCTTCGAGCACGGAGGCAGGCTCGAGCGGTTCGGGGCTGCAGGCTGCCGGAACCTGACCAGGCACAGCACGCACGTTGATCATTCCCCCTCTCCATGCCGGCAATCCAGCAGCAGCCCACAAACAGAATGCCGACGGCGGCGCTCGCAAAATAATCGGGAAATTCAATCCGCTGATTTTAGGTGAAGTTCACGCCGCTGGTAACACTCCGCCGACGCTCGGATGGCGGGGGCAGCCGACAAGCGCGCGGTCAAGGGGGAAAGCCCACGAGGACGCG
>DASPRK010000045.1:0-2229 GCA_035624495.1 Methylomirabilis sp. (SeqCode) | reverse complement strand
GCAACGTGGAAGCGCTCCAGGCGCTCGCGGAGATGGCGACCCAGATGCGGCATGCTGGCGGCGATATGGCGCGTCTGGCCTCGGCGCTGTCGCAAATGGAACAGGGAGAGGATGACGCCGAAAAACTGATGCGCGGGATGAGCCCGGCGGGACAGAAACTGGTGGAGACGATTCTCGAGGAACTGAAAAAGCGGTTGTAGTATCCGGATCAGGCCGCCGCGCCGGCTAACGACAGCGTACCGGTCGCCACGCGCTGTTCTTCGAAGCGCGGAAGCGCCATGGGCAAGGTCACGTCCATGACCACCGGCAGATGATCGGAGAATGGATAATTCAATACCTCGATCCGTTTGACCGTCACTGACGGCGAAACCAGAATTTGATCCAGATTGCGCGATGGGCGCCAGCTCGGAAACGTCGGCAAGTCGTGCACCGGCTCTCGCAAATCGCTGTGCTGGATCAGCCAACCGATCTCGCGGCTTTCCGAACAACAGTTCATGTCGCCCATGACGATGGCGTGGCGGTAGTTGCCGATGATGTCGGCAATACACTCGAGCTGACGAAAGCGCGCGCGGCGTCCGAGCGCGAGATGCGCGATGACCAAGACCAGCGCATCGTTACCGTGTCCGTAGCGCACCGTGAGCGCGCCCCGCCCCGGAATCATTCCGGGCAACTTCACTTCCATCACTTCGGCGGGTCGCAACCGGCTCAGCAAACCGGTGCTGTGCTGGGCGAATTTGCCGAGGTTACGATTGGTCTGGTCGTACCAATAGGGAAAATGTGCCGCGAGCGCCAGATATTCCGTCTGATTGATGAATCCGCTGCGCAGGCTGCCGCCATCGACTTCCTGCAGACCGACGATGTCGACGTCTTGGACAAGCCGCGCGATGCGATCGAGATTGTCGAGACGCTTGGGGCAAGGCAGGACATGCTTCCAGCTGTGCGTCAGATAGTGCCGGTAACCGTTCGTGGCGATGCCGGTTTGTATGTTGTAACTGAGAAGCCTCAGACGCCGCGCGTCACCGTGGGACGCTTCAGCGTTATCGTGCGGACTGGTGGAGCCAAAACCCCGAGCGGGAACATTCATTGTTAATGCATTATCTCACAATATCGGATCTACGAGACGCGTTTTTGTCGTTTCTTTTTTAACGGTAGCCGATATTTTGCCTGGCGCAAGGCCGGGGCGGATAGACGGCGAGGGTAACACCGATGAGTGAACGGCAAACATTGAAAACCCCCGTCGGTCTTCATTGACGGTTTTTGGCATCAAAAGCCGGGAAGTTTTCTGCATCGCTCGCCTGTTACTTCACGGCGCTATCCCTGCTCCGCTCAAAACCCAGGGCGCGTCGGCGGCGGCGCGCCCGCTCGACGTCGCGCCGGCATATTAACTGCCTGCGCGACGGCGTCCGCCTCGCCCCTGACGCTCGCCCTCGCCGCTGGCGCGGCTTCGCGCAAGCCCGCGACTATCCACAAGATCGTCTGGAGCGATTTTGGGCACCCCGCCACCGGCGGCCCGAAGGCCAACGTCCAGGGATGGACTTTGACAATTGCATCCTCCGCTTCGTAACCGGCACATCCATGTGCCACGTTTCGGCGCATCCAGGCACTACTCCTCTTGTGGCACTCCTCGCTCCCAGCGATTTGTGTGACGCGTGCCATCCTCGGCACCGACCTGCGGGCGGCCTTCGGCGGTACAGTATCTCTCGCGGGTCACTGATCTCGGTACAACCCGACGTCGCACTCTTCGGGATCGCGGCGCTCGCGAAAAATCCGTTCTTGACGGATTTTTCGCATGGAAAGGGTTCAAGCGGTCCACTGCCGTTAAAAAAAACCCCGTCGGCTTTCGCCGACGGGGTTTTGGATTAAAAGCCTGGCAGTGTCCTACTTTCGCATGGTGGAACACCACACTATCATCGGCGCTGGGCAGTTTCACTTCCGAGTTCGGGATGGGATCGGGTGGTTCCCGCTCGCTATGGCCGCCAGGCAGACCTTTTACACTGCTGCATTCAACGCAGCAGTCGATATTCGGGCAGTTTCCGTATGTATAAAGCGCGGGTGGTGTTGCTTTGGCGTTGACCAGTCACCCGGCGTTTTGGGTGTTATATGGTCAAGCCACACGGGCAATTAGTACTCCTTAGCTCAACGCCTTACGGCGCTTACACATGGAGCCTATCAACGTGGTGGTCTACCACGGCCCTTCAGGGGAGTCGAACTCCCGGGGAGATCTCATCT
>DASPRK010000036.1:0-2796 GCA_035624495.1 Methylomirabilis sp. (SeqCode) | reverse complement strand
TCATCGCCGCTGTTCACGGTCACCGCCGTGGAAAAGTCCTGGTTGCCGATCCGGCCCGTGGCGTCGGTGAGCAGCTCGAGCGGCACGAGTCGGCGGCGGACCTGGATGACGGTAAGCAGCGTCACCAGCAACAGCGACACCGCCAACGCCGGCAGGAGCACGGTCCAGAATCGTTCCAGCGGCGCGAACAGAGCCGCCTTCGGACGGCTGGCAATCACGGTCCAGTTCGGCGCTTCGAACATGCCGTCGAGGAACAGCGTCCAGTAACCGGCAACGAACTCCTGTCCCTGGTCGCGCCACATCAGCCGTGCCGTGCCGTCGTTGGTTCTGTTACTGAACACGGCACGTGCCGTATCGGGAACCGGGCGCGTGCAGAACAACGCGCGGCCGCGGTCGTCGAGCACGCAGATATCGGTCAGGTACGGCAGCGTATCCGCGTCGCCCCACAGGTAATCCGGTTCGGGCTCGACCACCAGCACGCCGCGCGCGAGCCGGGCCGGTTCGAGCGCCCGCCACATCAGCACACGCAGCGACCCGGCATCGCGCGGCACGAGGGTGATGACCGTTCTGCCGGTCGCGAGCTGGCGACGCATCTGAGCCGTGAGCGGCGCAAGGTCGGCGGTGCGCGCGATGCGGATCGAGCGGGTCAGGACCGGTGCGCCGGCTTCGGTGGACTTGTCCGGTGCGCCGCCGTGGATCATGTCCGCCGTCATCGCGGCGGTTGCGCCTTCCAGGGTGACCAGCCGCTCGACCACGGACATGCCGTAGCTCTTGCTCATGCTGTTGAGCTCGCGGTAACCGAGCTCCTCCAGCATCCCGCTCAAGTGGGCAAGCGCCACCAGCACGATCACGACGACAGGCACGAACGCCGAGAGAACGAACATCAGAAACACACGGCGCGCGACCTTGCTTCGCAAGAAGGCGGGTTCGACGCGAAACATGGTCGGCCTCAGTAGTCGGCGGCCAAGCCAACGAACTGTCCGTTGTTGGCCCGAATGATGTCGTCGCGGCTGGCCTGCGCGGTCAGCGGCGACTGGCTTTTGCCGTCCTTGCCCATGCTGTACAGGTCGTAATCCGAATTGATCGGCACGAGATTACGGTCCTTTCGGACTTTGCCATTGCCCTTGGTCGTGGCGATGTTGAGGTACTGGTATGGATGGCCCCACGGGTCGAGCATGCCGCCGACGCCGGCCTGCGCGAGCGTGTCGGGATAGGCGAAGTGCTGGGCGTAATAGCGCTCGAGCGCGGACTCGATGGCGACGATATCGGCCTTGGCCTGTGTGAACCTGACCTGGTCCTGGTAGCCCTGATATCCCGGGACCGCGACGGCGACGAGGATACCGACGATCGCGGCGACGAGCAGTAGCTCAAACAGCGTGAACGCGCGTTGCGCGCGCGGGCAAGCGCCGGGCGGAATGTCCCGCGACAGACGACAGACCGGCTTTGCACCGACTGACGTTACATGCATCATGATTTCACAACCCGAACCGCACGCGGACGTGCTGGTAAATGGTTATTTCAGAAGTGCAAGATTCAGGCCCGCCACCGGGCAGGAAGCGGAGTGTGCCTGATTTTTAAGTGGAATCTTCGAGGGGTGACGCAAATGGCGCGCCGGCTATCCAGCCAGTGGTCACATGCCCGTCCGGGACCCGGTCAGTAGACCGGCACCAGCCGGTATCCCTAGGCCTGATAACCGATGGCGGAGATGTAGCCGTCGCCGACCGGGGTCAACTCCGCAATCAGCACCTCGGGGGCAACGTCCATGCCGCGCAGCGCGATGCCGCAGGCCTCGATCCGGACGCCGGCCTTTTTGAGCTTGCCGATCGTGCCCTGGACTTCCGACACCGATCGCTGGTCCGCGTAGGAAATGCCGCGGCGATCTCCGGTCAGAAACGCCACCGCCGGTCCGATGGCGACCACGATCAGCTCCGGCTTCACGTTTTGTTTGCCGATGCGCTGGTCGGTCTCCGCGATCACTTTCAGCACGTGCGCCATCCGGCCCGGGTCTTTCAGGTCCGGCATGAACACGTCCTTGGCGATCTTGAGATCGCGCAGCGCCTCGGTGTCCTTGAGCCCGGTGTCCCGGGGCTCCGCCGCGTGCGCGGCGGACAGCAGGAACAACGCGCAAAAAATGAAAACATTGCGAAGACCCGAAAGACAATTGATTTTCACGGTTTGCTCCTTGGCACGGCGATCTATCCGGGCGTCTGGTTCCGGCTATCGGCGATCACCGGCTCGACCACGATCTCGACGCGCCGATTCAGGCGCCGGCCTTCCTCGGTGGCGTTGGTAGCCCGCGGCGCGGCCGCGCCGCGGCCGACATACGCCAGCCGCTGGATCAGCACGCCCTTGTTGATCAGGTAGTCGTTGACCGCCTTGGCGCGCCGCTCGGACAGGGTCTGGTTGTACTGCTCGGTGCCGACGTTGTCGGTGTATCCGACGATGGCGAGCTGGGTCTTGCCGTAGCGCTGCACGATGTCCGCGATCTTGTCCAGGGTCGCGTAGAAACCGGGTTTGATCACCGTGGAATCGAAACCGAACGCCGTTTCGGCGGTGATGTTGATCAGCAGATTGTTCTGGGTGTCTTTCTGGATCGTGACGTCTCCCGCCGTTGCCTCGGACGCGAGCGCTTTTTCGAGATCCTTGTCCTGCGATTCCATGTAGCTGCCGACCTCGGTGCCGGCGAGACCGCCGCCGATCGCGCCGATGACGAGGTCGCGGTTGCGCTTGTCGCTGATCCCATAGAAGACTGCGGCCTTCCCGGCCTCGGTCCCCGGCCGCTGCTCGCGGGGCTCG
>DASPRK010000033.1:0-5243 GCA_035624495.1 Methylomirabilis sp. (SeqCode) | reverse complement strand
TGTGCAACCACACGCGCCCATTCGACGGCATCGTACCGCTGCTCAAGGGGCTCGAGGCGCGCGGCATCAACTGGGGCATCGTCACCAACAAACCCGCATTTCTCACCGATCCGCTGGTGGCGCGTCTCAATCTCGCGCCGGCGCCGGCCTGCGTGGTCAGCGGCGACACCGTGCCCAACCGCAAACCGCACCCGGAACCGGTGCTGCTCGCCTGCACGCGCGCCGGCAGTCGCGCCGAACAATGCCTGTACGTCGGTGACGCCGAGCGCGACATCCAGGCCGGGCGACACGCCGGAATGCAGACGCTGGTGGCGCTGTTCGGATACATTGGTAACGGCGAAACGCCGGAGCATTGGGGCGCGGACGGCATGGTCCGCGCACCGCTCGAGATTCTGGACTGGATCACGATGCATGGCTGACATGAGCACACTTATTATTGTTATCGCCGGCGTCACCGCACTGCTGGCAGCGGGCGTGGGATGGTTCCTGGCGCACGCACGCAGCCAGAAGCGGCTGGCCGAGCTCGCCACCACGCTTGAGCTGGAGCGCAAGGCGGCGCAGGAAAAGCTCGCCAACCTGGAACAGACCTTCGCCACCCTATCCAACCGCGCGCTCAGGGAGAACAATGCGGCGTTCCTGCAATTGGCGCAGGAAACGCTCAAGCAGTTTCACGTGCAGGCCAAGGGCGATCTCGATCTTAAGGAAAAGGCAGTCGAGAATCTGATCAAGCCGGTGCGCGAGGCGCTTGAGAAAACCGAGCAGCAATTGCGGCTGATGGAGAGCGAACGCAAGGAGGCTTACGGTTCGCTTTCCAAACACCTTGAAACCATGACCCAGACGCAGCAGCTGCTGCACGGCGAGACACGCAACCTGGTGCAGGCGCTGCGCCGCCCGGAAGTGCGCGGCCAGTGGGGCGAGATGACGCTGAAGCGCCTGGCCGAGCTCGCTGGCATGGTCGAGCACTGCGACTTCTACGAGCAGGAGCATACCGATACCGAGGAAGGCCGGATGCGGCCGGACATGATCGTGCGCATGCCCGGCGGGCGCGAGATCGTGGTGGATGTGAAGACCCCGCTCGACGCCTACCTGAGCGCGGTCGAAGCCGCCGACGACGACACCCGCCGCAAGCATTTGGAGCATCACGCGCGCAAGGTGCGCGAACGCGTGCGCGAGCTTTCCAGCAAGGCTTACTGGACGCAGTTCAAGAGCGCGCCCGATTTCGTGGTCCTTTTCATTCCCGGCGAGCAGTTTCTGTCGGCGGCGCTCGACCTCGACCGTGCCTTGCTCGAGGACGCGCTCAAGCAGAAGGTCATCCTGACCACGCCCACGAGCTTCGTCGCGCTGCTGCGCGCGGTCGCCTACGGCTGGCGCCAGGAAAGCCTGGCCGCGAACGCCGAACGCATCCGCGACGTCGGCGAGGAGCTGTACGGAAGGCTAGCCACTTTCAGCGAGCATCTCATGAAGCTCGGGCGCAGCCTGGGGAGTGCCGTGTCCGACTACAATAAGGCCGTCGGTTCGTACGAAGCCAAACTCCTGCCCGGGGCGCGCAAGTTCTCCGAGATGGGCGTGGGCGACAAAGCGCTCGAAGAGCCGGAGCGCATCGAAAAGGCGGTGCGAGACGTGCAGCAGAGCTAGCGCCGCCGCGCCGGGGAGCCGTTCCCGGCGTGCTATATTCTGTTAGACGTCGCCCTTTACCCTGTCGTCGTCCGACCATGTCCGAACACGGCACCAAAACCGATCAACTGCCGCGGCTGCTGCTGGTGGAGGATTCCCACACCACGACGGCGTTGCTGTCGAAATATTTAGGCAGCAGTTACGAAATGCTGCACGCCGTCGACGGCATGGAAGCGTGGCGCATGCTCGAGGCGAACCCCGACATCGACGTGGTGATCACCGACATAAACATGCCGAACATGACCGGCCATCAACTGCTGGTCAAAATCCGCAAGAGCGACGACGGTCGCTACAAGAACCTGCCGGTGATCGTGATGACGACCGCCGAGGACAACGTCGACCGCAACCTCGCGTTCCTGAACGGCGCCAACGACTTCATCACGAAACCCATCGACGAAATGGAACTGCAGGCGCGTGTCGGCGTGCACTACCGCCTGGCGCGGACCATCCGCGAACTCGAGGGATCGCGCCGGGCACTGGCGGAACAGGTGACCACCGATCCGCTGACGAGGCTGCGCAACCGGCGCGCCTTTTTCGAGAACGGCGCCCGCGCCCTGGCGGTAGCCCGGCGCTACGTGTCGGACCTGTCGGTGATCCTGCTCGACATCGATCATTTCAAGAAGATCAACGACAGTTGCGGACACCAGGCGGGAGACGACGGGCTCATCGCGGTCGCGCAGATTCTGTCGCGGCTGACGCGCACGGAGGACACGGTCGCGCGCATAGGCGGCGAGGAGTTCGCCATCCTCCTGCCCGACACCAACCGACTGGGCGCGGCGGTGCTGGCGGAACGCATACGGGCGGCGATCGAATACGAGCAATTCATCGTCGGCGACAAGGTGGTGCGGATCACCGCCAGCGCCGGCATCGCCTCCTTCGGCGTCGATCCGGCCGAGAGCATCGACCAGTTGCTGGGGGTGGCGGACAGCCGGCTTTACAAAGCCAAGAACAACGGCCGCAACCGCATCTGCGTCAACGACGAGGGTAAGAATACCTTCGCGTAACGGCCCCCTGGCCAGCCCGGATCCCGCGGTGCAGCGCTTTCGGACGGAGGAAGCGGGGCTGTCCTTCCAGAGCTTCAGTCCTTGAGTCGCCGGCCGCCATCTCTGAAACCCTTCGCCTCGGAAGGGAGTCGCCCGTTCGCCGCGGGCACCGGCGCTACTTCTCCATTTTCTCCTTGGCCGGTTTGGTGGCTTCGTGGATCGCCTCCTGGGTGTCCTTGAGCATTTCCTCAGTCCGTTCCTTCACGCGTTCGGGAATGTCGGGCTTGGCGGCGAACGGGTTGCTGAACAACGGCACGTCCTTGCCGAAGTTGATGCCGAGCGGGAAAGCGACGATCGCGCCGATCAATAATCCGATGAAAAATTTCTTCATGGCGTCCTCCTGCGTTGAGCCTGAGCGCATGATAAAGGCTGCCGCCGGCATTGGCCACTGCGCGCGGCCGCGGCCTGCGCTACAATGCGCGCCCGAACCTCGATCCGCCACGACACATTCGTCATTCGACAGGATTCGCCCATGCCGCGTTATGCCCCCGCTCCGAATCTGCTCGCTGATCGAGTCATCCTGGTGACGGGCGCCGGCGACGGCATCGGCCACGCCGCGGCGCTCGCGCTGGCGCGGCACGGCGCCAGCGTGATTCTGCTGGGTCGCACCGTCGCCAAGCTCGAGAAAGTTTACGACGAGATCGAGCGCCACGGCTGGCCGCAGGCGGCGATCCTGCCGCTCGACCTGGCGCAGGCCACGCCCGTACACTACGAGCAGGTGGCGCAAACGGTCGAACGGGAATTCGGCCACCTCGACGGGCTGCTGCACAACGCCGCCGACGCCGGCACGCTCACGCCGATCGAGCACTATCCTCCGGAAACCTGGTTCCGTGTGATCCAGGTGAACCTGCATGCCGCCTGGCTGCTGACCCGCGCGTGCCTGCCGTTGCTCGGAAAATCCGCCGACGCGCGCGTGGTGTTCACCAGCGCCGACGTCGGCCGCGCGGGGCGCGCCTACTGGGGCGCCTACGGCGTGTCGTGCTTCGGTCTCGAGGGCCTGATGCAGATCCTGGCCGACGAGCTGGCCACCGAAGGACGCATCCGGGTCAACAGCCTCGACCCCGGCGCGGTGCGCACCGCCATGCGCTCGCGCCTCTATCCGGCCGGCGACGCCGAGAAACTGCCGCGGCCGGACGACATCATGCCCGCCTACCTCTATCTCTTCGGACCCGACAGCCGCGACGTGCACGGCCAGGCCCTGAGCGCGCGCGACTTTCTGTAAATAGGGCGCACGCTGGCGGAAACTTTTGCGCTCCAAAACGGGGATGGCGCCGCGCCCATGCACCGGGATAGTGCAACGACTCTCCCGACGGTGTATGCGGTTAAACCACACCTTATTCGCATTCAATAAGTTATTCGGGCACGCCAACCGCGCGCGGTTGGCACGCCGATTGCTTTGGTGGCCTCGGGCATTCCGTACGCGAATGAGGCGGTTACATGAGAAAAGAAAAGCTGGTGTTGATCGGCAACGGCATGGCCGGCATCCGCGCGCTGGAGGAGTTGATCAAGATCGCGCCGGAGATGTACGACATCACCGTATTCGGCGCCGAACCCTACGGCAACTACAACCGCATTCTGCTGTCGCCGGTGCTCTCGGGCGAGAAATCCTTCGACGACATCGTGTTGAACGACGAGGCCTGGTACCAGCGCCACGGCATCACTCTGTACAAGGGCCGCGAGATCACCGCGATCGACCGGCGCGCACGGAGCGTCATCGCCAGGGACGGCACCACCGCTTTTTATGACCGGCTGCTGATCGCCACCGGCTCGAACCCGGTGATCCTGCCGGTGCCGGGGCACCAGCTGCCGGGCGTCATCACCTTCCGCGACATCTACGACGTCGACACCATGATCAGCGCGGCGCAGACCCTGCGCCATGTCGTGGTCATCGGCGGCGGCCTGCTCGGGCTCGAGGCCGCCAACGGCCTGAAGCAGCGCGGCATGCACGTCACGGTGGTGCACCTGTCGACCACGCTGATGGACCGCCAGCTCGACGAGGTGGCGGGAACGATGCTGCGCCAATCGCTGGAGAGCCGCGGCATCGAATTTCTGCTCGGGGCGCAGACCGAGGAGATCATCGGCAGGAAGCGGGTCCAGGGTGTGCGCTTCAAGGACGGCCGCGAGACCACCGCCGACCTGGTGGTGATGGCCGTCGGCATCCGCCCCAACATCGAACTGGCCAAGGCCGCCGGGCTCTATTGCGAGCGCGGCATCCTCGTGAACGACACGCTCCAGACCTACGACCCGCGAGTGTACGCCGTGGGCGAATGCGTGCAGCACCGCCGCCAGACCTACGGCCTGGTGGCACCGCTGTTCGAGCAGGCCAAGGTGTGCGCCAATCACCTCGCCGAGATCGGCTTCCGCCGCTACCAGGGCTCGATGACGTCGACCAAGCTCAAGGTCACGGGCGTGGACGTGTTCTCCGCCGGCGACTTCACCGGCGACGCCGGCACCGAGTCCATGATCCTGCGCGACCACGCCCGCGGCGTGTACAAGAAACTCGTGATCAAGGACAACCGCATTCAC
>DASPRK010000013.1:0-36285 GCA_035624495.1 Methylomirabilis sp. (SeqCode) | reverse complement strand
GATAAAGTTCGGTGTGGCCCTTTTGCCGGCCGAAGCCTTTGACTTCGGTGACGGTCACCCCCTGTACCCCGACTTCCGCGAGCGCATCGCGCACGTCGTCGAGCTTGAAGGGCTTGATAATGGCTGTAACGAGTTTCATGTCGCCTCCTTTAAGGCCGGGCGACGTCACCGCCGCCCGTGATTGCATGCATCAGAACTTGTAAAGGGCTTCGAGCGCCAGGGAGTGCATCTTGTCCGTGGCATTGCCGGATTCGGTGAAGGGCTGCTGATCCGACTTGTCCTGGCGGTACTCGGCGCGCAGTTCCAAGCTGTCCGCCGGGGCGTAACCCACCGTGAGCGTCGTTTCCTTGAGCTTTTGCTCGCTGCCGAAGGCGCTGAAGAGCCCGTCCTTGTCCTTGAACTCCTCGGTACGCAGCGAGGCCCGCCACATCTTGGTGAACTGGTAGTTCACGTAGCCGGCGATGCCGTCCGCTTTGGCATCGCTGCCGCTCGCCAAGCCATGCTCCTGCTTCACGTTGTCATACGCCAGCACGAAGCTCAGCGCGTCGGTGGCGTTGAGCGTCGCGACCAGGTCCAGCAAACTGCGCGTACCCGCCTGCGTCGCTCCACTTTCTTCACCGGAGTAGTACGCGCCGGAGATCGAGAACATTTTCACTGGCGTTGCGCTTACACCCAGTTCCAGCGTATTGCCGGTTGGTGATTGCGGCGGGGTGTCGACAGGGGGTTTAAAGGACTTTTTATTCACGTTCCAACCGTTGTTGACGCCGACCGTGAACTTCAGGGTATCGCTCGGCGTATAAGTCCCGCGCAGGCCGGTGTGGAACGCCGGCTCAAGAAACGTAAAGAGATACGAACGTGAAAAGTTGACATCATTTGTTGCCTGGATCACTTCGTAGCCGGCAATCGTGTCGAACTTGCCCGCCATCAGCGCGAATGGTCCGGTGGCGTACTGCATGTAAAGCTGTTGTGCCTCGAAATTGTTCGGGGCGGTGATCGGGTCCGCAAAGCTGCTATTGACCTTCGCGTCGGAACCGTAGTTGAGCTCGGCAAAGCCGCCAAAGCCGCTGGCCGGCAGATAGCCGACGCTCAGATCGGCCATTTGCAGGGCAAAGCCGCGGCGCTCGGTGTCATACGCGCGATAGATGGTGGAACCTTGGTCGGTCGAAAGGTCGTTGTAGGAATAATCGATGTAACCGCTGACCGTCACGCCCGACGCCTTCAGGACCTCGCCCAAGGTCGGCGTCTTGTCCGCTGCCAGCGCCCCGGTGGTCGCCGCGAGCGAGACACTTGCTACCAGTAACTTTTTAGTAAAGTGCTTCATCGCCTTAATCTCCTTTGTGTGCGGAGTCGTTTAACCGCACGTCTTTGGTTGAATAAAAAATCTGCAACTACCCTGTTTATAAATTCCGTTGCGATTGGCCTAAAAGCAGATTCCGTGCCAAGGAGTTTTATCAATTGCAAACAATGTGTTAGGCAAATTCCGCCGCTCCATGCCTGATTTTTGTGCACCAAAAATGAACGCGTCATGCGCGGTCGCACCATTCATGTGCATCAATGCATGACAGGACGATGACGACATATTCAGGACACCTGCGAAGCTTGGTGAGCTCGTCAACTCCCGAACCGGGTGATGTCCTCCGCCCTGGAAACGGTACTCGCCTCACCCACGAAGCCCTGCAAGTTGGGTCCATCGGTGAGTGTCACACGCCGATGCCAAACGGCCTGCTGAAATCTAACTACTGCGTGAACCTGTGCCTTAAAGGTTGCGCATTGGGGCTGGTCCTCGGTACTCTGTTGGTTTTCCTCAATCCTCCGATTGTCGTGATCGACACCAAAACCATCGACCAATTCATGTCCGCGCTGTCCCGGGTGCTGCCCAAGGGGCCGAAGGATGTGGAAAAAAATGTGCGCGCGGCGCTGCAGGGTGCGTTCGACCGCCTGAACCTGGTCTCGCGCGAGGAAATCGAGGTGCAGGAGCAGGTGTTACAACGCACCCGCGCGCGTATTCAGGAACTCGAGAAACGCGTTGCCGAGCTCGAGGATAAGCTGGTTAAAAAATAATCCGCCATCCAGTCCGGGAGGAATGATGTCGCTTGCGGTGGTTCACAGCCGCGCCCAGATCGGCATGGACGCGCCGCCGGTAACGGTGGAAGTCCATCTCGCGAACGGCCTGCCGAGTCTTTCCATCGTCGGCTTGCCCGAAACGGCAGTAAAGGAGAGTAAAGACCGGGTGCGCGCGGCGCTGCAGAACGCGCGTTTCGAGTTTCCCGCACGCCGCATCACCATCAATCTTGCGCCCGCGGATCTGCCCAAGGAGGGCGGGCGATTCGATCTACCAATCGCCATCGGCATTCTCGCCGCCTCCGGGCAGGTCGCGACGCACCATCTGGACCGCTACGAATTTATCGGCGAGCTGGCGCTGACGGGTAAACTGCGGCCGGTACTGGGTGCACTCACCGTGGCACTGCAGACGCGCCAGAGCGGCCGCGCCTTGGTTTTGCCGGACGCCAACGCCGCCGAGGCGGCCCTGGTCGGCGGTGCCGACATACGCGGCGCCAAACACTTGCTGGAAGTCACCGCACACTTGAGCAACGAGAATCAGCTGATACGGCAAGCCTTCGGAACGGAATCCCCGGAAACCGTCGAGTCGCCCGATCTGAGCGACATCAAGGGCCAACACCACGCCCGCCGGGCGCTCGAGATCGCGGCCGCGGGTGGCCACAGCCTGCTCATGATAGGCCCGCCGGGCGCGGGCAAAACCATGCTGGCGGCGCGATTGCCAGGCATCCTGCCGCCGCTCACCGACGACGAGGCACTCGAAACCGCCGCGATCCAGTCGCTGCACAAACGATTTTCACCAAACCAATGGAAACAGCGTCCGTTCCGCACGCCGCATCATACCGCTTCGGCGGTGGCCTTGGTCGGCGGCGGCAGTCACCCGCGCCCGGGCGAAATTTCGCTCGCGCACCATGGCGTGCTGTTTCTCGACGAACTGCCGGAATTCGACCGGCGTGTCCTCGAAGTTCTACGCGAGCCGCTGGAGTCCGGCGCCGTTACCATCTCGCGGGCGGCACGCCAGGCAGAATTTCCGGCCCGCTTTCAACTGGTCGCCGCTATGAATCCCTGTGCCTGCGGATTTCTTGGGGACCCTTCCGGACGCTGCCGTTGCTCGCCGGACAAGGTGAGCCAATACCGCGCGCGCATCTCCGGTCCCTTGCTCGATCGCATCGACATGCACATTGACGTTCCGGCGGTACCACGAGAAGTCTTGCTCGATCAGAAAGCACGGGTCGGAGAATCTTCGTCTGAAGTGCGGCCAAGAGTAGAGTGCGCGCGCGAACGCCAACGTCATCGCAACGGCGGCACCAACTCTGCGCTCAACAACAAACAGATCGAGGAAACCTGCCGGCTGGATGAGGAAGGACGACGCTTGCTCGAACAGGCGATCGATCGGCTGGGGCTTTCGGCGCGGGCGTATCATCGGGTCCTGAAAGTCGCGCGCACCATCGCCGATCTCGCGGGGGAAGAAAATATCCGGTCGTCACACCTGGCGGAAGCGGTGCAGTATCGGTGCCTGGATCGATCGAATGTTACCGTCTGATTTGCGCTCAAAAAAAAGCGGCCTTGTGGCCGCTTTTTTGCACAACTCGTTTAGCGGGCAATTACTTGCCGTGCTCCACCATGTAGTCGACAGCAGCCTTCACGTCGGCATCCGACAGGCTCATGTTGCCACCCTTGGGCGGCATCATGCCGGCCTTGCCCTGGAAGCCCTTGAGGGCGTGGGTGTGGAGAGTGTCGATGCCTTGGGCAATACGCGGTCCCCACGCGGCCTTGTCACCAAACTTCGGCGCCCCGGCGACACCGGCGGCATGGCAGGCAAAGCAGGTGGTGTCATAAACCTTCTTGCCCTTGTCATCGCCCGCGGCGTTCGCGGTCGGAATGATGGCATCCATCACCGGGCTGCTAGAAGACGCGACCGGGGTGGCCTCGACCGCGCTGCCGACGGTGAGTTCACCGACCGGCTTGATGCGCTCCGCGACGGCCTTGGCATCGGCCGTGGTTGTCTCATGCTTGTCGGTCTTGCCGCCGACGATCTGCGCCACGACGAACAGTACCACCGTCAACGCCGCCAAGGCGCCGACCAAGCCGGCGAACGATTTCAGAAATTCACGATCACTCATGGTTTACCCTTTCACCTTGATTTCGATTGATAGTTGAAAATTTTACCCGCCGAATGGCGGAGCCCGGAATTCAAACCGTATTAGCATAACCTAATATTGTCCCTTAAAAAACCCCTCTGATCTCAAAGGATGGACGCTGCCCTTGAGGGCCGGTATTCTTGCCTCCCCGTTTTACCAGCGACATGACTCAGGTCAAATGGTTCAACGCGCCCTTAGCTCAGCTGGATAGAGCGTCAGCCTCCGGAGCTGAAGGTCAGAGGTTCGAATCCTCTAGGGCGCGCCATAACTTGCGTTCTTTCGGTGCCCATCCCGTCTAGCTCAAATCTGCGCATGCCTGACTTAATCTTGGATTATATTCACATCAAGCCAAAAAACCATTGAATATATGGGTTTATAGACTAATCTCTTGACAACACTCTCTTGGGCGACGAGGAGAGGTTTCGGATTGGTCCAAATTATCCACTGATCGACTGCAGAATTTCCTTTCCACCCTATAGCCGGAATGACCGTGCGCGATAAAAAAGACGCTTCAGCTTCGGCGCACGCCCCGGCGCAAACGCTGGACCTACATCGGGCGACGCTGCATTTGCTGACCCTGCTCGATTCTCAAAAACTGGAACACGATCTGCTGCAGGATAGCATCGAATCACTCACAGCCCTGATCGGCGCGCGCTACGGCGCGATTGCCCTAGTCGACACGACCGGAAGCATTTTTCAGTTCGTCCACACCGGAATCACCCCCGAACAAGCGGATCGGATCGGCCCGCCGCCACAAGGACACGGCCTGCTGGGGACGGTCATGCGCCGGGGTGAAACCCTACGGTTGAACGATCTCACCGGGGATCCGCGCTCGGTCGGCTTTCCGTCGAACCACCCGCCGATGAAAAACCTGCTGGTGGCACCGATCATCCGCGAAAACCAAGTATTTGGACGCGTCTATCTGAGCGAAAAAAAGGACGCCGCCCCCTTCAGCGACAGCGATGAAACACTGATGCGGCAGTATGCCGATGCTCTGGCGTTCGCTCTCGCTTATCACCGGACGCGGGCGGACCGCGACCGGGAAAAGCAGATCCTGCAGCAGGTGGCGCAGGCAATTGCCGGCGTCACCGGTCGCGAATTTTTCCGCGAGCTGGTGGTCCAGCTCACTCACACCCTGAACATGGATCACGCCTTCGTCGGCGAGCTGACGGAAGACGGCGAGGCAGTCCAGACGCTGGCCAACTGCGTGCACGGAAGAATTGCCGATAATCTTGTCTACCGGCTCCCGGGCACGCCGTGCGCGGGCGTCGTCGGCAAGGACACGTGCTTCTATGCAAGCGGTATCCAGCAGATGTTTCCCGACGATCGCCTGTTGGTCGACATGGGCATCGAAAGTTACATCGGCAGTCCCTTGTTCGATTCCAATGGGAAACCCCTGGGCATCCTAGTCATGCTCGGCGGCAAACCGCTTGCCAATCCGGAACGCGCGGAGGTGATTCTCCGCATCTGCGCCGCGCGCGCGGCGGCGGAACTGGAGCGCCAGCGCGCCAGCAACGCCCTGCGGGAGAACAATGAAATCCTGGAACGGATTTTTGATAGCACGCAATTTTGCGTGGTTTACCTCGACCGCGAATTCAATTTCATCCGCGTCAATCAGGCGTACGCGAAAGCCTGCGGTTATCCGCGCGAATATTTTTTAGGAAAAAACCATTTCCACCTGTACCCGCAAGAGGAAAACGAGGCTATTTTCCGTCGTGTGGTGAAGACCGGGGAGCCGTTCACGATCACCGCAAAACCGTTCCAGTTTCCAGACCACCCGGAATGGGGAGTGACCTACTGGGACTGGACCCTGCATCCCCTGAAAGACCACAAAGGAAACGTCGAAACCCTGTTGTTCGTACTGCTGGATGTCACGGAACGCTGGCGCGGTGAAGACACGCAAGCGCGTTTGGGCCGTATTCTCGACAGCTCCTCGAACGAGATCTATGTCTTCGGCAGCGACGACTTGCACTTCATCCAGGCCAACCACGGCGCGCGGCAGAATCTGGGTTACACGATGGAACAACTGCGCCGCATGACGCCGCTCGATATCAAGCCAGAGTTTACCCGCAAGTCGTTTGAGAAGCTGCTCGCGCCTTTGCGCCACGGTGAACGAGAGACAATTACATTCACCACTCATCACCGGCGCAACGATGGAAGCCTGTATCCGATCGAGGCGCGTCTTCAATTGTCGCGCGCCGAAAATCCGCCGGTGTTCGTGGCCAACATACAGGACATCACCGATCGTCTGCGATCCGAGCAGGCACTGCGAAAAAGCGAAGCCAGCCTGGCGCATGCACAGCGAATTGCCCACATCGGTAACTGGGAGCGAAATCTCGCAACCAACGAATTACATTGGTCGGATGAAACGTACCGGATCTTCGGCCTGACGCCGGAACAACCTCGGATCACTTTTACCACGTTTTTGAATCTGATTCATCCGGATGACCGGCAATCCGTCATTGAAGACGTTAGTAAAGCCATCGATGAAAAGCGGTCTTACGGCACTGAGTTTCGCCTGGTCCGGCCAGACGGCACCGAACGCATCGTGCATGCCCAAGCTGAAATTGCCTGCGGCAACGACGGTGAACCCGCGCGCCTTATCGGCACCATCCAGGACATCACCGACCAACGTCGCACGCAGGAGCGGCTCAACTACCTGGCGCACTACGACACGCTGACCGGACTGCCCAACCGCATCCTGTTGCAGGACCGGCTGAGCCAGGCAATGGTGGAGGCCGATCGACGCGACCGGCTCGTGGCGCTGATGTTTCTCGATCTGGACCGGTTCAAAATCATCAACGACACGCTCGGGCACGAAACGGGCGATGCGCTGCTGAAAAGCGTGGCCGAACGGCTGCGATCGTGCGTGCGCGCCGGTGACACGATATCGCGGCTGGGCGGCGACGAGTTCACTATCGTGCTCGCCAACATCGCGCACGTGGACGACGTCGCGCACGTGGCGCAGAAGATCATCGATGGCTTTGTCGCGCCTTTCCACGTCAATGGACGCGAGTTGTTCATCAGTCCTTCGATCGGAATCACGCTCTATCCGTTCGACGACAA
Source organism: Methylomirabilis sp. (SeqCode) (assembly GCA_035624495.1). GTDB lineage: Bacteria > Pseudomonadota > Gammaproteobacteria > Acidiferrobacterales > Sulfurifustaceae > Sulfuricaulis. The sequence goes on along the minus strand of DASPRK010000013.1, from coordinate 29,020 downwards.
CGACATCGATAGCCTGCTGCGCAATGCCGATGCGGCCATGTATCACGCCAAGGAATTGGGCCGCAACACCTTCCAGTTCTACACCGCCGAGCTGAACCGTCGCACCGCCAAGCGCCTGCGTCTCGAGACAGCACTGCGTCATGCGCTGGAACGCAACGAGCTGCTCTTGCATTTCCAGCCGCAGGTGAGCCTGAAAACCGGCCGGGTCATCGGTGCCGAAGCGCTGCTGCGCTGGCAACACGCCGAGATGGGCCTGATCTCGCCGCTGGAATTCATTCCGCTGGCGGAGGAAACCGGGCTCATCACCTCGATCGGCGAATGGGTGTTGCATTCCGCCTGCACTCAGGCGCGGATATGGCACGAGGCCGGCTTTGGCGAGCTCCAGATAGCTGTCAATCTGTCGGGGCGGCAGTTTCAGCATCAAAATCTCGCCAAGCTGGTGAAAAAGGTGCTGAAGGAAACAGGGCTCGATCCGCGTCAACTCGACCTGGAACTGACGGAAAGCCTGTTGATGCACAATACCGACTCGATCCTCGGCATTATGGAGGAGCTACATGCACATGGTGTGGCGTTTTCGATGGACGACTTCGGTATCGGTTATTCGTCGTTGAGCTATCTCAAGCGATTTCCAATCGACACGATCAAGATCGACCAGTCGTTCGTGCGCGATATTCCGCGCGACCCGGACGACGCCGCCATCGCCCAGGCGATCATTGCCATGGCGCACAATCTCAACATCCGCGTGATCGCGGAAGGCGTCGAAACCGCCAGGCAACTCGCTTTTCTGCGTTCGAAGCGCTGCGACGGTATGCAGGGCTATTACTTCAGCAAGCCGATTCCCGCGGAGGCCTTGACCAGACTGCTGCAAAAAAACCAGCGCCTGAAAAATGCGGCAATGACAGCGCGCCTACGAAACCGAGAAGGTAAACGGCGCCGGGCGGCGACAACCAAAAAACGCCCGCGCCGTAGAACCCGCTAACACCAGGCGACGAACGTGCTGTCCGGAAAGGGATTCAGGACTTGGTGCGTCGCGGCTGTGCCAGATGAATCGCGCGCCCGGTGGCGGCCAGCGCGGCTTCGTGCAAGGCCTCCGAAAGCGTGGGATGGGCAAACATGGTGAGCATGATGTCTTCGTTGGAGGCGCCGAACGCCATCGCGAGCGCCGCCGCGGCAACCAGCTCGGAACAATTCGGACCGATCAGATGCACGCCGCGCACGCGGTCGGTGCGGGTATCGGCTAGGATCTTGATGAATCCGTGTGCGGCCCCCATGGCCTTGGCGCGTCCGTTGGCGGCAAACGGAAACACGCCGACGCGGCAGGATTCGCCCGCGCGCTTCAGCGCGAGCTCGGTCCTGCCCACCCAGGCAATTTCGGGGTCGGTATAAATCACTGAGGGCACCAGGTCGTAATCCACGGCTGTCGCCCGCCCGGCGAGACGGTCGGCGACCATGACCCCTTCCTCCATGCCCTTGTGCGCGAGCATTGGTCCGCGGATCACGTCGCCCACCGCATACACGTTCGGAAGATTCGTGCGGCAGTGCTCGTCCACGTGCACGAAACCCCACTCATCGAGCAGCAATCCGGTTTCGGGCGCAAACAGCCCGTCGGTGTTGGGACGCCGCCCGACCGCGACGATGAGGCGATCCACGATTTCCTCGCGCTCGCCGTTCTGGTCCTGGTAGCGAATCGCGACGTTACCGTTGTTAACCCGGCTTTCCAGCACGCGTGCGCCGAGACGGATGTCGAGACCCTGGGCGGTGAACTGCTTGAGCGCCTCGCGTGCGACCTGCTCGTCGGCGACGGGAAGAAAACCTTCCTGCGCCTCGAGCAGCACCACTTCACTGCCCAGGCGGCGCCAGACGCTTCCGAGCTCCAGTCCGATGATGCCGGCACCGATTACGCCGAGGCGCCGCGGGACCTCCTGGAACTCCAGGGCCCCTTGCGAATCCACGATGCGCTGTCCGTCGAACGGCGCGCTCGTGAGACTGACCGGCGTGGAGCCGCTCGCCAGGATGACGTGCGCGGCTTCGATCTCCCCGGCTGTTGCCCCCGTAATCCCGATGCGGTTTTTCGGCAGCAACTTGCCGCGACCGGTAATCCAGGTAACGCCGTTGGCCTTGAACAGGGTGGCGACACCGCGCGTGAGATCGGAGACGGCCTTGTCCTTGTGCGCCATCATGGCCGCGAGGTCAAGCGAAAGCCCGGTAAACTTCAGACCGCGTTGCGCCCCATGGTCGCGCACCATTGCATAGAATTCCGAGGATTCGAGCAGCGCCTTCGACGGAATGCAGCCGGCGTTGAGGCAGGTGCCGCCGAGCGCGGCCTCGCCCGCGGAATTACGCCAGTCGTCGACGCAAGCGGTCTTGAAGCCGAGCTGCGCCGAACGGATTGCGGCCGTGTAGCCTGCCGGGCCCGCGCCGATCACGACCACGTCAAAACGTTCAGTCATCCCCTGACCCCTTTAAAGAATTCGTGCCATCCGCGTCGGCCTCGATCTACACCTCGAGCAGCAATCGCGTCGGATCTTCCAGCAATTCCTTGATCATCACCAAGAACTGGACCGCTTCGCGCCCGTCCACGAGGCGATGATCGTAGGATAGAGCGAGATACATCATTGGCCGGATCACGATCCGGCCGTTTTCCGCCACCGGGCGCTCTTGGATCTTGTGCATGCCGAGGATTGCACTCTGCGGCGGGTTCAGGATCGGCGTGGACATGAGCGAGCCGAACACGCCACCGTTGGTAATGGTGAAGGTGCCGCCGGTGATATCCTCGAGCGCGAGTTGCGCGCTCTGCGCGCGCTCGCCGAAGTCCTTGATGGCGGCTTCGGTCTCGGCCATGGTTAGCCCGTCGGCGTCGCGCAGAATCGGCACTACCAGCCCGCGCGGGCTACCGACCGCAATACCGATGTCGTAGAACCCGTGGTACACGACATTGTCACCGTCGATCGAGGCGTTGACTTCGGGAAAGTGCCTGAGCGCCTCCACCGACGCCTTGACGAAAAACGACATGAATCCGAGGCGCACCCCGTATTCCTTTTCGAACCGTTCCCGATGCCGCGTGCGCAGCTCGATCACCGGTTGCATGTTGACTTCGTTGAAAGTGGTCAGAATCGCCGCCGTGCGTTGCGCCTCGACCAGGCGTTCGGCGATGCGTTTGCGAAGTCGCGTCATTGGTACACGGCGCTCGGGCCGCTCGCCGGCCGGTGCCCGTACGTTTTTCGCGCGAGGGACAACGGGCACGGTGCTGGCGACCGGCTTCGGCTTGGTCACTGCCAAGGGCACCGGCTCGTCGATGCGCGCCATCCCTGGCGCGCCCCCGCCCGGCGTGCTTTGCGCTTCCAACTGCGTTCCCGACAAAATTGTCATGTCGATTTGCTTCTGCACGTCTTCCTTGAGCACGCGTCCGCCCTTGCCGCTGCCCGCGACCTTGCGCGCGTCCAGACCGTGCTCTTCCATCAATCGCCTGGCGGCGGGCATGATGGTCACGCTTGTCGCCGTTTCCGGCTTCGGAGTCGTCCTGGACGGAGCCGGCCTGGCTGTCGCGGAATTATCCAGGCGTCCAACCACCTCACCCGATTTCACGGTCGTACCCACCCCCGCCGTGATATCGGCGAGTACCCCGTCCGCGGGTGCCGGAACCTCGAAAACGACCTTGTCGGTCTCGATCTCGGCCAGCAGTTCACCGCGCGTTACCGCCTCCCCCGGTTGTTTGTGCCAGGTGAGTAGCGTGCCTTCGGTAACCGATTCCGGAAACACCGGGACCTTAATATCCGTGCTCATGATTTTCCTTGTTCGTTATTGCTTCCCACTGCGCCCAATGCCTGATCCAGCAACGCATTCAGCTGAGCAATGTGGAGTTGATAGCTGCCCACGGCCGGTGCCGCGGACCGTGGGCGTCCAGCGTAGTCAGGCGGCGCGTTCTGGGGGAGCATGCGCCGAAGATGGTGCTGGATCTGGTACCAGGCGCCCTGGTTCTGCGGTTCTTCCTGGCACCAGACGAAACGACTAACGTCAGGGTAGCGCTGCAGCTCGCGCTGCAACTCCGCTTCCGGAAACGGGTAGAGTTGCTCGATGCGCAGGATCGCGACATTGCGCCGCCCGATTCTCTGCCGTCGGTCGACAAGATCATAGTAAATCTTGCCGCTGCATAGAACGATCTCCTTGACCGCGGTGGCGTCGAGCTTCTCGGCCTCGGGCAACACCGCCAGAAAATGGTTCTGCGTCAGGTCTTCCAGACTGCTCACCGAAAGCCGGTGGCGCAACAGGCTCTTGGGCGTCATGACCACGAGCGGCTTGCGGCAGACCCAGAGCATCTGGCGCCGCAATAAATGGAACAGCTGCGACGGCGTGGTTGGTACGCACACGAACATGTTCTGTTGCGCGCACAGTTGCAGATAGCGTTCCAGGCGCGCCGAGGAGTGTTCCGGACCCTGGCCCTCGTAGCCGTGCGGGAGGAAGAGCACGAGCCCGCAGAGACGGCTCCACTTCTGCTCGCCCGAGCAAATGAACTGATCGATCACCACCTGCGCGTTATTGGCGAAGTCACCGAACTGGGCCTCCCAGATGGTAAGTGTTTTCGGATCGGCGGTGGCAAAACCGTATTCGAAGGCGAGCGCCGCTTCTTCCGACAGCAGCGAGTTGATGACCAGGAAATTCGGCTGCCCCTCGAACAGGTTGCGCAGGGGGACATAGGCGGTGCCGTCTTTCTGGTTGTACACCACCGCATGGCGATGAAAGAACGTGCCGCGTCCCGAGTCCTGACCCGACAGCCGCACGCTGTAACCCTCCTTGAGCAGCGTGGCATAGGCGAGATTTTCGGCGAACCCCCAGTCGACGGGCATGGCGCCGGCCGCCATCTTGTGCCGCGCCTCGTAGATCTTGGTCACCTGGGGATGCAGATCCAATCCCTCCGGCACATGCAGCATCTGTTCGGTGAGGGCGCGGACCGTCTCGAGCGTCACGCGGGTGTCAATTCTTAGGTCCGCAACCGCGCCGTCCACGGTGTGCTTCTCCGTCCCTCGTTCCGCCGGCGCACCGTCCGTTGAGCGTTTATCGGTGGCCGGACCGCAACGACTGGACTGGTAAGCACTCCAGTCCGCGCTGTAGGCGTAGCCCGCATTCTCCCTGGGCACGATGTGCGGCGCCACACCGGCGCCGGCGTCGAGCTGTTGCTGATAGCTCCGCGCCGTCTCCGCGGCCGCGTCGTCGGCGGTAACCCCGGCCTGCACGAGTCGCTGCGCGTACAGCGCGCGGGTGGTGGGCAGCTCGTGAATGCGGTGATACATGAGCGGCTGGGTCACGGTCGGCTCATCGGCCTCCGAATGGCCGTGACGACGGTAGCAATAGAGATCGATGATCACGTCCTTGTGGAAAGTCATGCGATAGTCGAAGGCGATCTGGGTGACGAACAACACCGCCTCCGGATCGTCGCCGTTCACGTGCAGGATCGGCGCATCGACGATCTTGGCGATGTCGGTGGAATAGAGCGTCGAGCGCGCGTCCTGCTGATGACTCGTCGTGAAACCGATCTGGTTATTGACCACGAAGTGTACCGTACCCTTGGTCGAGTAGCCGCGCGCCTGGGACATGCTGAAGGTTTCCATCACCACGCCCTGGCCGGCGAAGGCGGCGTCGCCGTGGATCACCACGGGCAGTACGCGATCGCCCTTGTGGTCCCGGCGGCGCTCCTGGCGCGCGCGCACCGAGCCCTGCACCACCGGCCCGACGATCTCGAGATGCGATGGGTTGAAGGCGAGCGCCACGTGGACGTTTCCACCCGGAGTGGCGAGGTCGGAGGAAAAACCGAGGTGGTATTTGACGTCGCCAGTGCCGCCGTTGTACTGCACCTTGCCCTCAAACTCGCGGAACAGTTCCGCCGGTGTTTTGCCGAGGATGTTCACCAGCACGTTGAGCCGGCCTCGGTGTGCCATGCCGATGACGACTTCCTTCGTCCCCATCGAGCCGGCGCGTTGGATCAGTTCGTCCAGCATCGGGATCAGGCTTTCGGCGCCTTCCAGTGAAAAGCGCTTCTGCCCGACGTACTTGGTGTGCAGATAGCGCTCCAGACCCTCGGCGGCTGTCAACCGCTCGAGCAGATTGCGCCGCACTTCGGGCGGGTACGCCGGCACGCCGTGCACGCTTTCAAGGCTGCTCTGCAGCCAGCGCTTCTCCTGGGTGTTGGTGATGTGCATGTACTCGGCGCCGATCGTTCCGGCGTAGGTGGCGCGCAACACCGCGAGGATCTCGCGCAACGTGGCCCGCCGCGGTCCGACAAGCGAGCCGGTTTCGAAGACCGTGTCCAGATCGGCTTCGCTGAACCCGTTATAACGCAGATCGAGCTCGGGAAGCTTCGGCGCCTCGCGCATTCCGAGCGGATCGAGCCGGGCGATCTGATGCGCGCGAAAACGGTAGGCATTGATGAGCTGAAGCACTCTGACCTGCTTGTGCGTCGCCTCGAGCGGTTGCGCGGGCTGTTCGACGCGGGGCGCACCGGTCGGACGCGCACGACGCGAGAGTCGGCGGAATTCGTCACGGATTTTCGAATGGGCGATATCCTGGGCCACACCGTCGACGCGCGGCAGGCTTTCGAAATAGCTCCGCCAGGCGGGGGGCACAGAAGCGGCGTCGGTCAGAAACTGTTCGTAGAGATGCTCGAGGTACGCGGCATTGCCTGCCGCCATCGGCGAACTATCCCAGAGGGCCCGCAGACTTTGGTCTTCAGCAGACTTGCTAGTTGGTTTTCTATCCATGACAGCGCTTAAACGCGGGACAGTCGGAACAGCTGTGAGTTCAGCTTAAATATAGCAGTTCCTGTCAATCGGACCGCGCCGCGGTTGCACCAGGAGAGCGTGCCGCCTGTCGCGACTCCCACAAACAGCGTGGGAAAAAGGCGGACCTGGCCAGTAAACCGCGGGCCGGAATCAGCGTTGGGGTGCCGGCTTCTTGCGCTCCTGGGCGGCCTTCTTGATCAGAAAATCCAACACTTGGAAAAACTGGTCTTCACCCTCGGCCATCGCGGGGCTGGTGAGGTATCGGCCATCGACCACGACCGTGGGCACTGAATTGATGTTCAAGTCTTGATTGAGTTGTATCGCCTTTTCCACCTTCAACCGCACGCCGAAGGAATTGAACGCGTCACGGAATTTCTGCTTGTCGACCCCGTGCGCGACCGCGAATTTCTCAATGCCGTTCGCGTCGTTGAATTCCTGATGATGCTCCTGTACCTCCTTGAAAAAGGCGCCGTGCCATTTATCCTCTACCCCGAGCGCTTCGAAGGTGTAATACGCCTGCGCATGAATCCTCCAGGCCGGCGCAGCCGTACCGGGCGTGCGCACGAACTGCGCGTTTGACGGCATCCGCTGCAACCACTTTTCCAAGCCCGGTTCCAGCACATAGCAATGCGGGCAGCCATACCAGAAGAATTCGCGCACCTCGATTTTCTTACCGGTTGCTACCGTCGCCGGGAACGGCACTTCCATGTAATTACGGCCCTCGACAATTCCAGCCAGCGCCAAGCCCGGGAGCGACAGCAACATGATCAACCCTGCGCCAATCCAACGTTTCATTCTGATTCTCCTGTGCATGAATCCGGTTTCAAAGCCGATAAATTTCGAAAGCTGCCATTTACGTCCGCAGACGTTCGAGCAGGCGCGCATGAATATTACCGAATCCGCCGTTGCTCATGATCAACACCTGATCCTCGGGTCGCGCCTCGGCGGCGAGCGCGTCGATAATTTCTTCCACGGTGGAATAGGCTCGCCCGCGTCCCGTGAGGGCACCGGTGACACGATCAAGATTCCAGTTGAGGTCCACCGGTCGCAACAGCAGCACGCGGTCGGCGAGCGCCAACGCCCCGCCCAGTGTATCGCGGTGCACGCCCATGCGCATGGTGTTGGAACGCAGCTCCAGCACCGCCAGAATCCGCGCGTTGCCCACCCGTGCGCGCAGCGCTCCAAGAGTCGCCGCAATCGCCGTCGGGTGATGGGCAAAATCATCGTACACGGTAACGCCGCGAGCGGTACCGCGCACTTCGAGCCGGCGCTTGACGTTGCGGAATTTCCCGATCGCGGCCAGCGCCGTTTTCACCGGGACGCCGGCGTGGCGCGCGGCAGCGATCGCCGCCAGCGCATTCGCCACGTTGTGAGCTCCGAGCAGGTTCCAAGCCACCTCGCCCTGGTCCTGGCCGCGGAACAGGACCTGGAATCGGCTCGCCTCGGCATTGCGCGCCTCGGCTGTCCAGCCGTCGTCGGCCCCAAAATGTTCGACCGGGGTCCAGCAGCCCATTCCTAGCACCTCTGACAGGCGGTCATCGCGCGCGTTCACTACGAGCAGGCCCGAATGCGGCACGGTGCGCACGAAATGATGAAACTGGCGCGCGATCGAGTCGAGGTCGGGGAATATGTCGGCATGATCGAATTCAAGATTGTTCAGGATCGCCGTGCGTGGGCGGTAATGCACGAATTTCGAGCGCTTGTCGAAAAACGCCGTGTCGTATTCGTCGGCTTCGATCACGAAAAAGGGCTCATGTCCGAGGCGCGCCGAGACGCCGAAATTCTCCGGTACGCCGCCGATGAGAAACCCGGGATGAAGTCCCGCGTGCTCCAGTATCCACGCAACCATGCTCGCGGTGCTGGTCTTGCCATGAGTCCCGGCGACGGCGAGCACCCAGCGCCCGTGCAAAACATTTTCCGCGACCCACTGGGCGCCGGAGGTATAACGCAGGCCGCGATCAAGGACTGCCTCCACCAGAGGATTGCCGCGGGAAAGGGCATTGCCAATGACGACCAGGTCGGGCTTGGCGTTGTCGAGATGGGCGGCCTCATAGCCCTCCATCAGGCGGATACCCTGCGCCTCGAGCTGGGTGCTCATCGGCGGATAGACGCCGGCGTCCGAACCGCTCACGTCGTGGCCGAGGTCGCGCGCCAGGAGCGCCACCCCGGCCATGAAGGTTCCGCCGATACCGAGTATGTGCAACCGCATTTATGGCTCCATGGAAATCGGATGGATGAAAAGTCTTATCACGATCAGGGACAACATCAGATACAAAATACCCGCAGCGATCCCCGCCAGCATCGGGATCGACAGCGCATGCCGCAATACGTGACCGAAAACCAGGGTATACCACACCAGATACGGGACCCATATCCATTCCGGCGGTATCGTTTTCCCGGCCAGGTTGGCAACCGCCCAGACGACCAGCGACAGGATAGCGCCGCATCCGGCAAGTGCCGCGAGCGTCTGGGAGAACCGATTCTCGAGCCGGCGCCAGCGCAGCGCCAGATGCGTCGCGGCTACCAGCATCAGCGTATCCGCCACCGCTGCCATCAGGGCGCTGGCTGGCGCCACGATATCCAGCACACCCACGACGTCCACCAGTCCGTAGGCCGCGAGAGCCGCCACAGGCAGCGCGTTGGACCCTGGCAGGTCCTGGGGATTGGCGCGCAGCAGGCACAGGTCCAGATAGGTTTTCAGAAACATGGGTGAGGTTCAGTCGCTGCCCGTGATACGGGCAATCCGCCAACGGCCTTGATCATCCTTTTCCATGTGGACCTGGAACCGAATCTGATTGTGCGCGCCGCTCTCGGCCGGCGCATAGGCCACGCGCACGTCGACCACCCGCCGGGCTGCATCCAGCCGCTGAACCGGGCCGCGACTGAAGTCGAGCGACACGCCCTGCGCCTCCTTGGCGCGCAGAAAATCCACCGCCACCCGCGCCGACAGACCGTCGAGCAGGTCTTCAGGATTGCGATCGGGCGGGATATTCGCAAACTCCTGCAGTTTCTGGGTGGCGGCCGGTGTAATCACCAGGGTTTCGATGAAATCTCGGGCATGGCCTTCCGGCGCGTTCCAGACGGCGTTACAGGCCGCGAGCAAGATTACCACCAGTGCCGCACCCACCCATGCGATCCCGTTACCGCCCGCCGGATTATATTGTCGTTCCATCACTTTTTTAATGATAAACCAAAATCGCCGGGGGCCGCGCCAGTTGGGCCACGGGCGGGAAATGCATACACTTGCATGATAGTGACACGACGAACGAGCGGAGGCGCGGGGCTTCACTGATGATGACAAGACGAACACGGCGCAGCGTGTAAGACTTTCTTTCATGCCGGCATCACTCATTCACGATCCGACCGCGCTCGCTAGCCTGTGCGATCGGTTGCGCCAGCAAGCGTGGATTGCGCTCGACACCGAATTCATGCGCACGCGCACGTACTACGCGCGCCTGTGCCTGATTCAGGTGGCCACGCCTGATGTTGTCGCCTGCGTGGATACCGTGCTGCTCCCGGATATCGAACCGCTGCTGGAAGTGATCTACGCGCCGGGTGCACTCAAGGTGATCCATTCGGCGCGCCAGGACCTGGAGGTATTCGCGGATATCCGCGGTAGCCCCCCGGCGCCGGTTTTCGACACTCAGGTCGCGGCCAGCTTGTGCGGCTACGACGACCAGATAGGCTACGCCGCTCTGGTGGAGTCCGTCACCGGCCACAAACTTCCGAAACTGCACACGCGCGCGGATTGGGAGGCGCGCCCGCTGTCTGCGGAACAAATCCACTATGCCGAAGACGACGTGCGTTACCTGCGCGACGTCTATGTTTCGCTGTCCCAGCGACTCGAAGCGCTCGGACGCGGGGCGTGGCTCGCCGAGGAATGTGCCACGCTGACCGACGCCCACTTGTACCGCAACGATCCGCCAGAGGCGTACCGGCGCCTGAAGCAGGGGTACGCGCTGCCATCGGCGGCGCAACCGCTGCTGCGGGAACTGGCCGCGTGGCGCGAGCGCACCGCCCAGCGGCACAATCTTCCGCGCGGTTGGGTGGCGTCCGACGCCGCACTGATCGAGACGGCGCTGGCGGCGCCGTCCTCGGCCGATGAGCTCGGTCGCGTCGCCGGCTTGGGCGGTGCGCCGACGCGTAAATGGGGCGATGAGATCCTGGCCGCCATCCGCCGTGGTCAGGCGACCGGCCCGGCGCGCCTGTGGGAAGAGCCGCGGCGACTCGACCGTCAGCAACAGACGCTTTACGAACGGCTGCAGGCGCGGGTACAGGCCTGCGCGGTCCAGGCCAAGATCAGCCCGACCGTGCTGGCGCCGCGCCGGGAGCTGCTCAAGCTCGTCACCGGCGACATGACCGGCTGGCTGGCCCATGGCTGGCGGCGGGCGCTGATCGGCGAAGAACTGCTGCAGATGTGCCGCACGGCGCCAACCTGAATTTATTTGGACAAGACGAACGAGCGTAGCGAGTAGGGCTTCATTTATGTCATTCAGAAAAGAGATCGGCATCCTGCTCGGCGTCGGCGTCGCCGCGGCCGTGATCTTCGGACCGCTGTGGTGGCGTCCGGTCAGCCCCTGCGTGTTCGGCGATATGGCGGATCGTGGACAGGCGCGGGTTCCGCAGGCTCTCAAGGAGATATATCTTGACGCCGAGAGAATCCGGTTCGGCCTGGGTTCCGCCGCCGTGGGCGGTTGGGACAGCTTGGGCGACGCCGTGGTGACCGGGGGAGAGGCGTGGGTACGGACCACCAATACGCGTTCGCCGAAATACTATGAAGTCGTCAGCAATCGCTATTTTCAATCGAACGCACTGGTCTACATCGCGCCTGATGTCGCAAGCGAATCGAGCTGGCGCCCGACACAGGCCACACCGCTTCCCGAATTGTGGTCGACGCTGGCGAAAAAATTCCCCGGTGGGGTCATGTTCGCGGGTTACGTGCGCCTGGCGCCATTGCATCTTATCGCGATTGCGCGCCCCGCGATCGACGGGCGTCCCGTGCCGCAGAACGCGCCGTACTATTACACGCGTCCGATGCAGTCGGCGCCTGACGCCTGGGCCTATGTCGTCGGCATCGCGGCGGGCGATACCGACGCCGCACGGCCGGACCGAAACTGGCTCGGTGCACTGTTGAATATTGCGGCGCATCGCGACGACCACGGCGTGGGGTTGACGCATGTCTTGTGGCTGAAATCGGCTCCGGCCGCGACCGCCTTACCGCCGACGCGTGCGGAGGTTGCTTCGGTGGGACAACTGGTCGCCGATTCCGCAATTGCCGAGGGCGAGCTAAAACTCTACCCGGTGACGCGCGCCGGCGTCTGCGACGCCATCGCCCGCCCGCGTTAATTCAACGACCGCGGCGCCGGCAACAACACGTACAGCCGGCCGCGGCTGCGCAACTCGCCCGCGAGACGTTCGGCACCGGCGCCGTAACCCAGAAACAAATCTGCGCGCGCCGGACCCTTGATGGCGCCGCCGGCATCCTGGGCAAAGACCAGGCGGCGGTAGAGCCGGCGTTCGTCATCACCGGGCAATGTGGTATCGAGCCATACCGGACTGCCGAGCGGAATATAGGCGGGATCGACCGCCGCTGACCGTTGTGGCAGCAGCGGAACGTTGAGCGCGCCGATCGGCCCCGGCAATTCCGGATCGCGCAGGGTGAAAAAGACATAGCTTGGATTGCTGTTCAACACTGTTTCGGCCTGATCCGGATGCGCTGCGAGCCAGGCGCGAATCGCCGGCATGGTCGCGTCTTCGAGCTTGAGCGCGCCGGATTGCACCAGCGTGCGTCCGATGGCCACGTAGGGGTGGCCGTTTTGGTCGGCATAACCGAGATGCAGAATCCTGCCATCCGGCAACTGCAAGCGGCCCGACCCCTGGATCTCGAGAAAGAACAACGCCACCGCATCGTCGACCCAGGCGAGCACGGCGTCATCCGGCGGCCGCTTGCCATGGCTGATGTCGGCGCGGCTGTAGTACGGCACCACGCGCCGGCCGGCGAGTCGCCCGCGCAGGTGCTTGCCCTGCAATTCCGGATAGAGTTCTCCCAGATCGACGGTGACGAGGTCGTCCGGTCGCTTGTAAAGCGGGTAGCGGAAGCGCTTGGTCCGCACCAGGCTGCCGTGCAGCAGCGGTTCGTAGTAGCCGGTAATCAGGCCGTCGGATTGGCCGCGGCGGCCAACCATTTCATGCGCGACGAATCGAGTTTCGAAAAACGCGCGCGCGGTTTCATCGTCCGGGTCGGGAAAGAGGCTGGCGTCGGCGCAAAGCTGTTCCCAGCGCGGCTCGCGCGCGGGCATTTTCTGGCAGCTCTCGAGCAGCGCCGGCCACGCCTGCGCCGGATGTTCTTCCTCCCAGCCGGGCAGTGCCGGCCACGGCACCGCGTCTCCAATGCCCGGTTCCGACGGCCGCCATGCGGCGCAGGCTGCAAGCAACGCAATGGCGCCCCAGGCGGCGAACCTGCCGGTGATGCGACCGGGTGCGACGATGGATTTTTGGCCGGCAAACATGGAATTAAAGGAAGCGCCAGTATACACCAAACGCGACGCGCTACCCGACCAGCGCCACACTCTTGATCTGGGCGTACACCGCCAAGCCCGGACGCAAGCTGAGGGCTTCACCGGACCTTCGAGTGATGCGCGCCAGCAAGGATGTGGGCGCGCGCAGGTCGCCGGTGTCAAGCCGAACCAGCCATTGCGCCGGTCCGGCGTCGGCAATTTGCGCCACCCGGGCCGGCAAGATATTGAGTATGCTCGTATCCGCGGAGCGCGACAGCGCGATGCTGACATCACGCGCATGAATATTCACCCGCACCCGCCGACCCAAGGGGTAGAGCCGCTGCGCCACGGTGAGACGCCCGCCGCCGAACTCCAGCACAGTCAGCTCATAACGGTCCTCATGTTCAGCTACGACGGCATCGACAATCACACTGGCCTCGTCCGCCTCCGCGATCGAGAACTGGAGATTCACTAGCATATCCGCGAGCGGTCCGTGGATCTGAATTTTCCCCTCGCGCAGGACCAACAAATGGTCCGCCAGGCGAGTCACTTCATCGAGAGCGTGACTGACGTATAAAACCGGAATCGCCAGCGTTTCGTGCAAACTCTCCAGATATGGCATCAGTCCTGTTTTTGCCTCGCGGTCCAGCGCCGATAACGGCTCGTCCATGAGCAGCAGGCGCGGGCTGGTGACGAGCGCGCGCGCGATCGCGACGCGCTGACGCTCGCCGCCCGAGAGCCGCTCCGGAAAACGCGACAGCAGTCCTCCGAGCCCGAGCAGCTCGATTGTGCGGTCCAATGGCACGTGCCGCCCGCCGGGCGGCACGCGCCGCCAGCCATACTCGATGTTTCCGCGCACCGAGAGATGCGGAAACAGATTGGCCTCCTGAAACACGTATCCGATCGCGCGGCAGTGCGGCGCGACAAACACCCCGGTGGCGTCGTCCTGCCAGATCTCGTCATCCAGCGAGAACGCGCCGGCGGCGCGCTCGAGCCCGGCGATGCAACGCAGCAGGGTGGTCTTGCCGCTGCCGGAGGGCCCGAACACGGCAGTGATACCGCGGTCCGGAACACTGAATTCAGCTCGCAGCGCGAACGCGGCGCGCGCGAGATCGAACCGGCCGAGTATTCCGTCACGCGCCACGGCGATGACGACGGTTAAGGGTATAAACGGTGAACAGCAGCACGAACGACAGCATCAACACCGCGGTCGAAAGCAGGTGGGCCTGCCGGTATTGCAGAGTTTCGACCTGGTCGTACACGGCGATGGAAATGACGCGCGTGCGTCCCGGAATGTTGCCGCCGATCATGAGCACCACGCCGAATTCCCCGAGCGTGTGCGCGAAGCCGAGCACCGCCGCGGTCAGAAATCCCGGGCGCGCGAGCGGCACCGCGACGCTGAGAAAACGATCGAGCGGCGCGGCACGCAAGGTCGCGGCGGCTTCCATGCAGCCGCGCGACAACGTGGCGAATGCGGCCTGCAGCGGCTGGACCGCGAATGGAAGCGAGTAGACCACGGAACCGATGACGAGCCCTTTGAACGAAAATACCAGTGGGTCGCCGCCGAGGTGTTGCCACAGGCGGCCGATCGCACCGTCCGGCGCCAGCAACAGCAGCAAATAAAAACCCAACACCGTCGGAGGGAGCACCAGCGGCAGTGCCACCATGGTTTCGACCACGCTTTTGAAACGGAAGCGCGTGCGTGCCAGCCACCACGCGAGCGGCGTGCCGAACAATAGCAGCAACAGCGCGGTGATCCCGGCCAGCCGCAGTGTCAGCCACAGCGCCGGCCATTCCATGTCTGCGGTCACGGCCTGGCTTCCGTTGTGATGTAGCCGAAGCGCGCCATGATCGCGCGCGCCGCCGGCCCCTGGAGATAATCGAGGAACGCCCGCGCCGCGGGATTGTGATCGGCGCGCCTCAGTAATACTGCCTGCTGTTCGATGGGCCGATAAAGCGACAGCGGCACCAGCCAATAGGCGCCAGCGGTCTCACCAGAAGCAGTTCGAAGTTGCGACAGCGCGACGAACGCCAGGTCGGCGGCACCGCTGGCGGCGAGCTGGAAGGTCTGGCCGATGTCCTCACCATATACCAGGCGCGCGCGCACGGCGGGGGACACGTTCAAGCGATTCAACACCTCGAGGGCGGCTGCCCCGTAGGGAGCGATTTTCGGATTGGCGAGCGCGAGATGAGTGAATCGCGCCGCGCGCAGCACGTCGGCATCGACTTTTTTGAGGCGCGCGCTCCACAACACCAGCTGACCCCTGCCGTAAGTGAAACGGCTGCCGGAAACGGCGAGCTGCTCCCGTTCCAAAAGCTGCGCACGTTCGACGTCCGCCGAAAGAAACACATCGTAGGGCGCGCCATTGGCGATCTGCGCGCAAAGTTTTCCGCTCGATCCCGCGCTCAGATGCACGTCATGTCCGGTCTGCCGCTGGAATTCGGCGCCGATCCGACCGGCGGTCACCGCGAAATTGGCGGCCACCGCGAGGTAGACCTCGCCGGCGTGCGCGAGGACCGGCAACAACGTCAGCAGCAGAGCGAACAAGCGCAGGCGGGGTCTAGTCATCTTTCGGGGACTCCGGTCGTGGACGGTCTTGAGGAACAATCCATGGAGCACGGCCGAACAAATCCGCAGCGCGATCTTTCCGTTACCGCCAAAGGCGGTTAGGCCTGCGCCACCTTCGGCGGTTCGGCGAGCGGCACTTCTCCTTCGTACGGCTCGGCGAAACCACACTCCTTGACCGGACAGACCTTCTCGATACCGCGGCGTTTCGTGGTCTTGATAGTGAGGATCGGCCAGCCGCACTTGGGACAGGGCTCGTTGACCGGCGGGTTCCAGACCGCGTACTTGCAATCCGGATAACGTGCGCAGGAGTAGAACACCTTGCCGTAACGCGACTTGCGCTTGAGCATGGTCGCTTGCTTGCATTCCGGGCACTGCACGCCGGTGTCCGCCGGTTTCTCGAGCGGCTCCATGTGCTTGCAGTTGGGGTAATTGCTGCAACCGATGAAGCGGCCGTAGCGACCGCGCTTGATCACGAGATTCGAGTCGCACTTGGGACACTTGCGGTCGGGCACGATCTCGGGCTCGTTCGAGGCGCCGACGGCGTCGTCGACGTTGCGCGTGTAGTTGCACTCGGGATAACCGGTGCAGCCGATGAAGTAGCCGTTTCGTCCGAGGCGTTTGGCCAGTTTCTTGCCGCACTTGGGGCAGGCCTCTTCCATCATTTCGACGCCGGGACGTTCCACGGATTCCTTCTCCTTCACCTGATTCTTGAAATCCACCCAGAAATCCTTCAGCACGGGTTTCCATTCCTTCTCTCCGCGCGAGATCGCGTCGAGATCGTCCTCCATGCGTGCGGTGAAGTCGTAATCGACATAATGGAAGAAATGCTCTGAAAGGAACTTGTTCACCACGCGCCCGACGTCGGTCGGTTTGAAACGGCGGTTATCGAGCGTGACGTACTCGCGCCGTTCGAGCGTATCGATAATGCTAGCGTAGGTCGAGGGCCGGCCGATACCGTAGGCCTCGAGCGCCTTCACCAGACTCGCTTCCGAGTAGCGCGGCGGCGGCTCGGTGAAATGCTGTTCCGGGCGGATCGCCGTGAGATCCACGAACTCGCCTTTTTCCATCGGTGGCAAAAGTTTCTCGTCCTCGCCTGCCGCTTCCGGTGCATCCGCCGGCTTGTCGTCGATGTCTTCCTGGTAAACCGCCATGAACCCCGGCTTGACGACCGTCGAACCGGTGGCGCGGAAAACGTTGCCCTCACCGGCGCCCAAGTCCACCGTCACGGTATCGAGCAGCGCCGGAACCATTTGACAGGCGATGGTGCGCTTCCAGATCAGTTCATACAGTCGCAGCTGGTCGGGTTTCAGATGTCCCTTGATCGAATCCGGCGTGCGCGCGGCCGAGGTCGGACGGATGGCTTCGTGCGCTTCCTGGGCGTTCTTCGACTTGTTTTTGTATACGATGGCCTCGTCCGGCAGGTTTTCGGCGCCGAAGCGCTCCTTGATGACGTCGCGAATTTCGGCCACGGCTTCGTTGGCCAGGTTTACCGCGTCGGTACGCATGTAGCTGATGAGACCCACTACCTCGCCGTGGCCCAGGTCCATGCCTTCGTACAGCTGCTGCGCGGTGCGCATGGTGCGCTGGGCGGTGAAGCCCAATTTGCGCGAAGCCTCCTGCTGCAAAGTGGAGGTCGTGAAGGGCGGCGCCGGGTTGCGCCGGCGCTGCTTCTTCTCAACCGAGAGAACCTCGAGCCGGCCCTGGGCCTTGGCCCGCAAAACTGCGTCGATTTCGGCAGCGCGCGCGCCGTTACCGATGGAAAACTGTTCGAGCTTTTCGCCGTTGAAATGGGTCAGCCGCGCGATGAAATCCTTGCCCTTGGTGTTGAGGTCGGACTCGATGGTCCAGTACTCGCGCGCGACGAACTTTTCGATCTCCTCTTCCCGCTCGACGATCAGGCGCAGCGCCGGGCTCTGGACGCGCCCGGCGGAAAGCCCGCGGCGAACCTTTTTCCAAAGCAAGGGCGAGAGATTGAAACCCACGAGGTAATCGAGCGCGCGGCGCGCCTGCTGCGCATTGATGAGATTTTCGGACAGCTGCCGCGGCTGCTCGATGGCGTGCTGAATCGCGGTCTTGGTGATCTCGTGGAACTCCACGCGGTGCACCGGCTTGTTGTCGATGGCGTCTTCCGCCCGCAGGATTTCATACAGATGCCAGGAAATCGCCTCACCCTCGCGGTCCGGGTCCGTCGCGAGATAGAGCGAGTCGGCCTTTTTCATTGCTTTGACGATGGCGTCGACGTGTTTCTTGTTCCTCTCGATCAGCTGGTACCTCATGCCGAATCCGCTTTCTGTTTCCACCGCGCCCTGTTTCGGGATCAGGTCGCGCACGTGCCCGTAGGATGCCAGACAGGTAAAGTCCTTGCCCAGGTACTTGGACATGGTTTTGGCCTTGGCCGGGGATTCCACCACGATAAGATGTTTCGACATCGGTTATTCCATCACCACGACAGTTGTGAACGCCGCGTTCCCGAAAAAAAACGATGCGATCGGTGCACCGTCGGTTGCCGGTCCTGATTTGGGCGTCCGGGCAGTCTCATGCGACGAATTGTTGTCGATAACAGGCGGGGCTTGTCAAGTCTGAAGTGGCAAACCGGCGCGGCGTGACGACCATCGCATAGACAAAATTGGCGAAGTGAATCAATGCAGGTGGCCCTGCATTTCGTCGAATACGAGATCCTCGAGCATGTGATACGCGTGTTCCTGTTCCGGCTGGTTGAACAACACCAGCAGCATCACCCACTTCAGCTGCTCCAGCGTGATGTCGTTCGCCTCGAGCGCCATCAGTCGATCGATGATCACCTCGCGGGTGGCGGGATCGATCAGACCGCTCGACTCCATGAAGTGCAGATAACCGCGACAAGTTTCATCGAGTTTTTCCTGTTCCTGTGGCGTGTAGTGGCGGATCGCGCCGGCGACCCGTTGGCGCGCCTGGCTGGCGCTGCTTTCGCGCATCGCGGAAAGCCCATCGAGCCACGTAAAGGCCTTGCGGATTTCGCCGCGGCGGAAACCGGCCTGCGTCAGTTCGTAGGTGAGCGCTTCCTGATCGGGTTGAAACTCGGTGCCTTCGTCCATGTAGTTTTCGAACAGATACATCAGCACATCGAAAACATTTTCTTTCATCAGGGTCTGGTGCTCTTCTCTCGTCTCGTCAGGAAATCCTTTGGATCTTGCCGCCCGGACAGCTTGACACGAGTCCGTTCAGCTCCATTTGCAACAGCATGGAGGAAACCGCATCCGGCGTCAATCCGCTGCGCTCAATCAACATGTCTACTGTGACCGGATCGTGACCGATATGTTCGAGCAACGCACTCATCGATGGGTCGAGTGGGCGTACCACCGTTGAGTTTTCCGGCGTTGCGCGACGCGTCAGGCTGGCCAGCGGGCCCAGCTCCTCAAGAATATCTTGCGCCGTTTCGACGAGTTTGGCGCCCTGACGTATGAGCGCGTGACAGCCGCGTGCTTGCGGCGAGTGGATGGATCCCGGAATGGCGAACACTTCACGCCCCTGTTCAGTGGCGAGTCGCGCCGTAATCAGCGAACCGCTTTGCAACGCCGCTTCCACTACCACAGTGCCCAACGACAGGCCGCTGATGAAGCGGTTGCGTACCGGAAAGTTTTCCGGCAACGGCGGTGTACCGAGCGGATATTCCGACACCAGCGCGCCACGCCTGACGATCTCATGCGCCAGCTCGCGGTGGCGCGCCGGATACACCCGATCCAAACCGGTGCCGGCCACCGCGACGGTCGTGCCGCCCCCCTCGAGCGCGCCGCGATGGGCCGCGCCGTCGATGCCGAGCGCCAGTCCGCTGGTCACGGTCAGCCCCGCCCCAGCCAGGCTTTTGGCGAAGGCATGCGCATTTTCCCGTCCCATCGGCGTCGGATTGCGCGAACCGACGATAGCGATTTGGGGACCGGACAACACTGCGCGCTCGCCCAAAACAAAAAACATCGACGGCGGATCGGGAATTTCGCGCAACAGCGGGGGATAGTCAGGATCGGACCACGTGAGCAGGTGGTGTCCGGGCTCGCGCAACCATGCGAGCTCGGTCTGCAAAGCCGGTTCGTCCGGTCCGTCCAGAATCGCGCGGATTGCCTCAGGCTTGCCGGCGAGCACCTTTTCCAACAACCCGGAACTGGCGGAAAAAATATTTTCCACCGATTCGAAGTTTTCCAGCAGGTCGAGCCGCGTGCGATTGCCCACACCGGGCAATCGCTGCAGACTTAACCATAAAGATAAGCCTTGACGTAGAGTGCTTGAGGATGGCGCCCCGTTCATGGGGCGCAGTCTACTCCGGTCGATGCGAAGAAGTCAGGGAGTGGTCACCACATCGAGCAGATGAATTGGACTGGTCGCCGTCATCACCAGCGCGTAGCTCATCTTTTCGTAGGTTCGAAAGACCATCAGCAAACCGGAATTTTCATCCGGCAGCTTGTAGGTTTCGCGCGTCACCGGGTCCTTGCTGGTGCCGACGTGCCGCATGATGCGCAGTACGCTGCCTTCCTCCATGCCTTCACGCGCGCCCAGCGAGATACCGACCACGGTGTAGGGACCGATTTCGGCCACGGCATTGATCGCGGAAACGATGCGGCCCTCCACTTCGTTCTTGGGTGCATGCGGATAATAGTATGGCAGTGATACTTTTTTCGGTGCCGCCAGCAGCCGGTCAGTCGGGAGAATTTCCTGCATCACCTTCGTCACTACGAGTTTGCTCGGATCGCCGCTTTCCAGTCGCTCGGCATCGCCGAGATAGTTGGCTTCGTAGCCAAGCAACTCCCCGGTGTCCGGGTTTCGGATCGGCTTCCCAGGGCGGAAGATGTAGTAAAACTCCTGGCTGTCGTCTTTCAGACCTCGGGCATAAAACTGGCTGTTGTTGCCGAGGGCAATGCGGTCATCCAGACCGACGGTAACGTAGCCGGCTTTTTTGAGCTCATCGTCTTCGACCGTCAAGGGCCGGGTCAGAAACGGTAGAATCGCGTTCGGTGGAATGGTCGGGATCGCGGTCTCGAGCGGCTCGCTGCGCACCTGCGGAGAAAGTTTCACGGTACGCTCATCCGTCACCGCCGGCGCCTCGACGGGTGCCGGTGCCACCGGCGAAGGCAACGCCGCGGTGGACGGACTCGGCGTCAGTTTTTCCTTGCGCAGCACCGACAACTCCGGTTGACCATTGACCATGCGCAGCACTATCACGTCACCGGGATAGATTAGGTGGGGATTCTTGATGTCCTGGTTGATTTTCCAGATCTTCGGCCACAACCATGGACTCTTCAAAAATCGATTGGAGATGTCCCATAGAGTGTCGCCCTTGACCACGGTATAACGTTCGGGATGGTCGGGCTTGAGCTGAACTTCGTCCGCCCCGGCGAGGCGGGGGGATATCAGGCAAGCAACAATAATAAGGGTGAGAAAGCCGGATCCTAGTATGTGTTTAGGCGACATTCGTTGACTTTCCGTGTAATCTGATGACGGTTTTCAGTGTAGTCCATGCTGACATCCAGCGCCATGGTGGCATGAGAGTCGAATAATCTTGTTATTCAGTAGCATCCAAACTGATAACAATCCAGTTTGGCAGGAAGTAAACCGGACTTCTCCGACGAAATTACCATGACTGTTCGCACTATTCTCCGTTATCCGGACCCGCGATTGCGCCGCCGCGCCAGGCCCGTAGTCGCGGTCACCGATGACACCCGCCAGCTGGTGGACGATATGGCCGAGACGATGTATCAGGCCCCGGGCATCGGACTGGCCGCGATCCAGGTCAACGAACCGTGGCGCGTCGTGGTGATCGATATCTCCGAGACCCGCGACCGGCTGCAGGTGTTCATCAACCCGGAGATTACTTTCAAAGAAGGCGAACAGGAACGCGAAGAAGGTTGCCTGTCGGTGCCCGGTATTTACGAACCGGTGGTGCGCGCTAATCGCATCCGCGTACACGCGCTCGATCGTGACGGCAAGCTGTTCGAACTCGACGTCGAAGGCCTCCTCGCAACCTGTATCCAGCATGAAATCGATCATCTCGACGGCAAGATATTCGTTGATTATCTTTCGCGCCTTAAACAAACGCGTATCCGCAAGAAATTAGAGAAGCAGCAACGCCTGGCGATGTAAGGGCCGCGGCATGAATCTCATTTTCGCCGGGACTCCCGCCTTCGCCGTTCCCGCGCTCGACGCGCTGCGGCATGCCGGTCACGTTATCCATGCGGTGTACACCCAGCCGGACCGGCCGGCCGGACGCGGTCGCCAGCTCACGGCAAGCCCCGTAAAGCAGTGCGCGGTAAAATACGGGATCGAAATCCGGCAACCGGAAGTGCTCCATGGCCAGGAGCAGCGGCTGCGTGATGACGCGCCCGACGCGATGATCGTCATTGCCTACGGTCTGCTGCTGCCGTCCGCGATTCTCGCCATTCCCCGTCACGGTTGCATCAACGTGCACGCCTCGCTGCTGCCGCGCTGGCGCGGGGCGGCGCCGATCCCGCGCGCCATCGAGGCCGGCGACAGTGTCACCGGCGTGAGCATCATGCAGATGGAGGCCGGCCTAGATACGGGACCGGTCCTGGCGGAGGCCGCCACCCCGATCACCGAAATTGATTCCGCCCAGACGCTGCACGATCGCCTGGCGCGACTCGGTGCTGAGACCTTGATCAGCACGCTCGAGCGGATGACGCGCGGTGAGATCTTGCCATCGCCGCAGGATGCGACGTACGCCTGCTATGCCAAAAAACTGCGCAAGGATGAAGCACCGATTGACTGGCGCCTGCCGGCCTTGGCCCTGCATCGCAAGATCCGTGCGCTCAATCCTTGGCCGGTCGCGAGCACCATCTGGCACGGCCAGACCCTGCGCCTGTGGGACGTGGGTCCGCTGGAAGAACAGCGCGCGCCGGGTACGGCGGGCACCATTGTGCAAGCCGATGCCTCGGGGGTGCGCGTGCTCACCGGTAATGGCGTACTCAATGTCACGCGGCTGCAGGCGCACGGCGGCAAGGCGCTGGCGGCACGCGACTTCCTGAACGGTCATCGCCTGACGGCGGGCGATCGCCTCGGCGATGAGCAAAAAGACGGCACGGCCGGCTAAACCGGCAACAAACCGGCGCGTCGATCCGCGCGCCGCGGCGGCCCGGGTCGTGGAAGAGGTCGTCACCCATTCGCGTTATCTCGACATCGCGCTGGCGCAAACGCTGGCGGCATTGCCGGCAATGCAGACGCGCGATGCCGCGTTGATCCAGGAAATGGCCTACGGTGTGCTGCGCTGGTTCCACGAGCTTGAAACGATCGCCGGGCTGTTCCTCACGAAACCCCTGAAGGAAAAAGACCACGATATCCATGCACTGCTGCTCACCGGTTTGTATCAGCTTCGACACATGCGCGTCGCTCCGCATGCAGCGGTGAAAGAAACCGTGGACGCAGCCGCCACCCTGAAAAAAGCGTGGGCCAAAAATCTGCTCAACGCCTGCCTGCGTTCGTACTTGCGCGAAGAGGCGCGCGCCCAGGCCGCGATTGCTGCCAGTGTATCGGCGGCTTTCAGCCATCCGGAATGGCTCATCGGTGCCTTCCGTCGCGAGTGGCCGGAGGACTGGCGCGCGATTCTGGCCGCCGGCAACGAACGCCCCCCGATGGTTCTGCGGGTCAACCGGCGCCGACTGACACGCGAACAATATCTGGCGCGTCTGGCCGCCGTCGGCATCGCGGCCGCGGTAATGCCGGCGCTGCCTGACGCCATCCGGCTGGATACGCCCGTCGCCGTCGCTGTCTTGCCCGGTTTCGCGAATGGCGAGGTGTCGATACAGGATGCCGCGGCCCAATTCGCCGCTGTGCTGCTGGATGCGCACGCCGGCGAGCGCGTGCTCGACGCCTGCGCCGCCCCCGGCGGAAAAACCGGTCATCTCTTGGAACGCACGCCGGGGCTGGCTGAACTGGTGGCGCTCGACCGGGAACCCGCGCGAGTAGCGCTGATCGAAGACAATCTCGAACGCCTCGGATTAGCGGCGACTATCGTCGCTGGCGACGCGACCGACCCGAAGACATGGTGGGACGGGCGGCCGTTTGACCGGATCCTCGCGGACGTGCCATGTTCGGCAACCGGCGTGATCCGCCGTCACCCCGACATCAAAGTCCGGCGCAAGCCGGAAGACCTGCCTAAACTTCTCGAGACGCAGGCGCGTATCCTGCAAAGCCTGTGGCCCTTGCTCAAACCCGGAGGTAAGCTTCTGTACGTGACCTGCTCGATTCTCGCGGCCGAAAATGAAAATCAGATGGCGGCGTTTCTGGCGCGCCATCCCGAAGCATCGGAAGTCGGCCTGCCGCTGACCGCCGGCGTCGCGCGCGCCGTCGGCCGGCAGATATTGCCGGGCGACTCCGGCTTGGACGGCTTTTACTATGCGTGCCTGCGTAAAAACTGAGGAGAGCGCCGGAAACGGTGCGGTGACGGAACCGAAGATGCGCTGGCGGTGCTTCGCCGTTCTGCTCCTGGGACTGGCGTTTCTCGGCCGGGCCGCGGCTGATTTCAAGGTCGCGGACGTGCAACCGAAGTTCGTGGATCAATCGCTGGTACTCGCGGGTAATATCGACCTGAGTCTGACTCCCCAAGTCGAAGAAGCGCTGTCCAAGGGCATCCCGCTGGACGTCATCATCGAAGTCCGTCTTTACCAACACCGCCGGTTCCTGTGGGATAAACGCATCGCCACGTGGAACGTGCACCGCAGCATCCAGTTCCACGCGCTTTCCGGGCAGTACCTGGTGAGCACGGGCGATCCGGGTTTGGAAGCGCGCGAGAGCCTGCTCACCCAGCAGGAGGCGCTGAAATCGCTCGGTAGTCTGAACGATCTCAAGCTCGCGCTCACGAACGTCGTGCCCGCCGAGAATTATTCCGTCGATGTGCGCGCAAGCCTCGACATCGAGGCCCTGCCGACACCCCTGCGGCCGGTTGCCTACACCTCCTTCGCCTGGCACCTCAACAGCGGATGGACCACGTGGAAAGTAGCGCGCTGAACCGTTACGTCACCCGTTATGTCACGGGCGTGACACCGCTCGCGGTGTTATCGGTGCTGCTGATCGCCGCGTTCATCATGATGAACGCGGCGGCGCAGAACTCGGCGCTGTTCGGGCGGCTGTACTCGGTACTGCTGCTGGTCAACATTCTCGGCGTCGTACTGCTGCTGGCGCTCATCCTTCTCAATCTGTTCCACCTCCTGGAGCAATACCGCGCGCGTGTAACCGGAACGCGGCTGACAGTGCGCCTGCTTGTGATGTTCGTGGTACTTGCGGTGGTGCCGGTGTCGGTGGTGTTTTTCTTCTCGATCCAGGCGCTCAATCGCGGCATCGACAACTGGTTCGACGTGCGCATCGAGCGCGCGCTCGACGACGCGCTGCTGCTCGGGCGCACCGCGCTCGACGCGCTCAAACTGGACCTGGTCAAGAACACCCAGACCATGGCGGGCGAGATCGAAACCATTTCGGTGACGCGCAAGATCGGCGGCCCGCGCTCGGAACTGTCGCTGCTGAACGCCTTGCGCGAGCAGTACGCCATTACGGAACTCACGCTCTTCACCCAGGACGGCAAAATCGTCGCCTCGAGCAGCGACGCGAGCCTTGATACCGGCACGCTGCTGCCAGACCGGCCGAACGACGCGATCCTGGCGCAGGTGCGCCAGGGACTGGTCTACGCCAACCTCGACGCCATCGGCAAATCCGGGCTGCAGCTGCGCGTGGTGGTGCCGGTGCACTCGCGCGAGGTCGGCGCGCCCAACCGCGCGCTGCAGGCGCTGCAGGCGCTGCCGCCGCGCTACGCCAAGCTCGGCGAATCGGTGCAATCAGCCTTTGCCGATTACGAAAAGCTGGTGTACCTGCGCGGGCCGCTCAAGTTCGGGTTCACCCTCACGTTGTCGCTGATCGCGCTGCTCACGTTGCTGATCGCGGTGTGGGCCGCGATCTTCTCGGCGCGGCGGCTGGCGGCACCGATCCGCGAGCTCGCCGAAGGCACGCGTGCGGTGGCGCAGGGCGATTACCAGAAACAGCTGCCCGTCACCAGCCACGATGAGATCGGCATCCTGGTCGAGTCGTTCAACGACATGACGCGGCGCATACATCGCGCGCAGTCGCAGAGCAAACGCAGCCAGCAGGAGGCAGAAATCCAACGCGCCTACCTCGAGACCGTGCTCGGCCACCTATCTTCGGGCGTGCTCACCTTCAACCAGCGACTGATGCTGCGCACGCATAACCCGGCCGCGGGCCATATTCTCGGCGTTGAGCTCAAGGCCGGCGAGCGCAAACCGCTCGCGTGGCTGGCGGAACGTTATCCGCTGTTGCATCCGTTCACGGAGTCGATTGCGCGTGCGACCGTGGCCGGAGACACCGAATGGCGCACCCAGATCGAGCTACCGGCCAACAATCACGCCCGCACGCTAATGGTGCGCGGCACGTTGCTTCCGTCGTGGCGCGGTAAACGAGGCGGTTACGTGGTGGTATTCGACGATATCACTACCCTGATCCAGGCCCAGCGCGACGCCGCCTGGGGCGAGGTGGCGCGGCGCATGGCACATGAAATCAAGAACCCGCTTACGCCGATCCAGCTCTCGGCCGAGCGCATCCGTCACAAGTATCTGCGC
This sequence comes from Methylomirabilis sp. (SeqCode), assembly GCA_035624495.1. Classification (GTDB taxonomy): domain Bacteria; phylum Pseudomonadota; class Gammaproteobacteria; order Acidiferrobacterales; family Sulfurifustaceae; genus Sulfuricaulis. The sequence continues at coordinate 2,580 of DASPRK010000013.1, read as the reverse complement.
CAGGTCGAGGAGGAAGAGCGCGCCGCGCTCGACCGCGCCACGCGCACGATCATCGAGCAGGTCGAGTCACTGAAATCGATGGTCAATGATTTTTCCGAATATGCACGTTCGGCCCAGATGCGCTCGCGTCCGGTCGATCTCAACGATTTGATCCGCGACGTCGTCGAGCTGTACAAGAACGAGCGCGGGCTCGTGGCGGCCGGCGCCGTGCCGCTCCACAGCGCCGCCGAGAAGATCGGGCGCAAAGCGCCGCGTCCGGTCGCGACCAAGCTCGAACTCGACACCGATCTGCCCGTCGTGTCGGCCGACCCCGGACGACTGCGGCAGGTGCTGCACAATCTGTTGCTCAACGCGCGCGATGCGCTCGCTGCCACCCCCAAACCGGTAATCCGCGTGAGTACGCGCGTGGTAACGGAAAACCTGCATCGTTTCGTCGAACTCAAGGTGCAGGACAACGGGCCGGGTTTCCCCGAACCGATGCTCGGGCGCCTGTATGAACCTTACGTCACCAGCAAGGAAAAAGGCACGGGACTGGGACTGGCCATCGTCAAGCGCATCGTCGAGGAGCACGGCGGCACGACGCTCGCGGAAAATCTCAAGGAGGGCGGCGCCTGCTTCACCATCCGTCTCCCAGTCGGCGAAGCGGCACTGGCGGAAGCCCCGGTGCATAAACCCGTGCACGTGGAGAAAAAGGCATGAACCCGGGTTACATCCTGGTGGTCGATGACGAGCCGGACATCCGTCGGCTGCTGCAGGAAATCCTCCAGGACGAGCACTACAAGGTGGTCACGGCGGAGAACGCGCGCGCGGCGCGCGACGCCGTGCGCAAGCAACGTCCCGACCTGGTGCTGCTCGACATCTGGATGCCGGACACCGACGGCATCAGCCTGCTGCGCGAGTGGGCCACGAGCGGCAGTCTGGAGATGCCGGTCATCATGATCTCGGGGCACGGCACGGTCGAAACCGCGGTCGAGGCCACGCGCCTTGGCGCCTATGACTTCATCGAAAAACCGCTTTCCATGGGCAAGCTGCTGCTGACCGTGGAGCGCGCGCTCGAGAACGACAAGCTGCGGCGCGAGAACCTGCGCCTGCGCCGCCAGGCCGAACCCGCTGCTACTCTCATCGGCAAAAGCCCGGTGATGCAGCAACTGCGCGAAAACATCGAACGCATTGCCGCGACCGACGCCTGGGTGCTGATCGGCGGCGAGGCCGGCAGCGGCAAGGCTGTGGCGGCGCGCTATCTGCACGCCCAGAGCGCGCGCAAGGAACATCCGTTCGTCGAGGTGAGCCTGGCCGCGGTCGCGCTGGCGCATGTGGCCGCGCAGCTGTTCGGACACGAACACAGAGGCGCCGTCACGCCCGGCAGCTTTGAGCAGGCCGCGGGCGGCACGTTGTTGCTGAACGAAATCGCCGAGCTTGATCCCGCGATGCAGGCGCGCCTGCTGGATGCGTTGGAACAGAAACGTTTCACGCGGGTTGGCGGTCACGAACCCATCGAGCTGGACGTGCGCATTCTGGCCGCCAGCGATCAGGACCTGCAGCAGGCGGTGGACGACAAACGCTTTCGTGAGGATCTTTACTATCGACTGAACGTCGTGCCGCTGCGCGTGCCACCGTTGCGTGAACATCGCGAGGACGTCCCGGAGCTGATCAATTTCTACGTCAACTGGATGGCTGACAACGAGCACCTGGCGTACCGCAAGTTCACCACCGGCGCGCTCAACTTGCTGCGCAACTATTCCTGGCCGGGCAATGTGCTCGAATTGAAAAACCTGGTGCAACGTCTGCTGATTCTGCATCGCGGGGAAGAGGTGACCGAAGCGGAGGTGGAACAGACGTTCGGCGCGCCGGCGCCGGTCTCGGCCGAAGCCTATCCGCCGACGCTAATGGAAATGCCGTTGCGCGACGCGCGCGAGCTGTTCGAGAAGGCCTATCTGGAACACCACTTGAAGCGCACCGGCGGCAACGTCGCCGAAGTCGCGCGCCTCTCCGGTATGGAGCGCACGCACCTGTACCGCAAGCTCAAGCAGCTCGGCGTCAACCCCAAGCCGCCCAAGGAATAATCCCGTGGCGATCGTCGACAACCTGGAAGCGATGCTCGCGCGCGGCCAGGACAACGCGCTGCTGCGTTACAGCCTCGGCGGCGAATATCTCAAGCTCAAGCAGTTCGACAAGGCCGCCGAACACCTGCGCCAGGCCGTCACGCACGACCCGAAATATTCCGCCGCGTGGAAGTTGCTCGGCAAAGCGCTGTCCGAGGGCGGACACAGGGACGATGCGATCAAGGCTTACGAAGACGGGATCAAGGTCGCGGAGGAGAAAGGCGACAAACAGGCGGCGAAAGAGATGGCGGTTTTTCTCAAGCGGTTGCAGAAATAATTTTGTCGAGCAGCCTTCGGCCGCGTAGTAATTGCGGTTCCCACACTGCGGGCGGGTTTCTTTTCTTTGCTTGTCTGTACAGACCGGCTACATGGGTAACGGATGTGCGAGGACATGGGTAACACTTCGGATCGGGTCCGATCCGGAGATGAACCATGCCTTGGCAAGCGAGAGATACCATGAGTCTGCGTCGTGAGTTGG
>DASPRK010000240.1:0-2579 GCA_035624495.1 Methylomirabilis sp. (SeqCode) | reverse complement strand
ATGATCTCCGGCGATACGCCGTATTGCGCCGCCGCGCGCGTCAATGTATCGGCATGCTGATCCCAGAATTGCACGCCTTGCTGGACGTTTTCCTCGGTGAGGAAAATCTGTTTGTATTCATACCACGGCAGCAGTTCCTTGGGCCGTTCCATGGCCTCGACGATTTCGGGGCGAATCTGGGCGCAGCGGAACGCGCGCTGCAGCTCGGTTTTGGAGAAGCCATATCGTTGTTCCATCTCCGCCGCGAAGTCTTGCAGGGCCGGGTATTTTTTCAGCTCGATCGCCTGTGCCGGGAGAATTCCAGAGAGGGTGACGCACGCCAGTGACAGCAGCAGGATGATCATCGACCCGGCACGATGGTTTTTTAACGGAGACACGCCCCGTCGTTGTTGCACGGCGTTGGTGATGTGCGGATTGTGGCGGGTCAATAACGAAAAATCACAAGATTTCCGATTATTGCGGCGGTACCAGATCATTAAACCCAAGGCCACGCGCTGGATCGTCCTTCGAAACGGTTCAAATGGTTGCATGCCGCCGCAATAATCGCATGCGCGCTTATTCGGCGATCTTGCGGTGGGTCTGGATGCTCATCAGGATGCCGAAGGCGGCCATGACCGTGACGATGGAACTGCCGCCGTAGCTCATCATCGGCAACGGAATGCCGACGATGGGCAGGATGCCGGTGACCATGCCCATATTCACGAAGAAATAGAGGAAGAAGGTGAGGCTCAGACTCCCCGCCAGCAGGCGGGTGAAGGCATCCTTAGCGAGGTAGGCGATCAGCATGCCGCGAGCAACGATGAATACGTACAGTCCGACCAGCAACAGACTGCCCAACAGGCCGAATTCCTCAGCGAACACGGCGAAGATGAAATCGGTCGAGGACTCGGGCAGGTAATCGAGGTGCGCCTGACTGGAGTTTAGCCAGCCTTTGCCGTAAACGCCGCCAGAGCCGACCGCGATCATCGACTGAATGGTGTGGTAGCCGGTGCCGAGCGGATCGGCCTCGGGGTCGAACAGCGTGAGGATGCGCTGCTGCTGATAATCGTGAAGGTGATGCCAGGCGAACGGCGCGGCCACTGCGATGATCGCGAGCAGGATCACGATCACGCGCCAGCGCATGCCCGCGAGGAACAGCACGAAGACCCCGGCGCCAAATACCAGCAGCGCCGTGCCGAGATCGGGTTGTTTGATGATCATGAGCGCTGGAACCGCCATCATGAGAAAGGCGGCCGCGAGCCGCAGCAGCGTCGGCGGAAGATTGCCGCGCGCGAGATACCACGACAGCATCATCGGCACCGCGAGTTTCATAACCTCCGCGGGCTGGAACTTGAGAAACCCGAGATGCAACCAGCGCTGCGCGCCCTTGCCGATGACGCCGATGGCGAGCACGGCCACAAGCAGGATCATCCCGGCGACGAAGATATAGGGTGACCAGCGTTCGAGCATCTCCGGCCGCACCTGTGCGACCATGAACAAAACGAAAAAACCGAGCGCCAGCCGCATCAGGTGTCCCAGCGTCGCGCCCATGTCCTTGGCGCTGGCGCTGTAGACCACGAACAGGCTGATGGCGGAGAGTCCGAGCAGCGCGAACAGCAGGGTTTTGTCGAGATGCAGGCGTTGTAAATCCATGGCTATGGTTTTTTAACTGCCGATGGACACGGACGAACACAGTTAGTGTAATTCATGCAGGCTGTCATGTTCCTTTGAATATGCGTGTTTAGCTGTGGTTCCAAGAATATCATTCATCAACGGTCGATTCCGATTTGACGCCGCCGGGCGGCGTCGAACTTTTGCCGAGGATCACGTAATCCATGATTTTGCGCGCGATCGGGGCGGCCGCCGAGCCGCCATGGCCGCCGTTTTCCACGATCACCGCCACCGCCACCTTCGGGTCGCCCACCGGCGCGAAGCTGATGAAGAGCGCGTGGTCGCGCAGGCGCTCGGGTGTGGTCGACTCGCTGTACCGCTGGCCCTGGGCGACGCTCTTGACCTGCGCCGTACCGGTCTTGCCGGCGATTTTGTAAGGAGCGTTATAACCGATGCCGTAGGCCGTCCCCTTGCTGGAGTGCACGACGTCCGTCAGGTTCTGAATTTCGACGTCGAGATCGTGCTTGTTCTTGAGCGGGATCTCCGAATCCACCACCGGCGCCACGTCGCGCGCCGCCCCGGTCTTGGCGTCGACGATGGCGTGCACCAGCTCGGGTTTCATCCGCACGCCCTGGTTGGCCATGGCCGACATCGCCGAGGCCAGTTGCAGCGGCGTGACCAGCAGTGGACCCTGGCCGATGCCGGTGACCACGGTTTCGCCCGGATACCATTTGCTCCCGCGCGCCTCTTTCCATTCGCGCGACGGCAGGATGCCGTCGGATTCGCTGGGCAGGTCGACCCCGGTCTTCTTGCCGAACCCGAACGGCGCGAGAAACTGGTTGATTCCATCGATGTCCATCGCCACCGCCAGCTTGTAGAAATAGACGTCGCACGACTGCACGACCGCGTCGTGCAGGGACACCATGCCGTGGCCGCCTTGCTTCCAGTCGCGGAATACATGCGAGCTGTCCGGCAGCGTGTACCAGCCG
>DASPRK010000210.1:0-11353 GCA_035624495.1 Methylomirabilis sp. (SeqCode) | reverse complement strand
CAACAGGCGTGTCGTCGCGCTGTGGAGCTGCGACAGCAGTCGGCCCTTCCAGGCGTTCCACACGGCGGGGCTGGTGCCGCGCATGTCCGCAACGGTGAGCAGGTACAGGTTGTCGAGATGTTCCTGATCGCCGACCGTTTGCGCGAAGCGCAGCACGACCGCGGGGTCGGAAATATCCTCGCGCTGCGCGGTGCTCGACATCACCAGGTGATGGCGCACCAGCCAGCCGATGAAGCGGGTGTCGTATTCGCTAAGGTTGTGCAGGCGGCAGAAAGCAGCGGCATCCTTTTCGCCGAGTTCGGAGTGGTCCCCGCCGCGGCCCTTGGCGATGTCATGGAACAGCGCCCCGAGGTACAGCCGCTCCGGTTTGACGACCTTCTGGATGATCTCGCTCTGAACCGGAAACTCGTGGCGGAATTCCGGCACGGTGAAGCGGCGCAAGTTGCGCACCACCATGAGCGTGTGCGCGTCGACGGTATAGACGTGAAACAGGTCGTGTTGCATCTGGCCGACGATGCGACCGAACGCGGGCAGGTAGGCGCCGAGCACGCCGTAGGCGTTCATGCGCCGCAGTTCGTGGGTGATGCCACGCGGCTGCCGGATGATCTCCATGAACAGGCTGCGGCAGCCAAGGTCCTTGCGGAATGATTTATCGATCCGGTGCAGATTGGCGCGTACCAGGCGGATGGTATCGGCCCGCACGCCCTTCAGTTCCGGATGCTGCTGCATGATCAGGAACAGCTCAAGCATGGCGTACGGTTTGCGCTCGAACACCCGCGGGTGCGTGACCTCGAGAAAGCCCATGTGCGACTGAAACCGCCGGTTGATCGGCAGGACCTTCTTGCGGCCGCGCGCGAGGATGACCTCGTCGAAGTGCTGCAGCAGGATTTCGTTGAGCAACGACAGTTCCTTGATCGTGCGGTAGTAGCGCTTCATGAACTGTTCGACCGCGAGGATTCCGGTCTTGTCGACGTAACCGAAGTGTCTGGCGAGTGCGCGCTGGTGGTCGAAGAGCAACCGGTCCTCGCGGCGATCCGCGAGATAATGCAGGCCGGCGCGCACGTGCCACAGGAAATTGCGCCCGCCGATCAGCGCGCGGTATTCCTCGTCGGTGAGAAAACCCAGCTTGATCAGGTCCTGCAGCGACGCGGTGTCGAAATGCCGTTGCGTCACCCACGATATCGTCTGGATGTCGCGCAGGCCGCCGGGACCGTCCTTGACGTTCGGTTCGAGGTTGTAGGCGGTGTCGTCGAAATGGTGATGGCGCGCGATCTGTTCCTGGCGCTTGGCGGCGAAAAACTTCCGGCTCGGCCAGATGCTGGAGGCGTGGGTCATCCGGCGCATTTTCTGAAACAACGCGTCGTCGCCGTCCAGCAAGCGCGTTTCCATCAGATTGGTGGCGACGGTGATGTCCTTCCCGGCCTCGCGCACGCAATCCTTCAGCGTGCGCACGCTGTGGCCGACCTCGAGGCCCATGTCCCAGAAAAACCGTACCAGTGTTTCGATGAAGGCGCGCGTCTTGTCAGGGTTGTTTTTTTCAAACAGCAGCATCAGGTCGACGTCCGAGGCCGGGTGCAATTCGCCGCGCCCGTAGCCGCCGACGGCGACGAGCGCGACGCAGGTTCCGTCCGGCAACATCGACAGATGCCGCCGCCATGCGCGCACGATCAACTGATCGATCAGCCAGGCGTGACTGCTGACCAGCGAGGTGGCGCCGCTGTGTTCGAAGAATTGCCGCCGCAGAGTGTCGCGCCCGGCGCGCAGCGCGGCGCGGAACAACGGCAGGGGAGAATCGGTCTCGGCGAGCGCGCGATCGAAATCACGGCTGTTGAACAGGGCATCTCTGGCGGCCACGGGGTGATTCAGCGCCTGAATGACGAAGCGAGGACGATCATGGTTCGTCACCGTGCAGCAGCGTGAGGATTTCGTAACCGTCCGCGGTCACCAGCACGGTGTGCTCCCATTGCGCCGACAGCGAGTGATCGCGCGTCACCACGGTCCAGTTGTCGGGCAGCAGTTTCACTTCCTTTTTGCCGGCATTGATCATCGGCTCGATGGTGAAGGTCATGCCCGGTACGAGCGCCATGCCGGTGCCCGGTTGTCCGTAGTGCAACACCTGCGGGTCCTCGTGAAACTCGCGCCCGATGCCGTGCCCGCAGTATTCGCGCACCACGGAGAAGCCGTGCGCCTCGGCGTGGCCCTGGATCGCGTGGCCGATGTCGCCGAGACGCGTTCCCGGTTTCACCATTTGTATTCCCTTGAGCATGCACTCGTGCGTCACCTGCACCAGCCGCCGCGCCTGGATCGACGGCTCGCCCACGAAAAACATTTTGCTGGTGTCGCCGTGATAGCCGTCCTTGATCACGGTGATGTCGATGTTCACGATGTCGTTCTTCTTGAGTATCTTGTCCCCCGGAATCCCGTGACAGACCTGATGGTTCACCGAGGTGCAGATGGAGCGGGGGAAGCCGCGGTAATTGAGCGGCGCCGGCACGGCCTGCTGCACGTTCACGATATAGTCGTGGCAGAGCCGGTCGAGTTCCCCGGTCGTGACCCCCGGTTGGACGTGCGGCCGGATCATGCGCAGCACCTCGCCGGCGAGCCGCCCGGCGACGCGCATTTTCTCGATTTCCTCGGGGGTTTTGATGGTGACGGGCATGGGGCGTATCGGCTCCCGCGTATTCTCCGGTAATAGAAGCATTTTAAAAAGCCCTTTCGCGCATGTTTTTGGGTCCAAACCCATGAAAACATTGTCGTAATCGGGCGGCTATGGTATAAAGCCGCCCGCAGTTCATAGTTCAACCTAAACCCACACGCGGCACCGTCACATGCATCCGGGTGTCCGGTCCTTACTTCTGGTAAGTGGCTGGATTGAGGCATGGGGTCCGCGGCGGAAAAACCCGAAGGAGAGCACATGAGCAATGTCACCATGCGCCAGATGCTGGAGGCCGGCGTGCATTTCGGCCACCAGACGCGGTTCTGGCACCCCAAGATGCGTCCCTACATATTCGGGGAACGCAACCGCATCCACATCATCAATCTGGAAAAGACCCTGCCACTGTTCAACGAGGCGATGGGCTACTTGACCAAGCTCGCCGGCAACGGCGGCACCGTCCTGTTCGTCGGCACCAAGCGCCAGGCCACCGAAATCGTCGGCGAGGAAGCCGCGCGTTGCGCCAGCCCGTACGTGAATCACCGCTGGCTCGGCGGCATGCTGACCAACTACCGCACGGTAAAGAAGTCCATCGAGCGGCTGAAGATGCTGGAATCCGTGCTGGCCGACGAAACCAGCAGCCAGAAACTGTCCAAGAAGGAATTGCTGACGCTCGATCGCGAGCGCGTCAAGCTCGAGAAGAGTCTGGGCGGCATCAAGGAGATGTCCGGCCTGCCCGACGCGATGTTCGTGGTCGACGTCGGTCACGAATACATCGCGGTGTCCGAGGCGAACAAGCTCGGCATCCCGGTCGTCGGCGTGGTCGATTCCAACTGCAAGCCGGACGGCGTGGACTACGTCATCCCGGGCAACGACGACGCCATCCGTGCAATTCGTTTGTACGCCGAAGCGGCGGCCGACGCGATCATCGCAGGCCAGGCGCAGCGCCAGGAGAGCCTGGTTGCCAGCGACGACGAGTTCATCGAAGTGAAGGAAGAGCCGTCCAAGATCAAGATCGTCGCGAAGAAGAAACCGGCGATGGCGGAACCGGAAGAGGTCCCGGTCGACGCCGCAATTGAAGAAACGGTCGATCCCGCCGCCAAGCCTGGCCCCAAGGCCAAGCGCACCACGCCGCGCCCCAAGCCCAAATCCGGCGGACGAGGGAAGAAAGCCGAGACGCATGGCGCGGGCGAGGAGTCGTAATTCGGTGATACCAAGGGGGCTCGGCCCCCTTGGTTTTATGATGACGGCGAAACCCGCCGTTCGAGCTGACGGGGAACCTATATGAGTATTTCCGCACAACAGGTGAAAGAACTGCGCGAGCGCACCGGGCTGGGCATGATGGAATGCAAAGCCGCGCTCACCGAGACCAACGGCAACATGGAAGCCGCGGCTGATCTGCTGCGCAAGCGGGCCGGCGCCAAAGTCGAGAAGAAAGCCGGCCGCATTGCCGCGGAAGGCGTCATCGGCATTTTCTTGAGTCCCGACCGCAAGACCGCGGCCATGGTCGAGGTCAATTCCGAAACCGATTTCGTCGCCAAGGGCGACGACTTCGGCGCGTTCGCGGCCGCGGTCGCCGCGTGCGTGGCCAACCGTCGTCCGTCCGACGTCGAGGCGCTGTATCAGCTGCCGCTCAAGGACGGCGCGCCGGAAACCGTGGCGCACGCGCGCGAAGGCCTGGTCATGAAACTGGGCGAGAATATCAACGTTCGCCGTTTCGAGCGCATGGCGGCCGCCAAGGGGCACATCGGCAGCTACGTCCACGGCCGCAAGATTGGCGTGCTGATCGAGATCGAGGGCGGAGACGAAGCGCTCGCCAGGGATCTGGCGATGCACATCGCCGCGAGCCGCCCCGAATACGTCACCCGGAGTCAAGTGCCGGCCGCGACGATCGCCAAGGAAAAAGAGATATTCGCCGAGCAGGCCAAGCAATCCGGCAAGCCGGCCAACATCATCGAGAAAATGGTCGAGGGCCGGGTCAGCAAGTTTCTCAACGAGATCACCCTGCTGGGCCAGCCGTTCGTCAAGGATCCCGACACCACCGTCGAGAAGCTACTCAAGAGCAAGGGCGCGTCCGCGGTGCGCTTCAGTCGCTTCGAAGTTGGCGAGGGCATGGAGAGGCGTTCGGAAAATTTCGCCGCCGAAGTCATGGCCACCGTAAAGGGAGGCTAGGCGTTGACGAGCGCATCCGGGGTTCCCGCCTACCGCCGAGTGCTGCTCAAGCTTTCCGGCGAGGCGCTGATGGGCGGCGATGCCTACGGCATCAATCGTGACGTCATCGCGCGAATCGCCTCCGATGTCAAGTCAGTCGTTGCCGCCGGCGTGCAACTGGCGATCGTCATCGGCGGCGGCAATATCTTCCGTGGTGTCGCGCCGGGGGCCGCGGGCATGGATCGAGCCTCCGCCGATTACATGGGCATGCTGGCCACCATCATCAATGCGCTGGCGCTGCAGGATGCCCTGGAGAAATCGGGCGTGGCGGCGCGCGTGCAATCGGCGTTGCGTCTCGACCAGGTGGTCGAGCCTTATATCCGCCGTCGCGCCATCCGTCACCTGGAACGGGGGCGCGTGGTGGTATTCGCGGCCGGCACCGGCAATCCCTTTTTCACCACCGACACCGCGGCCACCCTGCGCGGGATGGAGGTCGGCGCCGACGTCGTCCTCAAGGCCACCAAGGTGGACGGCGTCTACGACCGCGACCCGGCCAAACACGCCGACGCCAGGCGCTTCGACGTCGTCAGCTATGATGAGATACTGGAGAAGCGGCTCGGCGTGATGGACGCCGCTTCCATCGCGTTGTGCCGCGACCAGAATATGCCGGTGCGCGTGTTCAGCCTCCACAAGCCCGGCAACCTGCTGCGCGTCTGCCTGGGCGAAAACGTTGGGACGCTCGTGAGCAGTGTGGCAGGGACGCCGCGTGTACGAACCTGAGGAAAGAATAGGAGACAAGTCATGACGGAATCCGTCGACAAGATCAAAAAAGACGCGGAAGCGCGGATGTCAAAGTCGCTCGAGACGCTGAAGAACGACCTCGGCAAGATCCGCACCGGTCGGGCGCACCCGGGATTGCTCGAAAACGTGCGCGTCGAATACTACGGCGCCAAGACCCCGCTCAATCAAGTGGCCAACGTGTCGGCGTCCGACGCGCGCACGCTCACGGTGACGCCATATGACAAAGGCCAGGCTGCGGCGATCGAAAAGGCGATCCGGGAATCCGATCTCGGATTGAATCCGATGGCATCGGGCGGCGTGATCCGCGTGCCGCTGCCGGCGCTGACGGAGGAGCGGCGCAAGGAGCTTTCCAAACACGTGCGGTCCGAAGGGGAAAACGCCAAGGTCGCGATCCGCAACGTGCGCCGCGATTCCAACCAGCACCTCAAGGACGCCCTGAAGAAGAAGCTGATCACCGAGGACGAGGACAAGCGAGCGGAGGAGGCGGTGCAGAAATTCACCGACCATTTCATCGCCGACGTGGACAAGCTCGTGGCCGCCAAGGAAAAGGACATCATGCAGGTGTGATTTCGCGTGTTCAGATTGCCCCGGGTTGATTAGCTCGCACCTCTGTCGAAGACATTTGGATGAATAGCACCGACAAAACAGACACCGCCACGTTGTTGGCCTCGCGTCCCCCCGTTCCGCTGCACGTCGCCGTCATCATGGACGGCAACGGTCGCTGGGCCAAGGCCCGTGGACTTCCGCGCATCGCCGGCCACCGGAAAGGGGTGGAGCGCGTGCGCGACATGGTCACGGCGTGCGTGGAAAAAGGGATAAAGCACCTGACGCTGTTCGCCTTCAGCAGCGAGAACTGGCGCCGCCCGAAGACGGAAGTGCGACTCTTGATGGAGCTGTTCACGAGCGCGCTGGGAAGCGAAGTGAAGAAGCTCCACAAGAACAACGTGCGGTTCAGAGTCGTGGGCGACCTCGGGCGTTTCGGCGAGAAGATCGTCGCGCGCGTCCGGCAGGCGGAAATGCTGACGCGGGAGAACACGGCGATGACGCTGACGATCGCCGCCAATTACGGCGGACGCTGGGACATCGCGCAGGCCTGCGCCGAGCTGGCGCGCCGCGCGGTGCGCGGCGAAATCAGTCCCGATGCGATCACGGAGGAAAGCATCGAGCCCTTCCTCAGCATGGCCGGGATTCCCGAACCCGATCTTTTCATTCGCAGCGGCGGCGAACAGCGCATCAGCAATTTTCTGTTGTGGCAGCTCGCCTACACCGAATTGTACTTTACCCCGGTCCTGTGGCCGGATTTTGATCGCGCGCAATTCGAACAGGCGCTCGTTTCGTATGCCGGGCGCCAGCGCCGGTTCGGTCTGACAGGCGAGCAGATCGAAGCCGCGCGTCATGCTTAAATCACCTAATGACATAACGAGCGCCACACCTTCTCCGTCTCCCTCCCGCCAGAAGGGGGAGGGTTGGGGTGGGGGTCGACCGCCGTGCGAGGTTCATCTTGTCAGCGGTCCTTAAGACACGGATTCTGACGGCGCTGGTTATGGTGCCGCTGCTGGTGGCGGCGCTGTTGTTCCTGCCGCTCCCGGGCGTGGTGGTATTGTTCGGGCTTTTCATCGCCGCCGCCGCCTGGGAATGGGCGTCGCTGTCCGGTCTGGAAACGTTTTTCGCCCGATCCGCCTACGTGGCGATCCTGCTGTTGCTCGGCGGAATCGGGATCGTGGGGGCGCAGCGGCAGCCCTTGTTGATCCTGGTATTTCTTGCCGCCGCCGCGCTCTGGTGGTTATGGGCGCTCGTCGAGCTGTTTCGCCGCGGCGATATCCGCCGAGGCATGTTCAATTCTCTCCCCGGCCGGATCGCCGGCGGTTTCCTGGTGCTGGTTCCACTGTGGGTGGCTTCGATATATCTGCTGGCGGCCGACATGCGGCGGCCGCGCGCGCTGTTGTATGCGTTTGTGCTGGTGTGGGTGGCGGACACGGCCGCCTATTTCGCCGGTTCACGTTATGGAAAAAACAAATTGGCACCGCACCTGAGTCCCGGCAAAACGGTCGAAGGCGTCGTGGGCGGCGTCATCGGCGTTGTGCTGTTGGCCTGGCTTTGTGGGACAATGATCTGGCGCCTCGATTCCTGGGCGCTCTTGCGCTGGATCGGGCTGGGGGTAGTGACCGCTTTATTTTCCGTCGTCGGCGACCTCACCGAGAGCAAGCTCAAGCGTATCGCCGGCGTGAAGGACAGCGGCAATCTGATCCCCGGGCATGGCGGCGTTCTCGACCGTATCGACGCCTTGACGGCCGCGGTGCCGGTTTTCGTTCTGGGCATTCTCATACTGACGAAGATTTAAGGCATGGACAGCACGATCGAAAATCCTTCGAACGAACGCGCGGACCGCGGTCTGCGCGGCGTGACGATCCTGGGATCGACCGGTTCCATAGGCCTCAGCGCGCTCGACGTGCTGGCGCGAAATCCCGCGCGTTACCGCGTCCTCGCGTTGACCGCCCATACCCAAGTCGATCGTCTGTTCGAACAATGCCGGCAATACCGGCCGCAGAAAGCGGTTTTGCTCGATGCGCGCGCAGCGGCCGAGCTCAAGGACAGGGTTCAACGGGCGGGACTTCCCGTGGAGGTGTTGTCCGGCGCCGAGGGATTGAATACCGTCGCCACGCACCCGCGCGCCCACATTGTCGTCGCGGCCATTGTGGGCGCGGCCGGCTTGCTGCCGTCACTGGCGGCGGTGCGGGCGGGCAAGCGCGTGCTGCTTGCTAACAAGGAACCGTTGGTCATGTCGGGAAAGATATTCATAGATGAAGCCCGCGCCAGCGGCGCGGAATTGCTGCCGGTCGACAGTGAACACAACGCCATCTTCCAATGCATGCCCGCGGGCTATCGCGCGGGCAGCGCACCGACCGGGGTGCGACGGATCTACCTGACCTGTTCCGGCGGCCCGTTTCGCACGCTGTCGCCGGAAGCGCTGGTTTCCGTCACGCCGGAGCAGGCCTGCGCCCATCCCAACTGGGTGATGGGCCGCAAGATCTCGGTCGATTCGGCCACCCTCATGAACAAGGGGCTGGAGATGATCGAGGCCTGCTGGCTGTTCGGCGTCATGCCCGACCAGATCGAGATCGTGATTCATCCGCAAAGCGTCATCCATTCCATGGTCGAATACGTGGATGGCTCGGTGCTGGCGCAACTCGGCAACCCGGACATGCGCACGCCCATCGCGCATGCGCTGGCGTGGCCGGAACGCATCGAGTCCGGCGTGAAGAGCCTCGATCTCTTCGATCTCGCGCGCCTCGATTTCGAGCGCCCCGACGCCGGGCGTTTCCCGTGCCTGCGACTCGCGCAGGAAGCGACGCGCGCCGGCGGGACGGCGCCGGCCATTCTGAACGCCGCGAACGAAGTGGCGGTCCAGGCCTTTCTCGAGCGCCGTATCGGGTTCACCGAGATCCCACGCGTGATCGAGCATACGCTGGGAGGCATGCCTGCTAATCCGGACGCCGAGTTAGGCGCGGTGCTGGGCGACGATGCGCGTGCGCGCGACGTGGCCAATCGATTCATCGCCGGACGCGAGTCGCGCGTGGGCATGGGGGCGACATGATCAACTTTCTCTACTATGCCGGCGCCTTCGTGGTCGCGCTCGGTATTCTCATCACCGTGCACGAATTCGGACATTTCTGGGTGGCGCGCCGCCTCGGCGTCAAGGTTCTGCGTTTCTCCGTCGGGTTCGGAAAACCGCTGTGGTCGCGGCGGATCGGCCGTGACCGCATGGAACTCGCGATCGGCGCGTTTCCGCTCGGCGGCTACGTGAAAATGCTGGATGAAAACGAAGGTGTAGTGAGCGCCGCGGAGGCGCCGCGCGCCTTCAATCGCCAGAAGGTGTGGAAGCGCATGGCGATCGTGACGGCCGGGCCGGCGTTCAATTTCCTGTTCGCGATTCTGGCTTACTGGGCGGTTTACATGGCCGGCGTGGACGGGCTCAAACCGGTGGTCAGCCAGGTGGTGTCGGGCTCGCTGGCGCAGCAAGCGGGCTTTCACGCCGGCGATACCATCCTGAGCATCGACGGCAAGAGCGTGCAGACCTGGGATCAACGGCGGCTGTATCTGTTTCAGCGGGCGCTCGATCGCGCGCACGTGTCGTTCGAGGTGCGCGATGCGCAGGGGCGGGTGGAAAACCGCGAGCTCGACCTGTCGGGCCTGCCGGTGCAGGAGGTCAACGCCTCGCTGCTCGAGCGCGGAATCGGGCTGATCGGCTACGTGCCCGAGCCGCTGCCGGTGATTGGCGCCCTCGAACCCGGGCCGGCGGAACGCGCAGGAATGAAAGTCGGCGACCGGCTGGTGGCGGTGAATGGCGAGTCGATCCGCTCCTGGGACGACCTGGTGACGGATATCAGCAAAAACCCGGACAAGCCGCTGCGGATCGTGGTGGATCGCGGCGGCGCGCGCATGGAATTCGACGTGACCCCGGCCGCCGTGAAGGAGGGGGAGCAGACCGTCGGACGCATCAATATACGTCCGCAGTTCGGGCAGATACCCGACGACATGCGGGTGCGGATGCGCCTGGGGCCGGGCGAAGCCTTTTCGGAGAGCGCCGCCAACACCTGGTACATGTCGGCGCTCACACTGGAGATGCTGTATCGCATGCTCAAGCTCGAGGTGTCGACGCGCAACATCAGCGGCCCGATAACCATCGCCCAGTACGCCGGCTATTCAGCGAAGGTGGGTCTCAATCAGTTTGTCCTGTTCCTGGCCGTGATCAGCATCAGTCTGGGCGTGCTGAATCTGCTGCCGATCCCCGTACTCGATGGCGGTCATCTGATGTATTACATTATCGAAGCCATCAAGGGCGGCCCGTTGCCGGAGCGGGTCATGGTGCTGGGCCAGCAGGTCGGTATCGTGCTGCTGGCCGGCCTGATCACGCTGGCCCTTTACAACGATTTGACGCGGATTCTCTCGCCGCTTTTTCACTGAACAAACGCCGCCTGCGCTGATTCAGATAACACATCGAATGAAACGCCTCCTCGCGGCACTGTTTTTTTTCGCCTTGCAGATACCGGCCGGTCAGGCCTTCGAGCCCTTCGTGGTGAAGGATATCCGCGTGAACGGACTGCAGCGCATCTCGGCCGGCACCGTGTTCAACTATCTGCCGGTCAAGATCGGCGACACGCTGACGGACACGAAATCGCAGGATGCGGTGCGCGCGCTTTTCAAGACCGGATTTTTCCGCGACGTCCAGATCGGACGCGACAAGAATGTGCTGATCGTCACGGTGATCGAGCGCCCTTCCATCGCCGGCATCAAGATTACCGGCACCAAGGAGTTGTCCGAGACCGACCTGAAGAAAGGCCTGAAGGAAATCGGATTGGCCGAGGGCCGGGTGTTCAACAAATCGCTGCTCGACCGCGTGGAGCAGGAGTTGCGCCAGCAGTATTTCGGCCGCGGTTATTACGCGGTCACGATCAAACCGACGGTGACGCCGCTCGAGCGCAATCGCGTCGACATCAACATCGATGTGGCGGAGGGCAAGGTCGCGCGGATACGCGAAATCACCATCGTCGGCAACCACCTGTTTCCCGACAAGCGGCTGCTGAATCTTTTCAGTCTCGGTCCGAAGCCGTGGTACGCGTTTTTCTCCAGCCGCGACAAGTATTCCAAGCAGAAACTTTCGGGCGACCTGGAGCGGTTGCGCAATTTCTACCAGGACCAGGGCTTTCTCGAGTTCAACATCGATTCCACGCAGGTGTCCATCACGCC
>DASPRK010000208.1:0-13350 GCA_035624495.1 Methylomirabilis sp. (SeqCode) | reverse complement strand
CCGAGCCGAATATGGTGACGCGGTAACGCTCGCGCTTCGAGGGTTGGAGGCGCGTGAGGTTGTTGACCGTCGCCCACAGTCCGAACAGCGTGTCGATCAGGATGCGCTTGACGCCTTCCTCGTCGGCGAGGCTGACGGTGGTCGGGGCACCGGGGGCGGTCCTGGTGCTCATGGGACGACGAATCCCTGGCGAGCCATGTCGCGCCCCCGCATGCGCGACCTCAGTACGGCCACACCCAGTTGGTGATCTCGGGTCGGTCGGTGCCCTCGGTGCGGGCGTAGTTCAGGTTATCGATGATGGCGTTCTTCATCTCCTCCTTGAGATGGGCGGCGCGCACCGCCAGTCCCGGCACGCGGTCGATGACGTCGATCACCAGATCGAAGCGGTCGATCTGGTTCAGGATCGCGAGCTCGAGCGGCGTGTTGATGTTGCCCTTTTCCTTGTAACCGCGCACGTGCAGGTTCTCGTGGCCGGGGAATCGGTAGGCGAGCTTGTGGATCAGCCACGGGTAGCCATGGAAGTTGAAGATCACCGGTTTGTTGGTAGTGAACAGGCCCTCGTACTCGCGGTCGGTCAGGCCGTGCGGGTGCTCGGACGCCGGCTGCATCTTGTACAGGTCGACGACATTGACGAAGCGAACCTTCAGGTCCGGCAACCGCTCGCGCAGGATCGCGACCGCGGCCAACGCCTCGAGCGTCGGCACATCGCCGCAGGCGGCCATCACCACGTCCGGCTCCACGCCCTCGTCGTTGCTGGCGCGCCGCCAGATGCCGATACCCTTGGAGCAGTGCACGACCGCCTCGTCGATGGTGGTGAACTGCATGTGCTTCTGCTTGTCGGCGACGATCACGTTGATGTAGTCGGTCGAGCGCAGGCAGTGGTCGGCGACCGACAGCAGGCAGTTGGCGTCGGGCGGCAGATAGATGCGCGTGACCGACGGGCTTTTGTTGGTGACGAGATCGATGAAGCCCGGGTCCTGGTGCGAGAAGCCGTTGTGGTCCTGGCGCCAGACGGTGGAGGAGAGCAGGATGTTCTGCGACGCCACCGCAGCGCGCCACGGCACATGGTGCTTCGAGATGTCCAGCCATTTCGCGTGCTGGTTGAACATCGAGTCGATCACGTGCGCGAACGCCTCGTAGGTGTGGAAGAACCCGTACCGCCCCGTGAGCAGGTAACCCTCGAGCCAGCCGATCAAGGTATGCTCGGATAGCACTTCCATCACCCGCCCGTCGCGCGCCAGCTCGCCGCCGTCGGCGTCCTCGGGCAGCAGATCGGCCATCCACACCTTCTTCGACACCTCGTACACCGCCTGCAGGCGGTTGGAGGCGGTTTCGTCCGGTCCGAATACCCGGAAGCTGGTCATGTTGTTGCGCATCACATCGCGCAGGAACTCGCCGAGCGGTCTGGTGTTCTCATAACGAACCGCGCCGGCGGTGGGAACCTTTACCGCATAATTGCGGAAATCCGGGAGCTTCAGGTCCTTGCGCAGCAGTCCGCCGTTGGCATGGGGGTTGGCGCTCATGCGGCGCATGCCTTTCGGCGGGAGGTCGCGCAGCTCCGCGATCAGACTGCCATTCCCGTCGAACAGTTCTTCCGGCTTGTAGCTCCTGAGCCAGGTCTCGAGCAGCTTGAGGCTCTCGGGATTCTCGCGCACGTCGGAGAACGGCACCTGATGCGAGCGCCATGAGCCCTCGGCCTTGTGGCCCTTGATTTCCTTCGGACCGGTCCAGCCCTTCGGTGAACGCAGCACGATCATTGGCCAGCGCGGCCGCTCGGCGGTGTTGGAGGCGCGCGCCTCGCGCTGGATCGCGCGAATCTTTCCCACGGCCTCATCGAGGGTGGCGGCCATCTTCTGGTGCATGTCGGTCGGGTCGTCGCCCTCGACGAAGTACGGCGTGTAGCCGTAGCCGATGAACAGCGCCTCGAGTTCTTCATGACTGATGCGCGCCAGCACCGTCGGGTTGGCGATCTTGTAGCCGTTGAGATTCAGGATCGGCAGCACCGCGCCGTCGCGTACCGGATTCAGGAACTTGTTCGAATGCCAGGCGGTGGCGAGAGGTCCGGTTTCGGCCTCACCGTCGCCGACGACGCAGGCGACGATCAGATCGGGATTGTCGAGCGCCATGCCGTAGGCGTGCGACAGCGAATAGCCGAGCTCTCCGCCCTCGTGAATCGAGCCGGGCGTCTCGGGGGTCAC
This sequence comes from Methylomirabilis sp. (SeqCode), assembly GCA_035624495.1. Taxonomy (GTDB): domain Bacteria; phylum Pseudomonadota; class Gammaproteobacteria; order Acidiferrobacterales; family Sulfurifustaceae; genus Sulfuricaulis. The sequence continues at coordinate 11,152 of DASPRK010000208.1, read as the reverse complement.
GTGGCTGCCGATGTGACCGGGAAACGAGAACTGCCTGAAGAACTTCCGCAGGCCATCGATGTCTTCGCTCTTGTCCGGATACACCTCGGAATATCTGCCTTCGAGATAAGCCGGCGCCAGGACGCCGGGGGCGCCATGACCCGGGCCGGCGACGAAGATCACGTCGAGATCGTCGCGTTTGATGAGCCGGTTGAGATGCGTCCAGACGAACGACAGCGCCGGGCTCGCGCCCCAATGGCCGAGCAGCCGATGCTTGACGTGATCGACGCTGAGCGGTTGCCGCAGCAGCGGATTGTCGCGCAGGTAAATCATCCCGACGGCGAGGTAATTGCATGCGCGCCACCACGCGTGCATTCGACGCAGTTCGTCCGCACTGAGCGGGCCGGCGGTGGCGGTCTTCGGCTTGGTGGCGGTGGTAGCGTTTGTGGGCATGGACGTCTCCTTGAGAGCGCTGACCGGCGATTAAAAAGTCCTGATTGACCCTTGCCGGACGTTGTTATGGATGTGCGAAGCCGGTTGGTTCAGACATGCTCCGTCACGAATTGCGCGGAAAGTGCGAATTATCCTAAGCAAGACCCATCGTGGTAACTTTGACAGAAGTCAAAGAAAACCGTTTCGGAAACGCCGCAAATTGGCAGCACACGACGGGAACGATGGGGTGGTACGGTCAGGAGTGGTGTGCCGCGGGACGTCTGGCCAGGGACCCCGCCGCGGAAATGCGGTGCAACGGGAAAGCCACCAAGAGTCGCCAGGGATAACCGGCGAAAGCACAGCTCCGCAAACGCGTTGAATCATTATCGACAAACGGGAATCCTGCAATGATCCATGGCCGACATAGGCGCCTGCCCAACTGGAGCATTCCGGCGCTGTATGCCTTGGTTGCGGTGGCGGCGGCGTTGATCCTGCCGCGCCTGGAAGCCGCGTACTTGCCGACCCTGCACGCCGGGATGAGCCCGCAAGCGGCGGTGGCGATCCTGTCGTCGGTGGGCACCGGGATGATCGCGCTGACAGGCATTGTTTTCTCGCTCGCGTTCGTGATGGTGCAGTTCAGTGCGACCGCCTATTCGCCGCGACTCGTGACGTGGCTGGCGCGGGATCCGGTGCTATGGCATGCGGTCGGGATCTTCTCGGCCACGTTTCTTTATTCGCTCGGCGCGATCGCATGGATCGATCGCGCGGGCTCGGGCAAGACGCCGTTTTTCAGCAGCTGGCTGGTGATCGTCCTGCTGCTGGTGAGTGTGGGCATTTTCATCGGCTTGATCGAAAAGTTGTCGCTTCTGCAGATCCATCGGATGCTGGCATTCACGGCGGATCAGGCCCGCCAGGTCATCGATAACGCGTATCCGCCGCTGGATCAGCCGCAGTCACTGGTGGATCCGGAGGCGTACGCCGGCCGGCCGCTGACCCAGACGCTGTATCACGCGGGTCCGCCGCGCTCGATTCAAGCCCTCGACGTCCCGGCACTGGTCTCGCTGGCCTCTGCCGTTGACGGAGTCATAACCATCGTCTCGCCGGTCGGCGACACGCTCGTGGAAGGAACCGTGATGCTGCGGCTGTTCGGCGCGCGCCGCCCCATCGACGAACGGGAGTTGCGGTCTGCGTTTGCCGTAGGCGCGGAGCGCACATTCGAGCAGGATCCCAAGTATGCCATCCGGCTGCTCGTCGATATTGCAATCAAGGCGCTCTCCCCGGCGGTCAACGATCCGACCACGGCGGTGCAGGCGCTCGACCAGATCGAAGATCTGCTGCGTCACCTCGGCCGCCGGCGCCTCGAGATCGGCGTCCATCGCGACCGCGACGGGACCGCGCGCTTGTTCGTCCCGCATCCGAGCTGGGAAGATTTTCTCGCCCTGGGCCTGGACGAGATCTGCTACTACGGCGCCACCAGCGTACAGGTCATGCGACGCATGAAGGCGCTCGTCGCGGATGTACTCGCGGCCATGCCGCCCGAGCGCCAGGGCTCATTGCGCCGCCATCAAAAGCGGCTCGATGCGATCATCGTCAGCTCCTTCCGCGACGAAACCGACCGGCGGGAGGCGTCGATCGAGGATCGACAGGGACTCGGGATGCCACGGACCCACTGAATTGTTTCGTTGCGGGGCGCGCCCGCGGGTCATTGATTCCTCGACGTGACCGGCGGCCTCAGAACCGCTCGGCAATGTACTTGAATGGATAATCCGGCTCGCGGTAACCGCGCGCCTTCTGGCGCTCCGGCAGCTTGACGTTCTCGCGCGGCATCTTCTTGTACGGAATGCGCTCCAGCAGGTGGGTGATGATGTTGAGCCGCGCGCGCTTCTTGTCATCCGACCGGGCCACGTACCAGGGCGCGAAATCGGTGTCGGTCGCCGCGAACATGTCATCGCGGGCACGCGAGTAGTCGTACCAGCGGCTGTAGGACTTGAGGTCCATGGGCGAGAGCTTCCAGATCTTGCGACCGTCGTCGATGCGTCCTTCGAGGCGGCGGGTCTGCTCCTCCGGGCTGACCTCCAGCCAGTACTTGAGCAGGATGATGCCGGAATCGACCATCGCCTTCTCGACCAGTGGCACGTCCTTCAGAAATTTGCGCGCCTGTTTCTCGGTGCAAAACCCCATGACCCGCTCGACACCGGCGCGGTTGTACCAGCTGCGGTCAAAAATCACGACCTCGCCAGCCGCCGGAAAATGCGGCAGATAGCGCTGCACGTACATCTGGGTCTTCTCGCGATCGGACGGGGCCGGCAGAGCTACTACCCGGAACACGCGCGGACTCACGCGTTCGGTGATCGCCTTGATCGTGCCGCCCTTGCCGGCGCCGTCGCGTCCTTCGAACACGACACAGACCTTGAGCCTCTTGTGCACGACCCACTGCTGGAGCTTGACCAGCTCGACATGCAAACGCTCCAGTTGCTCGTCATAGTCCTTGCGTTTCAGTTTCTCCTTCTGCGCCGGTCTGTCTGGCTTGTCGGCCTTGTTGCGGGTGCGTGCGTCGTCTGATTTCGATTTCATGGTTTTGTCTCCGTGAGCGTGTCGTGCCCGGGTGACGTGCGCGGGTTCGGTCCGGCAGCCGGCCCGGGACCGGTTTGCCGGTAATTTTCGACGGCCACCTGCAGATTGAAGAAAAGCCGTTGGTGGCCGAGCAGCTCGCCAAGCTTCGAGTGTCGCACCATGTCGAGCACCTCGGGGTTGAGCGCAGCCAGCCACAGTTCGATACCGTCAGCGCGCAGTTTGGCCTCGGCCTCCGTGAGCATCTTGAGCGCGGTGTATTCGATGTCGAACACGGCGCTGCAGTCGATCAGCACCACCGAAGGCTGCGCCTGCTTCACCAGCGGCCACATCTGGTCGCCTATGCGCTGGGCGTTGGCGAAGAACACGCGCCCCTCGGTGCGCAGCATCAGCAATCCCGGCCAGGTCTCGTCGTCCGGATGCTCGCGACTCAGTGCGCGAAACACGTTGGTGCCGCGTTTGCGCCCGAGCATGTACACCGGCGGGTTGTAGGCCTGATGTACCAGCGCCACCAGCGACACGATCACCGCCACCAGGATACCCTTGAGCGTGCCGAGCAGCACGACGCCGGCGAACGCCGCGATCGCCCAGTAGAACTCGGTGCGGCGCACGTGGCGGATGTCATAGAATTCCACCGGCCGGATCAGATCCACCGAATAGGCCACGACCACCGCGGCCAGTGCCGCCTGCGGCAACAGCGCAATCACCGGCGCGAGCAGCAGCAGTGTCACGACCGCGCCCGCGGCCGTGACGAGTTCGGCCAATTGGGTGCGCGCCCCGGCGCGGCGGTTGATCGCCGTTTGTGACGTACCGCCACCGGCCGGCATGGCGCCGAAAAATCCGCCGGCGACATTGGCCAATCCCACGGCCGCCAACTCCTGATTCGGCACCAGGCGCGGTTCCTGCGGCGTGCTGAATGCGCGCGCCGCGGCAATGCCTTCGGTGAAGCTCATCAAGGCGATGCCGGCAGCGCCCGGCCACATGATCTCGATCAAATCGAGATTCGGCCACGCGACGGCCGGCAGGCCCGTCGGAATGCTGCCCACGATCGCCACACCCGCGCCCTGCAGACCGAACAGGCCCGAGGCGATGATGGCCACGGCCAGCGCGACCAACGGAGCAGGCGCGCGCGGCGCGAAGCGCTCCAGTCCGAAGATCAGTACCAGCACCACCACCGCCAATACGAACGTCACGAGCGAGGTGCGCGGGAGTTGGCTCACGATCGCGAGTATGTCGCGAAAAAACCCGCTCTTGTCGATGTGGACGCCGAGGAGCTTTGGCAGCTGGTCGACCACGATCACCAGACCGATGGCGGACTTGAAGCCGGTGAGCACCGGCTCGGAAATGAAATTGGCGATGAAGCCGAAGCGCAAGACCGAGGCCACCACCAGCATCGCGCCGACCAACACGGCGAGCGTCGCGCCCGCCGCCGTCAGTTCGGCCGTCCCGCCGCCGGGCGCGACTGCGCCCAATTCCGCCGCCGTCAGGATGGCGATGGTCGTGGTGGTGCTGACGCTCAGCGGTCGCGAAGTGCCTAGCAGGGCGTAGATCACCATCGGCACGAAGGCCGTGTACAGGCCGATCTGCACCGGCAACCCGGCGATGGTGGCGTAGGCCATGGCTTTGGGGACGACGACCGCGGCCGCCGTCAGGCCAGCGATGACGTCGGAACGAAACCAGTCCTTCCGGTAATCGCGCAGCCACTCGATGCTCGGAATGACTGTTTGCCGGTTGTTGGGCATGTCGGATGCGCTCCCAATGGGTTAATCACGGTAACGCCATGGCCGCCGTCGACAAGACCCGGCATCGGTGGGGTGGCGATGCATCAGCGGTGACGGGCGTATCGCCGGTCGCGTAGACGAGGGTCGCGCCGTGCGAGCAGTCGGCGCTCTTCCGGGTCCTGAATCGGCTCGGGAGGTGGCACCGCCAGTGGCGTTCGTCGACAGAGTCTAAACGATGTTATCTTTATCAAACATTGACTAGCATCAACGACGCGACTCGAAGCGGCTGTAGTATCAGGCAGCGTCAGTGGCGAGGACGCGCGTGAGCTTTGCTGGTCCGATTATCTTCAGTTTGGTTTCCATTCGCGGTTGCGCCAATGCCGATGAGGGTTAGCGTATGGCACAAAAACGGATCGCGCTCCGGGTCCTGAGCGCAGCCGGATTGGTGGTGCTGCTGACCGTCAGGGCGTCGGCGGTGGCACAGGAGCTCGAGCCGAGGGCATACACCAACGCGCCGGTCGGACTTAACTTCGTGCTCCTGGGCTACGCCTATTCGCAAGGCGGAGTGGCGTTCGATCCATCCGTGCCGCTAACCGACGCGGCAATCCGCGTGGACTCCGCCGTGTTTGCGTACGCGCGTTCGCTCGATGTCGCGGGAATGTCCGGCAAATTCGATATCGTGCTGCCCTATGTGTGGCTGTCGGGTTCCGCCCTGTATGCCGGTGAGCCACGCGCGCGCGACGTGGCGGGACCGGCGGACCCCCGTCTGAGGTTCGCGGTGAATTTCTACGGTTCACCGGCGCTGTCGATGGACGAGTTCGCGAGTTATCGGCAGGATCTCATCGTCGGCGCGAGCCTGCAGGTGACAGTGCCGGCCGGGCAGTACGATCCCGACAAGCTGGTGAATATCGGCACCAACCGCTGGTCCATCAAGCCGGAGCTCGGCATATCCAAGGCCGCCGGCCGCATGACCCTCGAGCTTGCCGCGGGTGTCACTTACTACACCGAGAACGACAACTTTTTCGGCGGCAGTACCTTGCAGGAAGATCCCATCTACAGCATCCAGGGACACTTCACGTACAGCTTCCATAACCATGCCTGGGCAGCACTGGACCTCACTTATTACACCGGCGGACGCACCACGTTGGATGGCGTGCCCGGCAACGATCTGGAGAAAAACTCCCGCGTCGGCGGTACCTACGCGTTCCCCCTCGACCGCCATCACTCGATCAAGTTCTACGCCAGCACGGGCGTGTCAACGCGCACCGGCACGGACTTCGACATCGCCGGGATCGCCTGGCAATACCGTTGGGGCGCGGGGTTCTAGGGGGACCAGGATGCGATCCGGCGGTAAGCGGTCGGTACAATGGTGCGGTCAGCCGCCGGCCGTGCCCAGCACCGCACGCACCTGCTCGGCGATTTCGCGCTCCTCGTTGGTGCGCACGACCAGCAACCTGACGGCGGAGTTCGCGGACTGAATCTCGGCGATTTCGCCGCTCACGGAGGCGTTCTTTTGCGCGTCGAGCCGGACGCCGAGCGTGTCCAGTCCGGCGCAGACCCGGGCGCGCACCGCCGCGGCGTTCTCGCCGATGCCGGCGGTGAAGATTACGGCGTCGACGCGCCCGAGCGCGGCGGTATAGGCGCCAATGTACTTGCGGATGCGATAGCAGTAAATCTCGAATGCCAGGCGCGCCTGCGCATCGCCGGCCTCCATGCGGCGCAGCACCTCGCGCATGTCGTTGGCGCCGCACAGGCCCTTGAGACCGCTGTCCTTGTTGAGGAGCGCCTCGACCGCCGCCTCGTTCAGTCCCGCCGCGCGCCCGATGTAGAACACCAGTGCCGGATCGATATCACCGCAGCGTGTGCCCATCACCAGTCCTTCGAGCGGCGTCATGCCCATCGAGGTGTCGATGCAGCGACCGCCTTCGACGGCGGCGGCGCTCGCCCCGTTACCGAGGTGCAGACTGATGAGATTGATGGCGCCCGGCGGCTGCGCGAGGTATGCGGTCGCGCGCCGCGTGACGTAAGCATGCGAGCTGCCATGGAAGCCGTAGCGGCGCACGGCGTGATCCGTATACAGCCGGTGCGGCAGGGCGTAGTGATAGGCGTGCGGCGGCATGGTCTGATGGAATGCGGTGTCGAACACTGCGACTTGCGGCACGGTCGGGAATAATTCCAGACACAGCTCGATGCCGAGCACATTCGGCGGGTTGTGCAGCGGCGCGAGCGGAACGAGCGCCCGGATAGCGGAGAGCACGTCGGCGTCGATGCGCGTCGGCGCCCGGAAGCGCTCGCCGCCGTGCACGACGCGATGACCGATCGCATCGACGCGCGTCGCATCGCGCAGGACGCCGGTCTCGCGCATGGCCGCGCGGATGGCGAGAAATGCCGCCCGGTGATCGGGCGCGATCACGGCGCGCTCGAACTGTTCCAGTGCACCTGCGCTCGTGCGCCACTGATGGCGCAAGGCGGCGTTCGTTTCTCCGATGCGCTCGACGATCCCGGCGGTCAGCACGAAACCGCGGTGCATGTCGAACAGCTGGTACTTGAGCGAGGAGCTGCCCGAATTGATGACGAGTATGTTCACATACACGCGCCTTGCCGCATTGCGGGGCTCGTGCGCATGGTCTTCGGGAGGGCGGGTAGATTCAACGCGGTCGGGCGCAACGACATGATCGTGGGCTGCGCAATGGCGCTAACGCGGCTTATCGCCTGCGGCCTTCTCGTTCGCCAGGGCCCGTTCCGTGATTGCCTTGTAGAGCTCCACCGCGCGCGCCACCAGCGGCTGCCATTCGGGATGCTTGTGCACGAGCGGCCTGATGTGCTGGGCGTCTTCGAATACCTGATTGAGAAACGCTAGGTCCTGTTCGCTCAGTACCTCGCCGCGATCAACCTTCGTCTTGAGCGTCTGGGCGCGCGGGAGGCGCTGGGACTCGAAGCGCTCGATGAGTGCCAGTATGACTCCGGTGTCCTTTGACGATTCCGCCATCGGTAGCTTCCGCCGGTCTTCCGGGTTATGGACGGGACATCTGTGCGACCGGCGACAGTGTAACACCTTCGCGGGTCGGGGTCAGTCCGCGACGGATGCGCCGGGCCTTGCTAATAGCTCAGCGTGTCGATGCCGCCGATGAAAAACCGGTTGACCTTGGCGCGCAGCTCCTCACGCAACTGCGGATCGTCACGGCCGGAATAGCTGTCGTAGAGGCCGCGCGCGATTTTGCCGAACAGGTCCAGCAGCCGCGGATCGAAATGCCGGTCTCGGCCCGATTCGAGGATCTGCATTGTCTCGTCGAACGACAGGGGATCTTTATACGGGCGGCGCGAGGTCAGGGCGTCGAACACGTCGGCAATCGCAAAGATCCGCGCCTCGACCGGAATGGCCTCGGCGGCGGTCTGCTTCGGGTAGCCGCTGCCGTCAAACTTTTCGTGATGGCTGCCGACCACGTCCACGGCATCCGCGAGCCAGCGGCTGCGGTGCACGATATCGAGCCCGTGATCGACATGGGTCTGCATGACGCGGAATTCATCGGCGTCGAGCCGCGCCGGCTTGTGCAGGATGTGGTCGCGAATGCCGATCTTGCCGACGTCGTGCAGAAACGCGCCCTTGATCAAAGCGCGCATGCGATCGGCGTCGAGCCCGGCGGCCTCGGCCAGCCGCAGCGAATAGAGCGTGACGCGATAATTGTGGGCATCGGTGTCGCTGTCGCGCTTGGCAATGGCGCTGCCCAGCACCTCGAGGGTCTCCAGGTTCGAGGCCAGCAGGCTCTCCGAGTAGCGCGCCAGGCGGCGCATGAGCGTCAGGATCACCGGGTACAGCAACAGCGCGGTCGTGAGCACGATCAGACCGACATACAGCGCGGTTTGCAGCGCCGTGCGTCGCACTTGCGCCACGGCTTCATCCGACACCCGGAACAGTCCTTCGGCGTAGGCGACTGGCGCCCCGTGCCGGTCGTTTACCGGCACCACCACATGGATGTACGGATGCCCGGCGATATTGACGTTTTGCTGCCACTCCTCATGGGCGCCGGGAAACCGCGGCGGGCCGGAGCCGATCGCGCGTGTCAGGGTCGCGGCATCGGTGTCGATTGGCGCCGCACGCTCGCCGAGCTCGGCACCGCGCGTGTCATAGAAGCGCGCATACGCGAACTGCCCGTAGCGCCGGTCGACCTGACGATCGACTTCGCTGCCGAGAACTTGTTGCACCGCGGCGCGCAGATCGAGTGTTTTGGTGTCCAGCAGCCGTCGCACGTCGGCGCGGATCCACTTGATGCCGTTGCGCGCGGTCAGCACGACGGCATCCCCGATCCGCTCGTAGCCGCGTGCGTACGCGATCGCGCCGAAGGCCACGGCCACAATCGCGCCGGCTGCCAGCAATCGCAGCGCGAGCACCCGATGCACGAACGTCTTGAGCGCGTATTCGCGTCGACGCATGAGCAGCTCTCATTGGAAGTGTCGCCATTGTTGCGTACCTTGCGGACTTGCGGCAAGCATGAGTGGAGTGTGAATTGATATCGCCACTGGCGTTGGGACGGTCGATGTGATTAGAATGACTGCGTCCCTCCATTGGTACCCGGCATGCGGCGAATCATGCGTATCAAGAGAATCGGATTGGCGACACTGCTCCTCACGCCGGTACCCGCTTGGGCGATGTCCGGCTCCCTGGTTGACACCGTGGCCAATGTCCTGGCGCTGATGGTGCTGGTGCTGGTCCCGATCGCCGGTATCTATCTGTTCTGGATGGTGCATATTCTGCCGGAGAAGGTTGCCGAGAAGCGCCACCATCCGCAGAAAGATGCGATCAAAACGCTCTGTCTCCTGTCACTTCTTTTCGGCGGCATGCTCTGGCCCATTGCCTGGTTATGGGCCTACTCCAAGCCGGTGATGTACAAGCTCGCCTACGGCACCGACAAGCACGAAGACTATGAAGAACCGGAAAGCGCCGACAAACCGGCTGCGGCAGAGGAACTGGCGCGGATGCGTGCCGACCTCGATCGGCTCAAGGCCGCAGGAGTCGGCGCGAAGGAACTGCGCGGCGTGGAGGAGGAGCTGGCGAAGCTTGAAAACCGCCTTGCCGGCCGCGACGTGAAGGAGGCCGACTGATGGAAGCGATACTGGTCGGTATCTACGCGTTCTTTGTCTGGCTGATCTACTTCAAGTTCAAGTGGCTGCCGTGGACCACGCCGCACAAGGTCACCGTCGTGATCATACCGATTGTCGGGCTGACGGCGCTGATCTTGCTGCTCAACGTGTTCGCGCCGTCGTCGCACGACGTGCGCGTCATCAAATACGTGGTGCAGATCGTGCCGCAGGTGCGTGGACGCGTGATCGATGTGCCGGCCGCGGGCAATCAGCACATGAAGAAGGGCGATGTGCTGTTCCGGATCGATCCGACGCCCTATGAACTCGACGTCAAACGCATCGAGGCGCAGTTGGCGCTGTCGCAGCTGCGTCTGCGGCAGACCCGGGCGCTGGCGGCGACCGGCGCCGGCAGCAAATTCGACGAGGAGCGATATGAAAGCGACGTTCGCCAGCTGCAAGCGCAACTCGACCAGGCCCGCTGGGACCTGTCCCAGACGACCATGTACGCCCCGGCCGACGGCACGCCCATCAATGTTCAGCTGCGACCCGGTTCGTACGTGGTCAGTTTGCCGTTCGTCCAGGCGATGGCGTTCGTCGAGGACGATTATCAGGTGATCGCCCTGTATCACCAGAACGAGTTGTACGAAGTCGCCCCGGGCGACGAAGCGGAGATCGCGCTGCCGACCTATCCGGGCGACATCATCAAGGCGACGGTCGACAGCATCGTCTGGGCCCAGGGCCAGGGACAGCTACCGCTGTCCGGAACCATACCGCAGACCGGCGCGGCGCCGCTGCCGCCGGGACGGTTCGCGGTCAAGCTTGCGCTGGCCGAACAGGACCGCGCGCTTTTCCTGGCCGCGGGTGCGGTCGGCGATGCCGCGATCTACACCCGGCACCTGGAGCCGATCCATATCCTCCGCAAAGTGATCCTGCGCGTCGGTTCCTACACCAATTACCTGATTCTAAAACTGCACTGAGCCATGCCGCTTGCTTTGGAGAAGCCGCCCTGGACATCCGCGCTGCCGGTCGCAGGGCTGGCCGGGATGGCGCTGCTCGGCGGTTGCCTGCTGCAGGAACCGCCGACCGCAAGCGAGTTGCGCGACGAAACACTGAACCATACGTTCATTCCGGCACATTGGAGCAGCGCCGACACGGCTCCGGGACCGGTGCAGGACGGTTGGCTCGCGACGTTCGGCGATGCCACACTTGAGTCGCTGGTAACCGAGGCGCTCGTGCACAATGCCGATCTGCAAGTCGCCGCCGCGCGCGTGGAACAGGCGCGCGGCTACGCCAAGGCCGCCGGCGCGGCTATCTATCCTTCGGTGACGCTGCTGGCGCGCGGCGGCGGTCAGTTGTCCGGCGACAATTCC
>DASPRK010000022.1:0-8797 GCA_035624495.1 Methylomirabilis sp. (SeqCode) | reverse complement strand
CATGGTGTACTTGGTGTACGCCGGGTACGCGATCGCGGCCAGAATACCGATGATGACGACCGTGATCATCAGCTCGATCAGGGTAAAGCCATCGCTGTTTTGTGTGTTGTGCGGATCCATAATTCCTCTTTTCAGTACTTTGCCAAATGACGATCCGGTCTTGCCCCTCTCCCCGAATTGGGGAGGGGGCGTTGCCACTGCAAACGTGTCTACTCTTCGTACCAGTAGTTTCTCTTAATACTGTTGTTTTTCACGCCCTGGGCGGAGGTCGGCACGCCTCCCTGGTTGCCCGCGTCGATGAGCCCGGACGTCCCGTCCGGACGGAAGACGATCACCACCTGCGAAGGAATACCGCTTCCGACAACCACGGCTCCCGCCCGATCGCCGCTGCTCGTGGTGACTCCCGTGGTCGCGGTCGCGTTGAGCGCGTTAAGCGCGTACTCCGTTCCGGTGCCCGTGTTCGGCTGACAGACATTGGTGGCAGAAGCGGTATTGGCCGGGGTATAGGTCGTGGCAAACAGCGTACCCTGGAAAATCTCCGTTGACGCCAGTACCTTCTCGCCGACCCAAGTCGTGCTCAGTCCGTTGGGCAGCGTCATGGCGCTCTGGGCCTGGAGGTTGATGTACCACCCCTTGTCCCCGCTCAAGGTGCTGATGTCGGTCGCCAGGCTGGTGCCGGTGTCCGTGCCGATCGCGTTCGACGTGGCGTCGTAGAGATTGGCCTCGGAAAGGGGCGTGGGGAGCGCGCCGCTGCTCAGCACGCTGCCGGTCGTGCAATCCATGCTCGGGGCACCGGTGGCGTAATTGCAGTCGCGGAACGCATAGAGGCGATTATGAACCGGCTCGTTCCCCGACGAGTTGCTCGGAGACAGGCGCGTGGCCGTCAGTAGGTCGAGCGGATCCTCGCGATCGCCGCTGCCGATGGTGATCAGGTCGTAGTTCGCGCTGGTCGAATAAACCGCGTCGCTGACCGGCGCCCGATCGGGCGGATAAAAGAACTTGCGAATGTCCTGCACGGCGGTGCTCGAAGGACAATTGCCGTTGCTCAGGTGCACCACGCCGCTGCCGCAGCCGACGTCGGCGAAGATGTAACCAGACGTTCCGCCGTTGACATTGCCGCTCGCGCCGAGCTGTGTGCCGAGGTCGATGCGCCACAACTGGCCGCCGGTGTCGCCGACGTACACGCGGTCGACCGTGCCATCGCCGTCGGTGTCGACCAGCCGCAGATCCGATGGCATGCTATAGAGCATTTGCGGCAGCACGAGTGTGGCGCCGGTGTTGCTGCTGGCCCACCAGATCAGCGAACCGGTCAACGGGTCCACCATGTAGATGGCGTTGCCCATGGTGTCCGGCCCGGCCGGAATGGCGGTGTCCTGGTGCGGATCGTAGCCGCCGGCGAACATCAGTACCGGGCGCGACTTGCTGTCGTCGGTATTGGGGTTGTTGTCATTGCAGACGTTGGTGCCGGACGTCGGACAGGCGAACCGCACCCGCACGCGCTGAGGCTGCGACCACGTCTGCCCGAGTTGCGCGAAACTGCCGCTTCCTCCGTTGATGACCCACATGAGTTTGGGTGGGGTAGCGGATTTGTCGTTCTGACTGGTCAGGGTGTGGTCCGGCGTGATGTCGAAGGCGTAAATATTGCGCCCGCCGCGGCGCATGCCGATGTACATGTAGACATGATCGCCGCCTCCCGGCGAAATGATGCCGTCACTGTTGATGTCCTGGATCCAGACACTCGGAGCGTCGTCGACGCCGTAGAGATGAGTGCCGTTGCCGTTTTGCGACAGCGCGTACTGGATGGAGTACATCTCCTGCGGAAGGAATGACCACTCTTCGACGCCGGTGTTTTCGTTGATCATGCGGATGACGCCGTCATTATCGCCCACCAGCAGCTTGATGATCGGATTGCCGCTGGCGTCCATCCCCAGCGTCACAGGCGTTACGGTGCTGTGCAGCGGGTCGCCAAAGGTCCAGCGTTGTCCTGTGGGGGCGCTGGTATTATAGCTGTCCTGGCCGAGTATCCAGTTCACCAGATTCTGCACGTCGGTACTCGTGGCGGAGGAGGGCAGGCCGAGGAGTGTCGGGTTGCCCGTGCCCGCCTGAACCGCCTGGTAAAAGGGGTTCGAGGACGATGTCGATACTTGAACGCCCGAGGATGGCGAAGTCAAACCGCTGTAACTACCGCCGCTGCTGTAGTAGGTATACATCTGACGCGAGGCCAGCACCGGGACGTTGGCTCCCGCGCCCCCCAGCGTGATTTGCGAACCATCTGGAGTCGGGCTCCAATAGCTTTGGGGCGTGGGCGTCGTGATGAAATTTCCCGCGCTGTCGGTCACTTTATTGCCATTCGCGTCCAGAATATCCGTCAGCGCCGTGCACTTGCCTGCGGTGATGTCGGCATCGGCGCACAGCCGGTATTTCTTCACGTTCCCGTCCCACGCGACGGTACTGGCGGGAAAGAACAGCGACAGATAGACGTAGTCGTTGTCGAATTGCTTATTGAACGCGTTGATCGCCAAACTCGGGGCGGAAAACGAGGTGGTGAATGCCTGGATTTTGGCCAAGTTGGCATTCAGCGCGGCATTCAGCGCCGAGGCGCTCGTGGCGGTGGCCATTATTCCACCAGACCATGTTGCCGCATTGTAGAGCTCATTGTAACCGGTAGCACTCAGACCGGTGCCAAAGCCGACGGTATAAGTCGTGACACCGCCGCTCGAGACGCCGGGATTGACGGGAGTCTGGCCCATCCAGCCGGCCAGTACGTCGAGGCAGTCCGGTCCATAGGCCGTCATGGTCTGCGTGGCTCCGCTGCCGTCAACGTACGTCATATTCTGGCCCTGGCTGTTCTTAGGAATGAGGCCGGAGCAACTGCTGCTGGTCGTACCTGTGAGCATCTTGGTAACGGCGGAATTGGCGTCGGTGTCACTGGTCGGGTCGCCGTCCGTCACGATGATAATGTTGGCTTTCTGGCAGGAAAACTCCGTCGGCGCAATGTAGGTTTCAGAAGACGGCGTCACGTAAACCGTGTTGCCGTTGCTGTCCGTCGTTGTGGTGCTGTTGCTCGCTGGCGTGTAAGGCGCAGTGGTCTGTGTTGAGAAGGTCTCGGCCGTAAGGTCGCGATTTGGGATGCTGGCGGATGGCGCTTCGTCGTTTCCGAACAAAACTGACGCACCCGCATAGTAACGGTATGCCTCGTACAGCGTTTCGGCGAGCGGTGTGTTGGTTGCCGCGGTGATTTGACTGACGACCTGCCCCATGGCGGTGCGCCTTGTGGCGTCCATGTCGTCGACGCTGAAAATCACGCGCCCGCCACTGCAACTGGCGCTCAGGCAGGTTGGGCCGGAAGTGTTGTCACTATTGAATACCATCAAACCGAAGCGCACCGATTTATTGGCGTTGATCAGATCGATGATGGCTTGCTTGGCGACCTGGATTTTCGTGCCGCCGGTCGAGGCCAGCACATAGTTATTCAGGAACGCCAGGTAGTTGGAGGTATACAGACCCAACGTCCCCCCTGCGGTCGAATAGGAAAACAGCCCTGTGGTACCGGATATGTATTGCGTTGACCCTGAACCGGCCGGCGACTTGCCGTCATTGAGGACCGAACCATCGGCTGCCGGGTTCTTCTTCTTGTTATAGTTATCGTTCGAGCAGTCAACAGAGGTGATGCTGCTGTCGGCAACGCCGCCGCCGTCAAGGAGCATTGTCCATTTGGCGCCGGTCCAGTAGGCGATATAGTCGCCGGTGTAGTATCCCGGGCTGGTCAAGGAAGAGTTTGACTTGAAGCAATTGTTCTTGCTCGGAGTAAACCACTGGTTGCTGGTCAGAGCGGGTGCGCCTTTGCCGTCAGCGATATAGTAAATTCTGTTGGCGTAGCTGCTGCAATTCGCCGGCTCCCCTAGCGTTGCATCGGTAACGCCGGTTAAGGCGTCGAGATTCGAACTGCAGTAGTCTATCGTGGAGTCGTATGTGATTGGGTGAGAGCATGAACTGGAGCCGTCGGGGCATTCGTTCATGCTTCCCGAATTGTCTAGGATGATCAGCACGTTCGGCTCGCCCACCGTTGCGGTCGATTGCGTGTGCAGATAAACGTCCGTGTCCATGGCTTCGACCGAGGCGCTTTCCAGCGCCGCCAGCGAAATACCGAACACGGCGGCAAACAGAATATTCTGGACTTTCATGGCTGGTTTCCTCACTGATAGCTAGGGAGCGGCGGGACAGGGCGCGCCGGTGGTCAATCCCTGGTGCAGATTTTCCTGGGCAAGCGTGACATTGGTGGCGCCTATGACCTTCTGGTCGTAATAGGCGACGCAGACGTTCGAACCCGACGGCGTGCCGCTGCGCACGGCCGGGCCGATCTGTATCAGCGCTGGCGTTTTCGCCGTGGCGACGGCCGTCGAATTCTCGGTGCCGCTTCCGGGTTGAATCTGATAGGTATATTGCGTGTTGTCGGCAAAGCTGGTGGGGTCCACGGAACCAGCGTTGTTCTGCATGTCGTGCAGGGCCCGGCTCAGACCGGAATCGGCCGCTTCGAGCGCGCGCGTCTGTTCCTGGGTATTACCTGCCATGAGCTGTTCGAGCGACGACGTGCGCAGGCTGCTGACGCCGAGAATGGTAAGGATGAGCAGCACCACCAGCGCGAAAACCAGCGCCATGCCGCGCTGATGGCCGTTGACCGGGTGAGGCGTGGAGGCAACTGCCGTTCTGTCGATGTTTCTTTTCATGGCAGGATCCGATCTTTCAGCAGCGCCGTTGCGGTGAAAACCCGGCGCGAGTTCCGGTCGTTGAATGGCCCGATCACGGTGCCGTTGACGTCATAGGCGGTGTTGTCGATATCGGTGTCCTTGCTGTTTGGCGTGCGCGCCAGGATTCCGAATTTGATGCTCACCACGTTTTTCCAGTCGGTCGCACTCATCGCGCTGGCCTTGCGGTAGTAGCTGGGCTGGATATTGGGCGGGGTAGCGACGCCGTACAGGATCTTCATGCTCTCGACGCCTTCCACGAGCTCGACAGTGGTGCCACCGCTGGCGGACCCGCCATTGTCGTCGCGGTAGAGCGAGGGCACGCCGTTGTTGTTGAGGCCGATGTAATAAGTGCGCGTGGTGTAGGGATAGACCGCCGCGGCGGTGTCGTACTGTTTGCTCATCTGGGTGGCGGCGTTGCACGGCGACACGCCAACGGGGCATGACGCGCCGAACAGATCCAGTTGCGACGACGTCGCGTTCATCACCTGGACCAGGTCCGCTTTGGTGCAATCGGCAACCAGGATGACGGGATTTTTCTGAAAGCCCGACGTGTTGTTGATCGTGAGCTTGTCGGAAAGACCGGCCATCGGGGTGGTGAGTTGTTGCACCGACGCGGTATCCACCCGGCGTATGGTGATCAAATCCGGTTTGGCAATCGCGGCCGCGGTACCGGTCCAGACACTCGCGGGCAAGGCCGTGCTGCCCGAGGGCGACCACGCCGGCGTCGAACCGGACGTGACGTCATCGATCCCCTCGATCGGCGTGGTGAGATTGGTCGTGCCGAAGTAGAAGCCCGTGGTCGTCGCCAGATCGTTCGACAAGCGATCGGTCAGGTCGTTCTGGCAGCCCATGTAGCCCGTCATCCGCAGGTCGCGAAGCAGGTAGTACATGGCGAAGCGGCCGTTTTCCTGGACTCGCGCGAAGCGGTTCTGATTGTTGGACGCTTTGTTCGTGTTGACGAACATGGTGGCGACGGCGGCGAGAATAATCAGGCCGATGGTCATGGCGACCATCAGTTCCGTGATACTGAATCCGGTCTGGTCGCGGCGGAAATGAGCCGGGGCTTTCATCAGTAGATTTCCACTTCCAGGGATTGCGACGTCGGCGTGGTCGGGGTCGTGGCGCTCGCGTCGCGATTCTGCTCGAGCCAGTAAATGGTGATGGTCGCCACATTGTTGTTGCGCGTGATAGTGGCCCGTTCCGGCGTGCTGAGATTGGCGGCATCCTTCGCCCCGGGAAGCAGCATGTCCAGACTGTAATACCATTGCCCGAGATCGTATTGCGCCAGCGCGGCGTTGGTGCAGGTGCCGGTGTCGCAGCTGCAGTTGCTGTTCGACGGCAGATTGCAGCTGTAGCTGCTGCTGCCGACGACGCCGTTCGCCGCGCCCAGGCTCGTGACATCGTAATCACCCGCCTGGAAGCCGGGAACGTTGCCCCGCATGCGTTCCGCCAGGTCGTAGGCCAGGTAAGTGGCCTGGGTGCGGGAATAGGAATTGGTGTTGTAGCGCAGTCCCGTCGTCTGCAGCATCGCTAGGCCCAGCAGGCCGATCGCCAGAACCACGAGCGAAACCAGAACCTCGACCAGGGTGAAACCGCCGTTCCCGGTTTTCGCGATAGGGTCGATGGATCGTGGCATGATCGTTTTCATGGGCAGGAGGAAACGTTGTTGTTGGCGGCGACCATGGCGCGGCCGGTCCCGCCGCTCAGGCAGATCACCCGGTCCGGATTGCTGGAAATATTGTTGCTCGTCAATTTCACCGACGTGATGGCGGTCGCCAGCGAACCGACATGATTGAAAATGAGCGTGTTCGTGCCGGCGGGGTTCGTGGTCGCCGCAATGCTGTTCGGCAGCGCGTCGTGAATCTTGAGTATCGTGTCGCCGCCGGCGGTGTTGAACGTGTTGCTGGCGTCCGCATCCACGAAAACGATCCAACCGGACGCCCAGGTAGCCGGTGCCGCCGCACAGCTCGCTCCGTCGGTCGAGGCGCAAACGCCCATTTGCTGGGACGGGCCGCGCTTCATGGCCTCCACGCGGGCGTAACTGACGTCGCCGACGAAATCGTTGGTGGCCGCGGTCAAACGGCCCGATTCGACGAATTGTTTATAGGAAGGCACCGCGATAATCGACAGAATGGCCGCCACGGTCAGGGTGACCATCATTTCGATCAGTGTGAATCCGTTTGCGCCTGCTCCAGTCGTGACGCGGTTTCCGCGTACACGCATTGCCGGTGTGAACACGTCGAAACGGATCGATGTCTGGAATCGGTGATGCCTGTACATTGCCTTGCCCGCAATCGGGATTGATCTCAATGTAGGGGGCACCCCTTACTCCGGGCTTACGAAAAACGTTTGTTTCTTACGCCAGGCTTACAAATCCGGGCGCGAAACAGAGAAACGAGCGGGAGGGATTACGGCGGGAGGGCTGAAATCCGGCGGCGATCCCGCCGATACTATAAGAAGGGTTTGGTCTGGAAGATCCGGTAATCCATGTCCGGAAACAGGCTGTCGCGCGCGGCGATTTCGCGCAGGTATCTCTCGTCGAACCGGC
Organism: Methylomirabilis sp. (SeqCode); assembly: GCA_035624495.1. Classification (GTDB taxonomy): domain Bacteria; phylum Pseudomonadota; class Gammaproteobacteria; order Acidiferrobacterales; family Sulfurifustaceae; genus Sulfuricaulis. The sequence continues at coordinate 1,501 of DASPRK010000022.1, read as the reverse complement.
CCGATTCGGCCATCGCGGCGCAGCGGTCGAAGCGGTGCAGATGGGTCTTCTGGCGCCGCACGGCGTATTCCACGCTGGTCCCGGTTTTCATGATGAACGCCCAATCGCTCGATTGCGCCAGCAGCAGTTCGCGCGCCGCCTGATCGAGCGCCCAGCGCAGCGTGCCATCGGCGTGCGCAAAACGCTGCACCAGCTGCGCCATGCGCTCGGCCGCTGCGTGCAGATACGGGTAGATCCAGTCGTTCGAACCGTTCAGCCATACCTCGTGGAATCCGCCGGCGCCCCAGGAACACTCGGGCGGCGCCGCCGGTTGCAGATCGCCATGGCGGTCCAGGTATTCCGACGGGGTGATGGTCTTGATGTCGCTCTGGTCGTAGGCGATCTTGCGCAACAGGAAGTCGATCCACTGCGGCCCCTCGAACCACCAGTGGCCGAAGAGCTCGGCGTCGTACGGCGCGAGAATGATCGGCGGGCGATCGAAGAACGACGTCAACCACTGCACCTGCAGCTGGCGGTTGAACATGAAATTGCCCGCGTGCTCGGCGGCGCGCTCGCGCGCCCAGCTCGGGTGATACGGTTCCTTCCAGCTGGTCTTGCCGGTGATGCGGTGATACTTGAGGCCGGTGAACGTCGGAATGCCGGCGTGACGCAGTTTTTCGATGTGCGGCTGGTGTACGTCGAACCCGGCATCGCGGTAGAACTCGCGATAAACCGCATCGCCGGGGTAACCTTCCTCCGCGGCCCACACCTGTTTGCTCGATTCGTAGTCGCGCGCATAGGCCGCCGGTCCGGCGGGCGTGCGGATGGGGCGGTGCACGCCGTACTTCGGGCGCGGGTCGGCGTTCAGCAGGCCGTGCGAATCGAGGATGAAATACTCGATGCCGAATTCGCGCAGGAGACGGTCAACGCCCGGCTTGTAGCCGCACTCCGGCAGCCAGATGCCGCGCGGATGGCGTCCGAGGATGCGCCGGTGCGTGCGCACCGCCATCGACAACTGGGCGTACAGGCTTTCCTCGTTGACCGCGAGCAGCGGGAAATAGCCGTGCGTTGCGCCGCAGGTGAGGATGTCGAGATGGCCCGTTTCCATCAGGCGGCGGAACGCGCGCGTGACATCCTTGCGATCCTTGTCGACGAAGCGCCGGCGCAGGCGCGCGTACAGATCGCTGTAGAACAGCACCACCGGATGAAAATAGGGGTCGTTCTCGGTGCGCCGGCGTTCGCCAGCGAGCGCCTCGAGCCGCTCGTCGAGGTAGCGCACGTAGCGGTCCTGCAACAGCGGATCGGTCATCATCGACAGCAGCGTGGGCGTGAGCGACATGGTCACGCGGAAGTGCGCGCCGTGCTGGGCCAGGCCCTCGAAGACGTCGAGCAGCGGCAGATAGGTTTCGGTCAGCGCCTCGAAGAACCAGTCCTCTTCGAGAAAGCGGTCGTGTTCCGGGTGGCGCACGAACGGCAGGTGCGCGTGCAGGACCAGCGCGAGATAGCCTTTGGGATTCAAACG
>DASPRK010000186.1:0-16470 GCA_035624495.1 Methylomirabilis sp. (SeqCode) | reverse complement strand
TCGCTTTGCCAGCCACTTCGTCGTGGGTGCCTGGATAAGAATGGTCATGAGAACCGCAATAAAAGTCACCGAGGCAATCATCGGCGCGCCTGGCGCCTTCAAGCCGACCAGCAGCCCCGCCAGCGCCGCCGGAATGACGCCAGTCTCGCGCGTCCAGCACATGAACAGGAGCTCCCGCAAGCTCCAGCGGGCGCGCCGGTCCGAACCCGCGCACAGGAACACCGTTATCGGCCGCGCGACCAGCATCAAGATCGTCACCACAGTCGCGCCGCCGAGCAGATACTGGTTCATCAGACTGAAATCCACCTGTGCGCCGAGCAAGACGAAGATGAACATGCGCATAATAAGCGCAGTGGTCGCGACAAACTCCCCGAGCCGCTCCTCTTGGTCCGGTTCCATTCGGAACCCGAAGTCAGCCTTGTTCCCGAGCATGATGCCGAAGACGAACACCGCCATGAAGCCGCTCGCATGCAGATAGTCCGCGCCGAGATAGCCACCGATCACGACCATAAGTGTGACAACAGGCGAATACTCGGCGAGGAATGCATATTTCTCGTGTGCAATCAGGAGCACGGCGAGATAACCGAGCAGCGCACCGGCGACAAGGCCGAACCCCGCCTGTTGGAGCAGATCGAGCAATGCCGCCGTCGGCGAGAATTCGTCCGTACCCACAGCGACGCCGAGCACGGCAAAGGTCGCGATCGCCCCCATCGCATCGTTGAACGCCGATTCGCTTATTACTGTCTGCGCTACCCGGTCCTTGATACGCACCTGTTTGAAAATCGGAACCAACGTCGCGGGATCGGTCGAGGCCAGTGTCGTCCCGAGCAGGAGCGCGATGACGAACGGCACACCGAGGATATAATACGCGGCGACGCCGGCAATAAGCGCCGTAACGAGCACTCCGATCGTGGCAATCACCGCGACCGTGACCCAGACCTCCTTGAGCACGTTAAAACGCAGCGAGGCGCCGCCGTCGAACAGGATATAACAGGAGCCGAAGATCAGAATGATCTGATTGAGAGCGGAATCGGCCCTGACATTGACGAGCCCGGCGGCCTCCGGTCCGAGCATCATGCCGATCAGCAGGAACAGCACGACGTCCGGGGCCTTGATTTTTTGCGCCAGTAGCCCGGCCAGCATACCGACGGCGAGGATGGTGCCAAACACCAGCAGGACATGCTTCGCCAGCTCGATGGAAGCGGAAGACTCCATTATGAACCTGCCTTGTTGCTTTCGGGTCGGCTGGAGTTTAGGTACTCTGTTACTGGACGGCAAGAAGAAATGGCGTGACTGATGCATATCGGACATAGACACGAACTTTATGACACTGCCTAATGATATTGCCGATGTCGTCGGCCAGGCGCTCGCCGAAGACGTCGGGACGGGCGACCTGACGGCGGCACTCATTCCCGCCGAAGCCGCGGCGCAAGCGCAGGTCGTCACCCGCGAGGACGCGGTGCTCTGCGGATCCGCGTGGTTCGACGAGGTCTTCCGCCAGTTGGATCCGCGCATCCGGGTCGCTTGGCGCGCGCGCGACGGCGAGGGGATTTCCGCCGGGCAGGTGTTGTGCGCGCTCGACGGTCCGGCGCGCGGGATACTCACCGGCGAGCGCACCGCGCTCAATTTTCTTCAGTTCCTCTCCGCCACCGCCACCCGCACCCGCCGCTACGCCGAAGCCATCCGCGGCACTCGCGCGGCTATCCTCGACACGCGCAAGACGATGCCGGGGTTGCGCCGGGCGCAGAAATACGCGGTCGCCTGCGGCGGCGGGCAGAATCACCGCATGGGCCTGTACGACGCCATCCTGATCAAGGAAAACCACATTGCCGCGGCCGGTTCCATCACCGCGGCGCTGCGGGTCGCGCGCGCCGCCGCGCCGTCCGGCACGATGATCGAGATCGAAGTGGAGAATCTGGAGCAGTTGCGCGAAGCGCTCACCGCCGGCGCGGAGCATTTGCTGCTCGACAACTTCCGCCTCGACGCGCTGCTGGCGGCGGTCGCGGAAGCCCGCGGCCGCGCCAAACTCGAGGCCTCCGGCGGGATAACGCTCGACAATATCCGCGCCGTCGCCGACACCGGGGTGGACTACATTTCCGTCGGCGAACTGACCAAGAGCATCAAGGCGGTGGATCTGTCGATGCGCTTCGCGCCACACGCCTGAAACCGGCGCCGCCGCGCCCGCGCCAAGCTCAGCCCGATGAGGCGGGCGGCGCGGACAGGACCTGTTTCAACCAAGCGACGAAACGATCGCGGTAGTTCTGGTACTGGAACGCCTGGATGTGCCCGCCGCCCGGCACGATCCACAGCTGTTTCGGTTCCCGCGCCAATTCGAACAGGCGCTTCGCGTGCTCGACTGGCACGATCGGATCGCGATCTCCGTGGATGATGAGCAGCGGGATCGGACTGATCTGCGCCACCGCAGCGGCCGGGCTGTACGTATCCGCCACCGTCCACGAGAGCGGATATTGTAACGGCCAGGTCAGCCAGAAAGCCGCCAGTTTCTCGCGCGCGATATCGCGGTAACTCGCGAACGCGCTTTCGACCGCGAGCGCGCGTATATGACTGCGGTACGGCGTGTGCGCGACATTATAAATGGCGATCGAGCCACCGAGGCTCTGGCCGAACACCACAATGCGATCAGGGTCCACGTCGGGTCGTGACAGCAGCGTTCGCATAGCCGCGGCCACGTCCTCCTGCACACCTTCCACCGAGGGCTCTCCCTGGGAAGCGCCATAACCGCGATAGTCGAGCAGGAACACGTTGAACCCCTGCGCCGGCAACCAGTGTACCGACATGATGTGGGTGCTGATGTTCTCGGCGTTGCCATGCAGGAACAGAATCGTGCCCATCGCCTTGCCCACCGCCGGTAAGAACCACGCATGCAGGCGGGTACCGTCGTTCGCCGGGAAATACACGTCTTCATACTTCAGCCCCAGCTGATCGGGCGAGCTCATCTGCGTGCGATCGGGATAGAAAAACGCGCCGTTGCAGCCAGCCAGCACGGCTGCCGTCAATCCGAGAATGAAAAGTAGCCGTTTCATCAGAAATACAGATGTAGGGAAATCTCGCCGCCGTTCCAATAATCCTGAAATTCCTGTTGACGAAACAACTCCAGACGCACGGCGCTCTGCCGGGTCAGTGAATAGCGCTGCGCCAGCACCAGCTCGCGTGAGTCATGCACGTCACCGAGCCCGTAACGCCAGGACCGCGCGTACAGATTGACGCGCCAGCGATCCGTGAGATCCGTGAGCCAGCCGACGGTGGGGCCGCCCCCGAGCGCGTAATCGTCGTTAAATCGCTTGCCGACGTCCAGTACCGCCTCGAGATAACCGTAATACACTGAACGCCCGTCGTATGAGCCCGGAACGTTGTAGGCGAGTCCCGGCCCGCCGTTGACGCGAAACACCAGCGGCTCGTCGTTGTCGGCGAAATGCTCCCGCGTCCAGCCAATATTGACCTTCCATGACAGCGGGTGGAAGAACTCGTCGCGCGGCGTAAGCGAGACGATGTCGAGCGGGGTGAAGTGCTCGAGCCGCAAGCTGTCGTCGCCGCGGTAGTGGCGGAACGCCATGTCGAAGAACTCTATCTGCGCACCACGCGTGTACCCGCCGTCGTCATCCATGAGGTCGTGATAGGTCGGACGCAGGCCGATCTCCTGGAACTGGCGCCCGCCGCGACTTCCGACGCCCAGCGCGAGGCGCGAGCTCTTGTGACCCTGATCCGGGCGCACCGCGGGCTCGGGCACGTCCGGTCGCTGACTCGGCACGTCGAGCCCGCTGCGCGCGAGCAACAGATCGCGCATGTGTTGGGGATCGGCCGCCGGACCGCTGCCCGTGGCGGATTCATAGGTGGCGTAGTCGTAAGCCAACTCCAGCACCTTGGCCCGATCGGTCGCGGACAGCGCGCTAACGCGCGCATCGGTCAGCGGAGTTTTCTGTTCCGCCAGATCCTTCGCCAGTTGACGCTGCAGCGAGTCGAGGTAGCGCAGACGCTGGCGTATCACGGTCGCGGTGGCCGGACGGTATATCACCTGCTTGACCAGACCGGGCGTCTCGGCCACCGCGCGCACGGTATCGGAGGGAATCGCCCACCAGCGGAACTGATCCGTCAGCTCGAGACCGGGTCGCGCCACTTCCAACAGCGACAGCAAATGATAGGCGCAGTTCTCGTCGAAATAATAATAATCGAAACGGATCGGACCCAGTTCCCACACGTGCATCAAAAGGCGATCGATTTCCGCGGGTGTCAATGTCAGCTGGTATTCCCAGACGTCGCGGTTTTCGATGTCGCTGTATTCCCTGACCTTGATGTAATAAGGTGTCATGGTGAACAGCCCGGGATAATATCCCAACAACCCTTTCACCGCGAAAATCAAGCCACGGCTTTCCGCCGTGTTTGCCGCGTAGCTGATGGAATAGGCCAGCAATCTCGTATGCTCGTCCTGATCCTTGGCGTCTACGCGAAACAATGTGTGTCCGTACATCGAAGCAGGATTGTTGAGATAGGCAGCTGGAAATACCAGCGTGATTTGATGCGGATTAAGCGCGGCACGCCACTGATAGAACCGCTTGCAGGGTTGCTCCGGCAGGAGCGCCGGATCGAAATGCAGTTCACCCTTCAGCCAGTGGTAGCGGGCGATGAACCGGCATTGCGGGTTCTGAATTTTATCGGTTTCCTGTGTGTCGGAAAAAAAACTGGCAAGGGTGGCGTCTAACTCAGCCTCAGCATCCGTCTTACCGTCAGGTGCATTAAAAAATGCGGGGTCATCCGCCAGGCTGCGCCAGCCCGGCCGGTAAGGATAGGGTTTGTAATGCAGCAGATTCAGCCATTCGGGCCGTTGCGCCAGGTGCTTCGCGCGCGCGTGATCGATGAGCTCTTTAAGGTAACCGTTATCGGCCGCGGAAACCGCCAGGGGCAGCCACATCATCAGCAACAACAGGAACCGACGCCCTCGCATGGGGTATCCGTGGTGACGGAGGATGTAAAAAACGGCACCCAGCTTACATCAGCTGGGTGCCGCGGTGTTACGACAACTTGTAAATCTTGTTTAGATAGCCTGGGCGTATTGCGCCAGCTGGCCGTCCGCCGAGAGAACCTGCTTCAGGGAAGCGACGACCTGATCGGTGGTCGGATCATCGGAAGCGAAAATGCGCGCAAAGTTCTCTTTGGTGGCACGGAAGAAGGCGGCCTTGTCTTGATCCTTGACCCCGATCAGCTTGGCGAGGGACTCGAGGGCTTCGCCGCTGCCGGTGGACATGTCACGGGCCAGCTTGTCCTTGTTGCTGTCGATGAACATCGCGGTCTTCCAGTTCGACTTCACTACACCATCCTGAGAACATCCCGACGTGCCGAGAGTAACGGCGACCGTTTGCCAAAAAGTGCCGTTCGTGGTCATTGCCAAAACCTGAGGAGCAACGCCGCGCTGACCCTCGAATACCTTTGATCCCACACCACAACCTCCTGAGGCATCCGATGAACCAGCCGCCATGGCGCCAGCCGGAAATGCTGCGATCACAGCAATAACAGCGAGTTTTTTCAACATTAAGAGTCCTCCTGATGTTAATGGAATGAATCCACCTTCGTCCTAGACATCGTCATAACTTATATGCGCGATGACAATTAGTGTCAAGGCGAAAAAACCGGGTTTTTCCTTACAGATGAATATATTCCGTCAGCTGGCAGAGTATTCACACGTCGCGTTAAGGAAATATGTCACGTTGCGCTCACACCATCGCGCCCGCGCCAAACTCAGCCCGAAACGGCGGGCGGCGCGGACAGGCCCTCGCCACCACCGCCGACAACGCCCCGCCCCAGGCCATGCAAACGACTATTCAGAGAACCACGGAATGCACCTTTCAGAAACTACCCGCGAGAACGTGAGCGTCATTCCTCAGCGCGCGCTTTTGTCCAGCCAGATGAGCGAAGCCATGCGTCCGCAGGTGCCGTCGCGCCGGTGGGAGAAAAACAGATTGCGTTCGCGGTAGGTGCAGCGCAACCCGCCGTAAACGGCGTGCACGCCCTGCGAGCGCAGCCGCCGTCGCGCGAGATCGTAGAGATCGGCAAGCCAGTGACCCTTGCGGTCGGGCACGGGCGTGAACGACTCCGCCGCCTCGCGGTCGTGCCTGACGAAGGCATTGCGCACGTCGTCACTGATTTCGTAGGCCGACGGACCGATGGCCGGTCCGAGATAGGCCATTACATTGCCGGTCGGCACTTGGAGCATACGCAGCCCCTCCTCGATGATGCCCGCCGCGAGGCCGCGCCAACCGGCGTGAATCATCCCGATGCGCGTGCTGCGGCGGTCGCAGAGAAACACCGGCACGCAATCGGCCGTGAGCACAGCGCAGACCACGCCGGCGGTGCCGGTGACGCAACCGTCGGCCTCCTCGCGCGGGCCGGCGTCGAAGGCGTCGATCACGCGCGTGCCGTGCATTTGCGTGAGCCAGATCGGATCGGAAGGCAACTGCAAGGCTTCCTGCAGCAATCCGCGATTGCGACGCACGCTCCCGGGCTCATCGCCGACGACGTTGCTGAGATTCAGCGACGCGTACGGTCCGAGGCTGAAGCCGCCGTTGCGCGTCGTGGACACGGCTTTGACATGCGGCGAGGCCGGCCAATCGGGAATAATGAATTCGAGGGTGTTCATCCCGGGGGTTTAGGTTCTTCTGTCCTGCTGACGGGAGATATTAACAAATGAAGTTGTAAGGTGTCGCCATAGCGGACACTTTATTTTTATAAGCATGGATAGTGCGCGCTGCGCGCACCGTTTGAAGAGCTAATTGCGGGTGGCTCCGCCCCTGCACCCTTTTTCTGTCGAGCGGCCTGCGGCCGCGTATTTGTGGGTGGCTGACCCGCGACAGGTGACTTTGTGACTCGGACGATCCCTGGTCCTCGCCCTGCGGGCAGGCTTCGCCTGCCCAAAGTCGATCTCGTCGAATTTGTCTTGCTTGTCCAAGAGAAAGTCGCCAGAGAGAAATACACCCCGGCGCCGCCGACATCTTCCTCCGCTTCTCGCCGGAAGCGGTGCGGGAACCGCAAGCAGGTTTTAAAATCGCGCGCAACACCCGCGATTTCAGTAAAAGCCTGATGCCCGCGTTTGCCGGAAAGACGGCCTTTCCACCGTCCTAACCAGCATGCGCCTTGGCATCCTGCGCCAACGCCTCCATCAATTTACTCATATCGTCCGGCACCGACGTCACCCATTGCACGCGCTTGCCGGTCCGCGGATGAATCAGGGAAAGTTTCAGCGCGTGCAGCGCCTGGCGCCTGAAACTTCGCAAATTTTCTTTCAGTTTGTCGTTGGCGCCGGCGGGAATCTTCAGGCGTCCGCCGTACACCGGATCGCCGAGCACCGGATAATGCAGGTGCGCCATGTGCACGCGGATCTGGTGCGTGCGGCCGGATTCCAGTTTCACCTGCACCAGCGTATGCGCGCGATATTTCTTGGCCACGCGGTAGTGGCTGACGGCCGGCTTGCCGTGCGTGCTCACCGCCATGCGCGTGCGCTGGGTGCGGTGCCGCCCGATCGGCGCCTCGACGGTGCCGCCGGCGATCATGACGCCGCTGACGATGGCCAGGTATTCGCGCTCGACCGTATGCTCCTGCAACTGTTCGATCAGGTGCTGGCGTGCGCGTTCGGTCTTGGCGACCACCATCAGTCCCGAGGTGTCCTTGTCGAGCCGGTGGACGATCCCGGCACGCGGCAGCGCGGCGAGTTTCGGCGCGTGACTCAGCAGCGCGTTCAGAAGCGTGCCTTCCGGATTTCCGGCGCCCGGATGCACCACGAGCCCCGGCGGCTTGTTGATGACGAGGATGTCGTCGTCCTCGTGCACGATCTCGAGCGGGATCGCCTGCGCTTTCCAGCCCGGCGTCGCTGGCGCGGGCGGATGAATTTCGACGGCGTCGCCCTGCTTCACCTTATCGCGCTTGCGCGGAACCTTTCCGTTGAGCCACACATGGCCATCCTTGATCCACTGTTGCAACTGCGAACGCGTGACGTCGGCAAACAAGACCGCCAAGGCCTGATCGAGTCGCTGGCCGGAGAGTTCCAGCGGGATATGCGCCGTGAGTTTATTTTTTTGCGTCATATTCGGAGTCGGCCTTTGCGGCGGGCTGAATTCGCGTTAAGCTGACGCCAATTCCCTCCCGTTTCGAGGTCAAACGAATCATGCGCCGTATCACCGGATTGATTATCGGTTTCTCCGTTCTGCTGCTTCTGGCCGGGTGCGGGGCGGACCTGGACCCGACCAAAGACTGGTCGCCAGAGCGATTCTACAAGGAAGCCAAGGAAAAAATCGCTGACGGCGATTACGAGACCGCCATAAAGTACCTCGAGTCCCTCGAAGCGCGCTACCCTTACGGCCGCTACGCCGAACAGGCGGAGCTCGAGATCGCCTATGCCTACTATAAATACGACGAGCCGGCGCTCGCCATTGCCGCCGCCGACCGCTTCATCCGCCTGCATCCGACCCACCCGAATGTGGATTATGCGTATTATCTGAAGGGCATGGTGAACTTCCACGGCGAAAAGAGCATGGGCAACTGGATGTTCGGCATCAAGGACGATCTTTCCGATCGCGATCCCACGGGTGCGCGCGATTCTTACAACGCTTTCCGCGAGCTGGTGGAGCGCTTCCCCAACAGCCGTTATGCCGACGACGCCCGGCAGCGAATGGCGTATCTTTTCGAGGCCCAGGCCCGCTACGAAACGCAGGTCGCGCGCTTTTACTATGACCGTAACGACTATGTCGCCGCCGTCAACCGCTGCAAATACTCTCTCGAGACTTACCCGCGCACGCCCTCCACCGAAGACGCGCTCGGAATCATGGCGCTGTCCTACAAGGCGATGGGGCTGGAAAAGCTGCTGCAGGACACCACGCGCGTGTTGCGCACGAATTTCCCCAACAGTCGCTATCTTGCCGAGGTTGGGGCACTCGCCGCCAACCGCTGAGATGCGCTCAGATCGCTTCCGGTCCTGTCTCGCCGGTGCGGATGCGCAGGACTTGCTCCACCGGCGTGACGAAGATCTTGCCGTCGCCGATCTTGCCGGTGCGGGCCGCGGCGGTGATCGCCTCGATGCAGCGCTCCAGCATGTCGTCCGCCACCACGAGCTCGATTTTCATCTTGGGCAGGAAATCCACCACGTATTCCGCGCCGCGGTACAATTCGGTGTGGCCCTTTTGGCGGCCGAACCCCTTCACTTCCGTGACGGTCAGGCCGCTTGCGCCAGCCTCTGAAAGCGCCTCGCGCACGTCGTCGAGCTTGAAGGGTTTGATGATGGCTTCGATTTTCTTCATGGTCTGCCTCGAATGAATTGTCCCGGGATTGTTGTTAATGATTAAAGACCACCCGCTGACTTGGCGCCAGCCGGGTCACGACTTGGAATCCTTGCCGTAACCCGAGGTGATCGGATAGCGCCGGTCGCGTCCGAACGCCCGCGGCGTGATGCGCACGCCGGGGGCGGCTTGGCGGCGCTTGTATTCGTTTCGCTCCACCATGCGAACCACCCGGCGCACCGTGACCTCGTCGAAGCCCGCGGCGATGATATCTTCCGCGGACTGATCGAGCTCGACATAGCGTTCGAGGATCGGATCGAGCGTGGTGTACGGCGGCAGGCTGTCAGTGTCCTTCTGGTCCGGGGCGAGCTCCGCCGACGGCGGCCGGTCGAACACCCGCCGCGGGATCACCTGTTTGATCCGGTTTCGATGCTCGGCCAGACGATACACCAGAGTCTTCGGCACGTCCTTGATGGCGGCGAAGCCGCCGGCCATGTCGCCGTACAGCGTGGCATAACCGACCGCCATTTCGCTCTTGTTGCCGGTGGTCAGCACCATCTTGCCGGTCTTGTTTGAGATCGCCATCAGCAAGGTGCCGCGGATGCGCGCCTGAATGTTTTCTTCCGTGGTGTCCGATTTCGCGCGCCCGAACTCGTTCGTTAGCGCGCCCAGAAACGCCTCGAACATCGGCTCGATCGGGATGACGCTGTATTTTACCCCCAGCGTTCCGGCCTGCGCGCGCGCGTCCTCCAAGCCGATTGGTGCAGTGTAGCGCGAGGGCATCATTACGGCTTCAACGCTGGAAGCGCCAATCGCATCGGCGGCGATGCACAGCGTCAGCGCCGAATCGATGCCGCCCGACAGTCCGATCACCACGCCGCGAAAACCGTTTTTTTGCACGTAGTCGCGCACGCCCAGAACCAGCGCCGCATAGACGCTCTCCTCCTCGGAAAGGTCCGGTGCGATCGCGGCGGGCACCGGCGTAACCGCCGGCGCGGTTTCGAACTCCACGAGGTGCAACGCTTCCTCGAAGGCCGGTATCCGCTGGGTCATGTCGCCGTGCGCGTCCACCACGAACGAATCGCCGTCGAATACCAGCTCGTCCTGGCCGCCGACGAGATTCAGATACACGACCGGCACGCCGTTGTCGCGCGCGCGCCGCGCGACGATGCCGAAGCGCTCCTGCCCCTTGTTCATGTGATAGGGCGAGGCATTGAGGTTGATGACGAGTTTCGCGCCCGCGACCGCCGCCTGTTCCACCGGCCCCGGTTCCCAGACGTCCTCGCAAACCGTGATGCCGACCGGAACGCCCTTCAAGTCGATTACGCACGGGTTCGCGCCTTCGGCGAAATAGCGTTTTTCGTCGAAGACGCCGTAGTTGGGAAGACAATGCTTGAAATAGGTCGCGGCCACCTTGCCGCCGTGGAGCAGCGAGGCGGCGTTGAACAGCCTGCCGTACTGGCGCTTGGGGTAGCCGACGATGACATCGATGCCTTGGATTTTCTGCAGCATCTCGCCGAGTGCGAGCTCGACGCGCTCCGAAAGATCGGGCCGCAACAGAAGATCCTCAGGCGGGTACCCGGTGAGTGCAAGTTCCGGAAATACTACGACATCGGCCTGCAGTTCGTCGCGGGCGCGCCCCGCCGCCGCGATCATCTTGGCGGCGTTGCCGGTCACGTCGCCCACCAGCATGTTGAGCTGGCCCAGCGCCACACGCAGGCGTGCAGCCATTATTCGAGCGCTTCGCGCATGCGCGCGCCGATTTCCGCCGGCGAGCGCACAATGTGCACGCTGGCTGCCTCGAGGGCGTGATATTTCTCTTCCGCCGTGCCCTTGCCGCCGGCGATGACCGCACCGGCGTGCCCCATGCGCTTGCCCTTGGGCGCGGTCACCCCGGCGATGTAGGCGACCACTGGTTTGGTGACGTGATTCCTTATATATGCCGCCGCATCCTCTTCCGCTTGTCCGCCGATTTCGCCCACCATGACGATGCCGCGCGTGGCCGGGTCTTCCTGGAACATCCGCAGGCAATCGACGAAATTCAGCCCCTGGATCGGATCGCCGCCAATGCCGATGCAGGTGCTCTGGCCGAGCTCTTCCTGGGTCGTCTGGTACACGGCTTCATACGTCAGCGTTCCGGAGCGGGAGATGATGCCGATAGATCCGGGCAGATGAATCGCGCCCGGCATGATACCGATCTTGCATTCGCCCGGAGTGATGACGCCGGGGCAATTGGGCCCGATCAGCGCCACTCCCGGATACTGATGCAGCGCAGCCTTTACCTTGCGCATGTCCCGCACTGGAATGCCTTCGGTGATGCACACGATCACGTGAATCCCGGCCGCGGCCGCCTCCAGGATGGAATCGGCAGCGAACGCCGCCGGGACGTAAATCATGGTGGCGGTGGCGCCGGTCGCGTGCACGGCGTCACGTACCGTATCGAACACGGGCAACCCCAGATGGCTCTGCCCGCCCTTCCCCGGCGTTACACCGCCGACCATCTTAGTTCCGTACGCAATAGCCTGCTCCGAGTGGAACGTACCCTGCTTGCCGGTAAAACCCTGGCAGATCACTTTGGTGTTTTTGTTGACGAGTATGCTCATTAAAAACTCTTAGAGTCTCTATCAAAATGAAATTGACCGCCAGCACACCAGGGACGGCAGGGTTTAGAAATCCGGGAAAAATTGGTTTTCCTGGCGACCCTGGCGCCCTGGCGGATCAGACTATTTTCGTACCGCGGCAACAACGCGTTTCGCCGCGTCCGTCAGGTTTTCAGCAGCGATGATCTTCAGTCCGCTATGCTCCAGCAGCGCCCGCCCCTTGTCTACGTTCGTGCCCTCGAGCCGCACGACCACCGGAATTTCGATGGCGACCTCCTGCACCGCCTTGATGATGCCCTCGGCGATGAGGTCGCAGCGCACGATACCGCCGAAGATGTTGACCAGGATCGCCTTGACGTTGGGATCGGAGAGGATGATCTTGAACGCCTCGGCCACCTTGTCCGCGGTGGTACTGCCGCCGACGTCGAGGAAATTCGCCGGCATCCCGCCGTGCAGTTTGATGAGGTCCATGGTTGCCATCGCCAGCCCGGCGCCATTGACCATGCAGCCGATGTTGCCGTCGAGCGCGACGTAGCTCAAGCCGAACTGGTGCGCCTTGTATTCCTTGGCGTCGTCCTGCGCCGGGTCGTGCATGTCCTCCAGCTTCTTCTGCCGGAACAGCGCGTTGTCGTCGACCTGGATCTTGGCATCAAGCGCCACCAGGTCGCCGCTCGCCGCCAGTGCCAGCGGGTTGATCTCGACCAGGCTCAGGTCGCGCTGGCAGAAAAGATGGTACACCGACAGCATCAGGCGCGAGAGCGCCGTGACCTGCTTGTCCTTCAGACCGAGCGCAAAACCGATCTCGCGGCACTGATACGCCTGCAGGCCGGCGATCGGATCGGCCACGGCTTTCAAGATTTTCTCGGGATGTCTGGCCGCAATTTCCTCGATGTCCATTCCGCCGGCGCTGGAGGCGATCATGACGACGCGTTCGAGCGCGCGATCGACCAGGCAGGCGAGATACAGTTCGCGCGAGACCACCGAGGGGGTCTCAATCAGCAGGCGGTCCACCGGCTTTCCGCCCGGACCGCTCTGGTGTGTCACCAGGCGCGAACCGATCAGGTTCGCGGCGGCTCTTTCGAGCGCCTCGCGCCCGATGACTTTCCTCACACCACCGGCCTTCCCGCGACCGCCGGCATGGATTTGCGCCTTCACCACCCACGTATCGCCGCCGAGCTCTTCGCTGACCGCAAGCGCCTCTTCGACCGAAAATACCGGCTTTCCCGGCGGCACCGGGACGCCGGCTTCCGCCAGCAGTGACTTTGCCTGGTATTCATGCAGATTCATGGGATGGCGGGGTTCGTTGCCGATAAATCCGGTACTAACCGGTTTGAAGATAACTTATTCCAGTGACTATATATGAACAGCCACCCTGCGTTCCAGAGCGAGGTTACCCAGAAGTATCTGCAAACCCACCCGAAAAGGATGATATGCGAAACTCAGTATCATGACACGCTGCGGATATTCCGCTAAGCATCGGTTTAGACGCTCTATCGTGCGCGGAACAGCCCGGCGCGTTTAGAATAATGACATGCAGGTCAGTGTCATAAACAGCATGGATAAGATTGCGGCATCCGACTGGAATGCGCTGGCCGGCAATGCCAATCCCTTTCTGCGACACGAATTCCTGCACGCGCTCGAAGCCACCGGCTGCGTCGACGCGAAAACCGGCTGGCAACCGCAGCACCTGGTGATACACAGGGACGGTACGCCGCGGGGTCGGCTTCTCGGCGCCGCGCCGGTGTACCTGAAAAATCATTCCTATGGCGAATACGTGTTTGACTGGGCGTGGGCCAACGCCTATGCACGCGCGGGACTTTCCTATTATCCGAAGCTCGTCGTTGGCGTGCCGTTCACCCCGGCAACAGGCCCGCGCCTGCTGGCCTTGGCGGGCACCGATACCACAGCGATAAAACAACGCCTGGTGCAAGGCGCCCTGCGCCTCATGGAGCAAAGCGCCGCATCTTCGCTGCACTGGTTGTTTCTCACCGAAGACGATGCGCGCCAGCTAGAAACCGACAACCACCTGATACGCACCGGCTACCAGTTTCATTGGACTAACGGGGGATACCGCGATTTCGATGACTTTCTGTCCACGTTCACGGCGCAGAAACGCAAGAAGATAAAACGCGAACGCCGTTACGTCCAGGAGGCCGGTATCGTCATGGAAGCGCTGAGCGACGCCGCCGTCACGACAACGCATTGGGATGTTTTTTACGAATTTTATCATTCGACCATCCGTCAGCACGGCGCCATCCCTTATCTCTCGCGCGCATTCTTCCACCGTCTGGGTGAAACCATGCGCGAACAAGTGGTGCTGATATTCGCGCGTCGCGGCACGGAATACCTCGCCGGCGCGCTCAATCTGCGCGGTGCCGACACGCTGTACGGCCGCTACTGGGGCAGTCGCGGCGAATTCCACAGCCTGCACTTCGAAACCTGTTATTACAGCGCGATCCAATACTGTATCGAGCGCGGGCTCAAGCGCTTCGAGGCCGGCGCCCAGGGCGAACACAAGCTGGCGCGCGGATTCACACCGGTGGTCACGCGTTCGGCGCACCGTCTCGTGCACCCGCAGTTCAACCGGGCGGTCGCGGATTACCTCGAGCGCGAACGAATCGACGTCGCCTCGACCATGAATGAACTGAACAAGCACGTTCCGTTCAAAAAAGGATTGACAGTGGAGTCGTAACTGACATGTTCGTGCTTAAACCGGGTTCCGACGATCTGCGTTTTCCGCCGGTGGAACTTGCTTCTCCGGAAGGATTGCTCGCCGTCGGCGGCGACTTGCGCGCCGAACGGCTGCTCGAGGCCTATCGCCACGGCATCTTTCCCTGGTACAACCCGGGCCAGCCGATCCTGTGGTGGTCGCCCGACCCGCGCGCGGTGCTGTTCCCCTCGAAGCTGCGAATTTCGCGCAGCCTCCACAAGACGCTGCACCGGAAAAAATTTTCCGTGACGCTCGATACCGCGTTCCGCGACGTGATCGAGGCCTGCGCCGAACCGCGCCGTCAGTATCCGGGCGGAGGGACCTGGATCACGCCGGAGATGATCGAGGCCTACATCCTGCTTTACGAGCGCGGGTTTGCCCACTCCGTCGAGGTGTGGAGCGACGGCCACCTCGCCGGCGGCCTGTACGGCGTGGCGCTCGGCAGCGCTTATTTTGGCGAGTCCATGTTCAGCCGCGAAGCCGACGCCTCCAAGGTCGGCTTTGCCTACCTGGTCAAACAACTGGAACGCTGGGGTTACGGTTTGATCGACTGTCAGCTGCCCTCGGAACATCTCTTAAGCCTGGGCGCGGAGCAGGTCCGCCGCCGCGATTTTCTGGCGCGGCTGGAACAAGCGCTGGCCGATCGGGATCGCGCGGGTCACTGGCGCTTCGATCCCGATCTGGTGATATCCTAAGTCCATCGTGGGCCGAATTCCGTCATGACCAGTCATCAGAAAGCGCCGGAGATTTTTCTCTCGATGCCGCACCCGTGCAGCTACCTGCCCGGCCGCACGGCCACGTCGCTCTTTCTCGACCCGCGCAGCCCGCTCGACAGCCGCCAGTACGCCGGTTTTATGCGGCTCGGTTTCCGGCGCAGCGGCGACCTCATTTACCGCCCGCACTGTCGCGATTGCAACGCCTGCATTCCGGTGCGGATTCCGGTGGAACGTTTCCGGCCCGACCGGGGACAACGCCGTGTCTGGCGGCGGAACCAGGATCTGTCGGTTACGGCGTGTGCGCCTGTATTCCGCGAGGAGCATTTCGAGTTGTACCGGCGCTATCAGGCGATGCGCCATCCCGGCGGAGGCATGGACGATCCGGACCAGAAGAAGTACATCAGTTTCCTTGGCGCCCAGCACATCGACACGGCCTTCTACGAAATCCGCAGCCGGACAGATCTGCTGGGCGTTGCCGTGACAGACATCCTCCCGGACGGACTGTCGGCGGTGTACACCTTCTTCGAGCCGGAGGAAAAACGCCGGGCGCTCGGCGTGTATGCCGTGCTGTGGCAGATCGAGCAGGCCAGAGTGCGGGGTCTGCCCTGGCTCTATCTCGGATACTGGATACGCGAATGCCGGAAAATGGCCTACAAGGGAAACTATCATCCGCTCGAGGTATTGCAGAACGGCCGCTGGATTTCTGTCGACGATCCGCAACACTGGACCGGCTGACGCGGCGAAGCGCTGCCGGGCGCGTACCGCATCCCCATTCGTGATTTCTCGCCGCCACCAAGCAGTCCGGCCGGAAATCGCTTTACGCCCACGCCCGACTACGGCATCATACGCCGCCAATTATCGAACCGGCACCGACATCGATTGCTGACCGATCTCCTCGGGTGGCGCCGGATCGACATTAAAACTCTTAAGATGACCTGTTATTGCGGCGGTAAGGCGTCTTAGGCTTAGGGCAACCCCGCTTATCGGGGTCGGCGCTTTAAACGGCTTCATGCCGCCGCAATAACGGGCGTAGGACATCGCGTGGCAAAGGAAGAACACATTGAAATGGAGGGGACCATCACCGAAACCCTTCCGAACACCTTGTTCCGGGTCAAGCTCGACAATGGTCACGTCGTGACGGCGCACATCTCCGGCAAGATGCGCAA
>DASPRK010000199.1:0-6030 GCA_035624495.1 Methylomirabilis sp. (SeqCode) | reverse complement strand
ATGCGCGTGTCACTGATGCTGTCGTGGAGTTTCTGCGCGATGCGCGTGGCGTTGTCGAGGTCCGTGTTCTTGAGCACCATCGCAAACTCATCTCCCGCCAGGCGCGCGATGTAGTCGTTGCGCCGAACCTGCTGCTTGAGCAGTTGTGCCGTGGTGCGCAGCACTTCGTCGCCGAACGGATGGCCGTAGGTGTCGTTGATGAATTTGAAACCGTCGAGGTCTATCAGCAGCAGGCACACCGGCATTTCCTTCGGCAGATGATCGGACAGGATCACCTCCAGCTGGCTGTCGAAATGGCGGCGATTGTACAGGCCGGTGAGCGGATCGGTGACGGACAAGTGGTAAAGTTCGTCCTGGTACTTACTCAGCAGGTGGTTGAGCTCGACGCTCTTGGTGATGTCGCTGAGCGTGCCGATGATGCCGGTGAAATTTCCCGCCGAGTCGGTCTGCGCGTCGGCGTCCAGGCTCATCCACAGGCGTTTGCCATCGGCCGAACGCAGCGAGATTTCGCGGTTTTTCTCGTGCAGGCGGTTCAAGACGCGCGGCTCGAAGTCGCGGATCGCGTCTTCTTCGAGCAGGAAGTCGCTGAAGGGTTTTCCAGCCGAGTCATCGACGGTGAACCCTGTCAGGGTGCGCCACGCCGGATTGAGGAAGGCGATATGACCGTCGACGTCGAGCTCGAAAAGGATTTCATGCATGCCGTTGACCAGCTTGCGCAGGCGAGTGTCGCTGAACTCCAGCAGCTCGCGCGTCTCCTCCAGGCTCTGGATGTAGTGCCGCATCGCCGCCGAGCCGTCGGCGAAGGCCTGATTGAGCTGCTGAATTTCGCTGCTGCCCGACTCGACGAGTGGCACCCGCGGGCGCCAGTTGCCGCGCGCGAACTCGTGGGCCCATTGCATCAGCGGTTGCAGCGCTGTGGTGAAGCGGCGCAACAGAAGGTATTCGAGCAGGAAGGCGATCAGCAGCGCGGCGCCCGTGAGCAGACTGCCGATCGCGACCACTCGCTGCGTGTTGCGATTGAGGGGTCCATAGGACAGCGCCGTTTCGATTTGCCCGAGGCGCACGCCGTTGACCGTCAGGTCCGACAACAGCGGCTGTGCGTCGGTGTCGCCACCGGTCAGAATTCGCGTCAGCCGGCTGATCGGTTCCTGGTTGCCCCGGTAGTCGTACAGCGGGCTGCCGGTGGCGTCGGTGACCCGCAGCCAGGCGATCGCGGGATCGTCGGCGAGGCGGTGCAGGTAATTGTCCAGGCCTGCGATGTCTTGATTCGCCACCATTCCCCGCACGGCGGGTTCGACGAAGGTCATGAGATTCCGCGCCAGTTTCTGCTGTGCTTCCAGCTGGCTATTGGCGGTCTGGCGCGCGTAGACCAGCGTAATGACGGCGGCGGTGCACAACAACAGGAGGGAAAAGGCGATGGCGATCCGGGCCCGCAGGCTGCGCGGAAGCAGCCGCAGGCGGCTCATGCTCCGACCGCCGGAAAATGCGAGGGCGGGGCCCCGGCAGGCCGGACCTGTCCGGACGCGGTTTCAAGCAGGCTTAACCCCAATGCACGCCTCCCCATCCTCGAAAAGTACCGCTGTAAGTGGCCAAAAGTATAACGACCAGCCCCGTTTTAATCCACACAAACGGTCTAAGCAGGCAAATACCAGCGGGCGCCGTCGGCACGGATTTCGCGCAGCGAACAATGGTAAAGGCGTTCGAGATTCGGGCGCTGCAGGATTTCCGAGAGCGGCCCGTGCAGGTGTTCGCCGTCGTCGAACAACAAAATGGCGTGCGTGCCGAAACGCAACGCGAGATTGACGTCATGCAGCACGAAAATGTTGAGATGCCCTGGCCGTTGCGCGCGCGCCGCCAGTTGCTCCAGGACCCGGACCTGGTGATGCAGGTCGAGGTGGTTGGTCGGTTCGTCCAAAAGCAGGATCGGGGTATCCTGCGCCAGCATCGTCGCGATCTCGACCCGCCGCCGTTCTCCCCCCGAGAGGGTGGCGAGCGCCCGATCGCCAAATCCAGCGAGCTGTACTTGATCAAGTGCCGCTTCGGCCAGGCGGTAGTCCTCGGCGCCCTCCCATTGCCAGCGTTCGAGATGCGGATAGCGTCCGGACAACACGGTATCGAGGACCGTCGCCGGAAACGCCGATTCGAAATCCTGGAACAGCAAGCCCACGCGCCGGGCGCGCTGGCGGTGGGGCACGGTGCGGATGTCCGTGCCGTCCAGGCTGACCTGACCCCGATCGGACATCCGCAGGCCGGCGAGCGCGTGCAGCAGGGTGGTCTTGCCGCTGCCGTTGGCGCCGAGAATGATCCAGTTCTGACCCGCTTCGAAACGGACGCTCAGTCGGGCGCACAAGGTTCTGTGCGCCACCGACAGCGATAAGTCGCGGGTCTCGAGCATCAGCGCGCACGCACCAGGAGATAAAGGAACACGGGGACGCCGAGCAGCGCGGTCAGTACGCCCACCGGAAGCTGCGTCGGCGCCACCCAGCTGCGCGCCAGGGTATCGGCAATGGTGAGGAATTCACCGCCGAGCAGCACGCTCGCTGGAAGCAGAAAGCGGTGATCCGCGCCTCCGGCCAACCTTAATATATGCGGAATCACCAAGCCGACGAACCCCACGCAGCCGGCCAGGGTGACAGCCATGGCCGTGAGCGACGAGGCCAGCAGATATATGACGAAGCGCAGGCGCGCCGGGTCTTCCCCGAGCGCGGCCGCGACCGTCTCGCCGCGCAGCAACAGATTGAGCGGGCGCGCCAGCCAGAAGGCAACGGCGAGCCCGGCCGCCAAGGCAAGAAGCGCCGCACCGGGATCGCCCGCGTAACTCAGATCGCCGATCAACCAGAACAGCATGCCCTGCACCTGTGCCGTCGGCGCCAGTGACAGCACCAGGCTGATCACGGCGCCCCAGCCGGCGGCCACCACCACCCCGGTGAGCAGCAGGCGGTTCTGCATCCACACGGAAGCGGCGCGGCTCAATCCGAAGACCACGAGCATGGAAATCATGGCGCCGAGAAACGCGCCCGCGCGCATCCAACCGGCGCCGAATCCGGCGAGCATGGCCAGCAGGGCCGCGACCGCCGCGCCGCCGGAAACGCCGAGGACGTAGGGATCCGCGAGCGGGTTGCGCAGCAGCACTTGCAGCAGCGCGCCGGACAGCGCCAGCAGCCCGCCCACGGCGAACGCCGAGAGCGCGCGCGGCAGGCGCAGATCGCGCACCACGAGATAGGCGGCGCCATGCTCGCCCAGCAACGCGTGCCACAGCGCGGTTCCGCCGATGTCGAGGCTGCCCTGTGACACGGCGAACCACAGGCTCAACGGCGCCGCGGCCAGCAGGACCAGGATAATCAGCAGCCGACGGTTCATGGCGGCTCGACTCAGCGCAGCGTCAGGACCGGCCAGCCGCGCTTCTGTGCCTCGCGCCGCAGGATGTCGTCGGGATCGACCGCCACCGGATGATCGACGATCGAAAGCAGCGGCAGGTCGTTGTGCGAATCGCTGTAAAACCAGCTGCCCTTCAGCGTTTCGCCGTGCTGGGTCATCCAATCCCGCAGGCGCAGCACTTTGCCTTCGCGATAGGATGGCGTGCCGGCGACTTTTCCGGTGTAGCGGCCGTCGCGCTCTTCCGGCTCGGTTGCGATCAGGTGCGGGACGCCGAATTCCCGCGCGATCGGTTCCGTTACGAAGCGGTTGGTGGCGGTGATGATCAGCAGCGTGTCGCCGCGCGCGCGGTGTTTGTCCACGAGCGCGCGCGCTTCCGGCGTGATCATCGGCAGCACTTTGCTTTGCATGTACCGCCGGTGCCAGCGGTCGAGTGTCGCGCGGTCGTGTTGCGAAAGCGGATGCAGGGCGAAGGCGAGGAACTTCATGATGTCGAGCGTGCCGGCCTGATATTGAGCGTAATAGCGTTCGTTTTCGCGCTCGTATTCAGCGCCGTCGACGATGTGGCTCTCAATCAGGAACCGGCCCCAGGCGTGATCGCTGTCGCCGCGCAGCAGTGTGTTGTCGAGGTCGAAGATGGCAAGGCTCAAGATTGCAATCCTGTCTTGTGAAATTAGAACGCCAGGACGCCAGAAGCGCCAGGAAAACAAGAGATATCCAAAAGCGTCATCAGAAAGCTCCCGTCAAATTGAGGAGATTTCACGGAGATTATCGATCGCCATGGGTTGAACGCATTGGCAACAAAATATTCTTGGAACTTCTAACCCGTGTTGATTTTCCTGGCGCCCTTGGCGTCCTGGCGAATGAAGAATATATTTCATTTCGGATAGAAAGTCCGTTCCGGTAGCGGGTGTTGCAGGTCCCAGATATGCACGCTGGCGTCGTCCGAAGTCGAGGCGAGGTAACGTCCGTCGGGCGAGAGCAACACGTAGGTGCCGCACAGATCGTGCGGCTGGAAGCGTTCGATCACCGCGCCGGTCTGTGCGTCGAGCAGATACACCGCGCTGTCGGTCTGGCGGCCGATGGTCGCGAGGCGGCGGCCGTCGCGGCTGTAGCTGATGGATTTGACGATGCCGTGATGCGGCGTCGGCACGACCGCGAGCGTTGCGTCGTCGAGCCGCCAGCGGAACAGCTTGAACCAGCCACCGCCCATGAGCACCGTGCCATCCGGCGAAAACGCCAGGCTCCACGCATCGGTCGGCGGCGCCGGCAAAGCGCGGGGGGTTTGCTCGCCGAGGCGCCAGTAAAACACGCGTCCATCCTTGCCGCTCGAAGCCAGTTGCAGGCCCCGGGCGTCAAACGCGACGGCGCGCACGGCGCCGTGATGCAGCGGCAAATCCGCGATGAGGGAGAAATCCACGAGGCGCCACAGTCGCACGTGACCGTCGCGGTGTCCGGTGACGATGAGATCGTCCACTTCGGCGGCCGCCATGTCGGTCACGGGCGAAGGAGTGAGGAGGCGCTTCAGCAGGCGCCCGTCGCGGGTCCACAGCGCGATCGTGCCGTCGTAGGCGGCGGACAGCAGCTCGCGGTCCTGGTCGACGAAATGAATTCCCTGGACCGAACCGGTGTGGGCGCGCCAACCGATGATCTCCCGGCCCGATGGCAGCCGCCACAGCCGGAGGTGGCCCCCGGATCCGCCCGAGGCGAGCGTGTTCGAGCGGCCGTCGAAGGCGAGCGCGTAGCCGTTGTTATGGGCATCCTGCAGCACGACGTTGGCCGGGGTGCTCGGCGTGGCGCAACCGGCGAGGCCCTGTCCGACCGTCACCAGAACCAGGGTCCAGGACAATATGCGTGCATTGCCGTGGTCGCGGCTTCGTGGAAAAATCATGCTGTCGTTTCTCGCGAATTCGGTTCCGGCGGGATTGTAATGATAGACGAACATGGTTACCGCCCCAACGTGGGCATTATCCTGTGCAACCGCGACAACCACGTCTTCTGGGCGCGGCGCAGCGGCCAGGACGGATGGCAATTCCCGCAGGGCGGCATTCGTCCGCAGGAGAACGTTGAGCGGGCCATGTTCCGCGAATTGCGCGAAGAAGTGGGCCTGGCGCCGTTGCACGTGGAGATTCTCGGGAGAACCCGCGATTGGCTGCATTACGACATTCCCTCGGGCTACCGGCGCAATCCCAACAACCCGTTCCGCGGTCAGAAGCAGATCTGGTTCCTGTTGCGCCTTCTCGGGCGCGACGAAGACGTGCGCCTGGATCTGAGCCAACGACCCGAATTCGACGACTGGTGCTGGATCGAGTACTGGAGCGCGCTCGAACACATCATCAGCTTCAAACGCGAAGTCTATCGGCGCGCGCTGGCCGAGCTCGAGCCGTTGTTGGCTCTGTCGCGCGTTCCGAATGACTGAACGCCGCGCGGCGCGCCTCCCCGTCGCCGCGCCGGCTTTCGCCCGTTTCCGCGCACCGATCGCGCTGTCGGCCGCGGCGCTGGGTCTGCTCGGTGTTTTCGCCTTCGAACGTCTCCCCGTCGACTTTTTACCCTCCCTGGAGACGCCGCATCTGCGGGTGCAGGTTCCCGTTCCCGGCCTGACGCCGGCGGAGATCGAAGACAAGGTGATGCGTCCTCTCGAGGGGGCGCTGCTCG
>DASPRK010000191.1:0-7321 GCA_035624495.1 Methylomirabilis sp. (SeqCode) | reverse complement strand
GAGCGAACGTCATAAAAATCCTTCAGCAAACGCTGCGCCGATTTGAGGTTCTGCTGATACGTCGGGATGTTGCCCTGCAGCAGCGCCTGCTGTGCGCCGTACAGCATCAGCCGCAGGTTCTCGCGCAGAAAATACTGTTGTTCCGGCGGCAGCAGCGGTCGCTGCGCCTGCAGGTTGTTGCGGATGCGGACCAGCGACAGCAGGTCCTGCCACAGGCCGTGCGCGGATTGGCGCCAGCCAGTGTCGGAAGACGCGACCTGGGCGGCGCCCGTGTTGTCCGCCGGCTTGGCGTTTTGCTGCATCTCCATGTCGGGCTCAAGCGGCAGACGATCGACTCCGTCCGCGAGCGTGGCGAGGCGCAGCGTGATACCGCTGACGTCGGTCTTGTCCAGGGGTTCGAGCTGGGCGATCTCGCGCGCGATCTCGCGCCGCACCGGCAGTAGGTTGGGATTCGCGAGCTGTTGCAATTGCTGGTCGGCGGCGCGCAGGGCAGCCAGTGCGGAATGGGTATCGCGCGCGAGCTGCAGGCGGTTGTTGGCAATCACCAGGAGCTGTTCCGCTTCCGTCAACGACCACTCGGTGCGGTTGCGCGTAAGGTCGGTATTGACCTTCTCGATTGCGGGGCGCATCGTATCTTGGGTTTCGCTGAGCGTCTTGAGTTCCTTCTCGTCGCTCGTGAGCTTGTCCTGGATGTCGGCGTTGTCGGAATCGATGCGGTCCAGCGCACCGACGATGTCGCGCGTGAACAGATCGGCGTTCTCGTAAAGCACCGTGTACCACAGGTACCCGCTGGCGACGAGCGCCGCGGAGGCGAAGATCAACGCCAGTCCGCCGCGAACTTTGCCGGCACGCGACTCGCCGGTGGGTATCTTCAGGTTCGACTTGCCACGCTTTGGAGCGTTGGGTAAGTCAGCCGTGGTTTTTTTGTCGTCCGTGTCGGTCATTGGGCACCGGCCTTTATCAGTGACACGATTATAGGGTTTTTTGCGCGGCCCGCCACGCCTTGACGGCCTCGACCATCGCCTCGTCGGCTGCCTGGGCGGCAACCAGCGGGTTGACCTTGAAGCCCAGTTCGCGGCAAACCGCAGCCATACGGTCACTGACCACGACAATCGGCGTGCGGATCAGCCACGATTGCCCGGCTTTGCCTAGCATGTCGTACAGGTTGTGCAGCCCGTCCACGCTGGTGACGGTCACGATGTCGACCTCGCCCCGGGCCCAGCGCCGCAGGAGCGGCGTCGTGTCGGCCGTGGGGCGGGTGCGCCGGTAACACTCGGCGTAATGGATGACGGCGCCACGCGCCGTGAGCGTGTCGCCGAGCAGTTCGCGCCCGCCGTCGCCGCGGAAGATGACGATCCGGGTCCCGGCGACATCCCGCAGCGCCGGCAGCTCGAGCAACGTCTCGCTGTCGAAATGACCCGAAGGCACGATCGCGTCCTCGATGCCGAAGTGCTTGAGCTCGCGCGCACTCGCGCGTCCCACGCACGCGACGCGCAGGCCCGGAGGGAGTCCGCCGCGGCGCGCCAGGATCAGGTTCATTGCGCGGTTGACGGCGTTCGGGCTGATGAAAATCGCGATGGCGAATTCATCCAGCCGGTCGACGATCGCGAGCAGCGCCTGGGTGTCCTGCGGTTCAGCGATCTCGATGACGGGGAAACGGATGGCCTCGGCGCCTTCGGCCTCGATCAGGCGCGCCAGGTTGTCCGCCTGATCCCGCGGACGGGTGACGAGCACGCGCACGCCATCGAGAGCGCGCGCGCGGGAGAAGAGCTCAGCCACGTCCGTACACCTTGTCAAGAATGTCGCGGGCGCCGCACGCGAGCAGATCGCGCGCGAGTTTCGCGCCGAGCGCTTCGGCGTCCGCGGCGGGACCACGGGTTTCCGCGCGTAACAACCGGCTGCCGTCCGGCTCGCCGACGAGTCCGCGCAGATGCAAGACGTCGCCTTGAAGCTCGGCGTAACCGCCGATCGGAACCTGGCAGCCGCCCTCGAGATGCGCGTTCATGGATCGTTCGGCGGACACACACAGGCGCGTCGGGCGGTGCTCGAGCCGCGTGAGTAATTCATTGGTGGTGGCGTCGTCGATGCGGCATTCGATGCAGACGGCGCCCTGGCCGACCGCCGGGAGACTGACGGCGGGATCAAGCCGTTCGCGGACACGGGCCTCCATGCCGAGACGCTTGATGCCGGCGACCGCGAGGATGATGGCGTCGTATTCACCGGCGTCGAGCTTGGACAGGCGCGTGTTGACGTTGCCGCGCAGCGTGAGGATCTGCAGATGCGGGCAGGCCTTGCGCAGCTGGCACTGGCGCCGCAGGCTCGAAGTGCCGACGCGCGCGCCGTCGGGCAGCGACGCAAGCGAATCGAAACGATTGGCGATGAAGGCATCGCGCGGGTCCTCGCGCTCGCACACGGCGGCGAGATGCAGGCCCGGCGGGAAGGTGACGGTGACGTCCTTCAGTGAATGCACCGCGATGTCGATGCGGTTTTCCAGCAGCCCCTGTTCCAGTTCTTTTATAAAGAGTCCCTTACCGCCGACCTGCGCCAGGCTGCGGTCGAGAATGCGATCGCCCTCAGTGGTCATGGTGACCAGCTCGACCTTCAGGCCGGGATGATGCCGCTCGAGTTCGTCGCGCACGTAATGCGCCTGCCACATCGCGAGCTGGCTTTTGCGGGTACCGAGGCGGAGGGTTTTCAAGGGAGATTCAGTGTCCGGAGCATGAATAACGGGGCATTTTATTACATGTTATGTCGTCATGCCTGCGAGAAGTAGCACAGGGAAGTGCTGATTATGGAGCTAAGGATGCAAGACGGGCATCCAGGCGTCGTCCCCGCGAAAGCGGGGATCCAGGTCTTTAAATGGTATCGCGCGCTCCGCGCGCGATCTCAACATCTAATTGCGGGTGGCTCCGCCCCTGCACCCTGGGTGACTTTCTTTGCTCGTGCAAAGAAAGTCACCAAAGAAAGCACGTTCCCCGGATGGCGCGAAAACTCCCTGCGCTTCTCGCCAGCATCGGCGCTCGCCTAACTCGCCGGGCGCTGAACAACGCGCCTCGGGCTCGAACACGAGGCACGCGACGCCCCCGATGCCGGCTGCGACGCTTGGGCGCGCCATACGGGGTTTGAAAACCCCTCCGTTTAAGGTAGCCCAAAGGCTCTTTTGGTTTTCGGCTCGCGACAAAGGAAATTAGAAAATACTGGAGCCTGAATTAAGGGGCGCACTTTAGCGCATCATTTATTGAATGATGGGTTAGGTACTGTCTTATTCTCATAAATTATTCGGACAAGCTTGCTCTTTGATGAAAAATCATTGCAAGGTGTTTCCCATGCACCAGCATAACCAATAAAACGGCAAATCCGTTCACCAGATTCACTGTACATATCGGCGCCAAGATCACAGCATGCCTTCGTTCGATCAACTTCGTAAACTCTTTGGTTGTGAAATTCATATTCTGCAATCAACACGGCGTTCTTTTTCGCCTCAGAATATGATTTAACAATCGGAACCAACCAATTCGGAATGTCTTCTGAGGATGCCGCCTCGGCAGAAGAAAAATGAATCAAGGATAAACTGAAAAGTGCTATAGCCAATCGAATAATGTAAGCGATCATTTACACCTATCATGATTTAAATGACAGTCAGGCATTTGGGTCATAAGCCGTGTTGTTCAGGCAGTATTAACCGACCCGGCAAAGCCTGCAAGTTCACAGAGCAATAAACAGGCAGGGCTAGGTGTTGCGCAAGCCCCGTAGCCGCCGCCGAGCATCGCAGCCCGCCTCGGGGGTTTCGCGAGCCTTCTGATCGAGCCCGAGGCGCGTTGTTCAGCGCCCGGCGAGTTAGGCGAGCGCCGAGGCGGCGAGAAGCACAGGAAGGGGTCGGCGGCTCCGGGGCAACGTGTTTCTTTGGTCACTCTCTTTGCACGAGCAAAGAAAGTGACCCTGGGTCGGGGGCGGAGCATCCCAGATTCAAATAATGCGGCCGCAGGCCGCTCAAAATTATCACCCCTTACCCTATCCCTCTCCCGCAAGGGGAGAGGGAACATCACGCACTCATCGGCCGATTCCGCGCCCAGCGACGTACTTGCGCGGTATGTCGTCGGCTGACGTCGAGTTTCTTGTCGAGGTTCTTCAGGCTGATCTGCCAGGTGCCGGCCGGGCTCTTCTCGATGCCCTTGATGTAGCCGGTGGCGACCAGGGCGTTGCGATGGATGCGCAGGAAGCGATCGCCGAATTCCTTTTCGAGGTTGACCAGCGAGTCCTCGATCAGGTGCTCCTCGGTCGGCGTGCGCACCACGACGTATTTGCTGTCGGCCAGGAAAAACAGGATGTCCGGGACCGGCACCAGCCGGATGTTGCCGCGCAGGTGCACGCTGATGTGCGTGCGCTCGGCCGGTTCCGGGCGCGCCTGGTTGATCTCGGTGATCTGCTTCATGGTGAGCTTGTGCGCCTTGGAGAGCGCCTTCGCCAGCCGGTCCTTGCGGATCGGTTTCAGCAGGTAGTCCACGGCGTTGACATCGAAGGCGTCGAGCGCGTGCTGGTCGTAGGCGGTGGTGAAAATCACCGCCGGCGGGTTTTCCATGCCCATCAGGTGCATCGCGGCCTCGAGCCCGTCCATGCCCGGCATGCGGATGTCCATCAGCAGCACGTCGGGGTTAAGCTCGCCGGTTCTTTCGACCGCCTCGGCGCCGTTCATGGCCTCGCCGACGACGGTGTAGCCGCCGATGTCGTTCAGCAGTTCGCGCAGACGATCGCGCGCCAGTTTTTCGTCATCTACGATCAGTACTCTCATGGATTACCTCCGCGCGTCGGCAACACCACCGTGACCGTGAACCGGCCATTATCCTCGGTGCTCGTGAGCGTGGCCTGTTCGCCGTAATGGCTCTGGAACCGCTGGCGGATATTGCCGAGCGACTGACCGGGGGTGGACTTCGCCTGTTTCGATTTCGTTTTCGGAAGCGGGTTGCTCACCTGAATATGGATCTGGTCATTATCTTCCCACAGGCGCACGTCGATCGTGCCGCCGGCGGGCAATTCCTCGATGCCGTAGCGGATCGCATTCTCGAGCAGCGGCTGTAGCGTCAGGACCGGCATCACCGCCTTGCGCGGAAATTTGCCGACGTCCCAGTTGACGATCAGCCGGTTGTCCAGGCGCAACGCCTCGAGCGCGAGGTATTTGTTGGCGACGTCGATCTCGTTCTTTACCGGTACCAGCGTCTCGTCCTGCGAGAGCATCATGCGGAACAGATCGGCCATGTCCTCGATCGCGGCCTCGGCCTTCTCGGGCGCGCTGCGCGTGAGCGAGGCGATGATGTTCATGCTGTTGAACACGAAGTGCGGACGGATGCGCGACTGCAGCGCCTGCAGCCGGGCCCGGGCTTCGGACAGGGTGCGGCTCTGCAGTTCGTGTTTGGCGAGAAACAGGCGCAGCAGCAGACCGTTAATGATGGCGCTGATGGTGAGATTCAGGATATGAAAGCTCGTGTACCATTCCGGAAACGGGGTACGCAGGCGCCCGACGGCCCAGAGCAGCAGGATCGTGCACTCGCTGACGGTGAACGTCGTCAGCAGCAGAAGCAGGTAAGCCATGCCGAGCGCGCGCAGGTTCGGCAGCCGGTTCAGGTGTTTGCGCGTGTAACAGAGCACGGCGGTACCGGCGAGCGCGACCCACTGGATGAAGATCGACAGCAGCAACAGGTCCTGCAGCGGGGTAGCGGAGATAAAATTGCGCGGGATGATCAGATTGATCACGATCGCGAGCATCTCCGCGACCACGACTACGTTGAACACCACCTCGCCGGCGCAGAAGTTCGGGAGGAATTCGCTCTGTCCATTGGGCGGCGTTTCCACCGACGGCATCTTCCGCCCCAGACGCTGCTCGAGGTTGCGTCCGTATACCTTGAGGCGATCGATCCACGGTCGTGTTTTGTCGGCGATTTCCATTCGCTCAGCCCCTGATGATCGGCATTTTTACCTTCACGTGATACTGGCCGCCTTCCTGGATGGCCTGCATGCTGGCGGCGCTCCCGAACTGCGTCGTGAGGCGCTGGCGAATGTTTTCCTGCGCCAGCTTGTTGCCCTTCCCGTGGCTTTCCTTGCGCACGTCCGGCAGCGGATTGCTGATCATGATATTGAGGGTTTCGCCCTCGGCCCACATCTCGATCTTGATCGTGCCGCCGGCGAATCGCGGTTCGATCCCATGGTAGATGGCGTTCTCCAGGAGCGGCTGCAGCGTCAGCGCCGGCATCAGCGCCGCGCGCGGAATATTGCTCACGTTCCATTTGACCTGCAGCCGGTCGCCGAGACGGATTTTCTCGACCTCGAGATACTGGCGCGAAATCTCGCGCTCGGCCGACACCGGCACGAGCTTACGCGCATCGGCCAGCAGAACTCGGAAAAGGTCGGCCAAGTCGTGCAGCACCGCTTCGGCTTTGGAAGGGTCGCTGCGCGTGAGCGAGGCGACGCTGTTCAGGCTGTTGAACAGGAAGTGCGGACGAATGCGCGACTGCAGGGCCTGCATCTTGGCCTCCTGCTGAAGCCGCGAGTCGGCGTCCGCGCGCTCCCGCAGGATCAGATAGCGCAGGCCGAGCGTTCCGATGATAGCGGTGATCATGAGGCTGCGGATCATGAGCGACTCGCGCCACACCGGCCAGCGTTCCTCGATCACGCCGAAGTAATAAAGCAGATATATCATGACGTCGGTTCCGAGCGCCGTGACGAGCAACAGCAGCGTCACCGCCAGTACCGAACCGAGCGTCGTGGTGCTGCGCCGGATCAGTGGCGAGGCCATCTTGAGAACGATGACGCCGGCCACGGCGATCGACATCGCGAACAGCGACAACAGGCTGAAGTCCTGCCAGGCCTGATCGGTGAATTCGGCATTGCGCCCGATGGTGATGACGATGGCGATCAGTTCCGCCACCAGCAGAAACCGTATCAGCATGCCGAAACTTCCGAATTCTGGCAGATACGTCGGCTTGTCGATGTTGGACATGGAATCCGTTCGGGTGAACCACTTTATGCGTTCATCGCCATCCGGCGACACGAGGAGGACAGGCGGCGCCTTGGCCGGACGTTCTCGCTGCGCGTGCCGGGGTTTTGATCCATCGCCGCGCGGGTGTGCGCCACGCGGAAGATTCAATGGTTTAATTATATATTTTTCAGCGTGTTGGTGGGCGATTGTCGGTAAAAAACCGCCGGTTCCTTTGGACTGCTTCTCAAGTATACTTTCGCCGGCACGGCCAAAAAAAACCCCCCGTTTTAACGGGGGGCCGAAATCCTGGTCCGGAATTCGGGGTGGGGGTGCACAAAGGAGAGTCCGAAC
>DASPRK010000168.1:0-5003 GCA_035624495.1 Methylomirabilis sp. (SeqCode) | reverse complement strand
TCGTTCGACCTGTCGATTTCGCCGCGTTTCGTTCGTCGTACCAGTAGAGCCGGGCCGCACGCGTCCAAATTCGCGAGCCGGCCCGTTCACCAACCCAAACTCAAGGAGACACGACAATGCGATTCATGGTGATAGTCAAGGGCGGCAAAGACTGCGAAGCGGGCGTCACGCCGGACAATAAGTCCTTGGCGGAGATGGGCAAATACAACGAGGAATTAACCAAGGCCGGCTTGATGCTCGCGCTCGAGGGGCTGCAACCCAGCTCGAAAGGCGCGCGCGTCAGGTTTTCAGGCACACAGCGCACGGTGACCGACGGGCCATTCGTCGAGAGCAAGGAACTGATCGGCGGCTACTGGCTGTGGCAGGTCGATTCTCTGCAAGCCGCGATCGAGTGGCTGAAGCGCGCTCCGTTCAAAGACGGGACCGAGGTCGAAATCCGCCAGTTGTTCGAGGCCGAAGACTTCAGCGCGAAATTCACGCAGGCGTTGCGCGAACAGGAAGCGCCTCAGCCTGCGCGGGTCGCGCAGCTACGCAAAGAGGCATCATAACGACAGCCCGGGTCCGCACCCGCAACCACGAGGAAACATTATGCAAGTCCAAGCCTATCTGTTCTTCGAGGGCCGCTGCGAAGAGGCGATCGAGTTCTACCGCCAGGCGCTCGGCGCCGAAGTAACCATGCTCATGCGCTACAAGGACAACCCCGAGCCCCCGGAGAAAAGCAAGGCGCCGCCCGGTTCCGAAAACAAAGTGATGCACTCGAGCTTCCGCATCGGCGAGACGACGGTGATGGCGTCCGACGGCCTTTGCCTGGGAAAGCCGAATTTCCAGGGCTTCGGATTGTCGCTGACGGTGCTGGACGTGACGGAGGCCGACCGCAAGTTCGCCGCGCTCGCCGACGGTGGGCAGGTACGGATGCCGCTTGCCAAGACTTTTTTCTCGCCGCGCTTCGGTATGGTCGTCGATCGTTTCGGCGTGTTGTGGATGATCATTGTGGCGCCTTCCGCGTCCGCCTGAAAACAGAGGGAACCGTATGGCTTATCTGCTCTTGATCGTGGAACCCCGGGGCCAGCGCGCCGAACGCACGCCGGAAGAAGGTCAGGACGCCTACGCGCAGATGGTGCGCTTCGGCGAGGGCCTCAAGGCGCGCGGCCTGCTCAAGGCCGTCGAATCGCTTCAATCCGACGCCAGCGGCGTCCGGGTATCAGTACGCGGCGGCAAGCAGACGCTGCGCGACGGCCCGTTCGCCGAAGCCAAGGAAATGGTCGGCGGTTTCTTTCTCATCGACGGCGTGACCCGGGAACAGGCGATCGCCATCGCCGGCGAGTGCCCCGCGGCCGCATGGGCCGCCGTCGAAGTGCGCGAGGTCGGCCCCTGTTTCCTCGGCTGAATTTTTGCACAGATAGCCCGGTAGGATCGTTCATGGTGAGCCTGTCGAACCACGAACGGACGAACCATCCCATTTACGGACATTTCCGGTTCACTCTTCAACAAGCTCAGGGCGAACGGGGAAGTTAAAGGAGTAAACTCTATGCAAAAAATCACCCCGTTCCTGTGGTTCGATACTCAGGCCGAGGAGGCGGCGAATTTCTATACCTCCATTTTCAAGAACTCGAAGATCGTGAGCGTCGCCCACTATGGCGAAGAGGGAGCCAAGGTCTCCGGCAAGCCGAAGGGATCGGCCATGACTGTGGCCTTCGAGCTCGACGGGCAGAAATTCGTGGCCTTGAACGGCGGGCCGCACTTCAAGTTCACCGAGGCCGTGTCGTTCGTCGTGAACTGCGAGACCCAGAAGGAAGTCGACTATTACTGGGAAAAACTCTCCGCCGGCGGAGACGAAAAGGCGCAGCAATGCGGCTGGCTGAAGGACAAATACGGCCTGTCCTGGCAGATCGTCCCCACCGTCATGATCGAGATGCTGCAAGACAAGGACCCGAAAAAATCCGAGAGGGTCATGGCGGCATTGATCAAAATGAAAAAACTCGACGTCAAAACTTTAAAAAAGGCGTATGACCAGTGATTTGTGAATGACAACCGCCGTGATACCTGACAAGGAGGTTTTAATATGGCTAGACGAACGAGCGCAGCGCGCAGGGTTTCAGGTACGAGTTACGTAGACGGCTTCGTGGTACCGGTCCCCACCAAAAATCTGGCAGCGTATCGCCGCATGGCCCGCATGGCGGCAAGGGTCTGGCGCGAGCACGGCGCGCTCGAATACATCGAATGCCTGGCCGACGACGTGAAGCCGGGCAAATATACGTCCTTCCCGCAGAGCGTCAAGTTGAAACGCGGCGAAACCGTGGTGTTTTCCTGGATCGTGTACAAGTCGCGCCAGGACCGCGACCGCGTCAACGCCAAGGTCATGAAAGACCCGCGCGTGGCCGCCATGATGAACCCCAAGGCCCTGCCCTTCGACGGCAAGCGCATGTTCTGGGGCGGGTTCAAGGTCCTGATCGAATCGTAGCGCTGAACCCGGGCCCCGAGGGCCGCAACGCCTTCGTTACGGCGGCCTCGCTTGCGCCGGCGGATCGATGATGGTGTGATCGGCAGCCGTGACGGCTACCGACATCCATCGCACCATCGACGCGGTCTGGCGCATCGAGTCCGCCAGGATCATCGCCAGTCTCGCGCGCATGGTGCGCGACGTCGGTCTGGCCGAGGAGCTCGCACAGGACGCACTGGTCGCGGCGCTCGAAACCTGGCCCCGATCGGGCATCCCGGACAACCCCAGCGCATGGCTCATGGCCACCGCGAAGAACCGGGCGCTGGATCACTTCCGCCGCAACAAGCTGCTGGCGCGCAAGCACGAGCAGCTCGACCACGAGGCCGAACTCCAGCAGCAGACGGCCGACACGGAACCTGACGCCATGCTCGACGATAACATCGGCGACGACCTGCTGCGCCTCATGTTCACCGCCTGCCATCCGGTGCTCTCCACCGAGGCGCGCGTGGCGCTCACGCTGCGCCTGCTCGGCGGCCTGACGACCGAGGAGATCGCGCGCGCCTTTTTCGTCCCGGAGCCGACAGTAGCCCAGCGCATCGTCCGCGCCAAGCGCACCCTCGCCGACGCGCGCATAACCTTTGAGGTCCCGCGTGGAGATGAGCTCGTCGCGCGTCTGGCGTCGGTGCTCGAGGTAATTTATCTGGTGTTCAATGAGGGCTATTCAGCGACCGCCGGCGAGGACTGGATGCGGCCGGCGCTGTGCCAGGACGCCCTGCGTCTCGGGCGTATCCTGGCCGAGCTGGCTCCGACCGAACCCGAGATTCACGGCCTCGTGGCGCTGATGGAAATACAAGCATCGCGCGAAGGCGCGCGGACCGGACCCAAGGGCGAGCCCGTGCTGCTGCTCGATCAGAACCGCGCGCGCTGGGATCAACTTTTGATCCGTCGCGGCCTCGCGGCGCTTGAACGCGCCGAAGCGCTCGGCGGCGCGCTCGGGCCCTACGCGCTGCAGGCCGCGATTGCCGCCTGTCATGCACGCGCCCGTGCACCGGAGGAAACGGACTGGGAGCGCATCGCGGCGCTCTACGACGCGCTCGCCCGGCTCGCGCCCTCCCCCGTCGTGGAACTGAATCGCGCGGTCGCGCACGCCATGGCCTTCGGCCCGGCCGCGGGCCTTGAGCTCGTCGATGCACTCACGTCCGAGCCGTCGCTGAAGAACTATCATCTCTTGCCGAGCGTGCGTGGCGATTTGCTTGCCAAACTCGGTCGCCTCGATGAAGCCCGCACAGAGTTCGAGCGCGCCGCCGCGCTCACGCGCAACACCCGCGAGCGCGAACTGCTCCTCGGCCGCGCCGCGGCATGCGTGCACGGACCGGCGCCACCGGAATTACAGTGACGGTGGAAGGGCGTTGTTAACTGTTAGTTGCGGGGCTTCACTCGATCAGACCACGCTTTCTGGCTTCGTCTTCACTCGGCGTGATTGCCATGGCGGTGGTCATTTTTCGGAACCCGAACCGCTCGTAAAATTCCTCCTTGCCCGGCGCCGCGTACAACATGATGACTTCGACATTGGCGGAGTCGACCAGGTGGCGAATGATCGTGCTTCCGATTCCCTTGCCTTGATACTCCGGCAGGACCGCCACGTCATAAATGGCCGCGCGCCACACGCCGTCGGATAGCGCGCGACCGGCGCCGACGAGCTTCATGCCATCAAAGGCGAATACTTTCAGCAAGCTGTTCCGGAATGCCAATTACAGCTTTTCGGGGTCGCGCTTTTTACCCAATGGCGCCAGTTCGAAAAGGCGCGCCAATTCCTCCCAGGAAATACGGTCAATGTCCGTTGAGAGGCTGATTTCCATAACCGGTCCGATAACGATGCATGAATGCCCAACCTGCGAGCAGGATGTCAAAGTGCATAATGCGCGTACGCCCGGACGACCTTTCGGTCGCGGCCAAAATGAAACACTTCGGCCGCCAAGCCTCGATGCCCCCGGTAGTACAGGGTGATGCTGTTAACCCCGATCAGGGTCGTGAGCAGCTCGAATCGAAGATCGGGAATGAGCTGCAACGCCTTGGCCCAGTAAGCGCCAACCGCATCCTTGCCCTTGAGCGTGCCCGAGGGTTCGCGCGCGATCTGGATGATAACCGGGGAGGACATCTCGAACTGGTCGTCATAGTGCGACAAAATGCGATCGAGATCATGGCTGTTCCACGAGTCGATCCATTCCCGCGCGAAACGCTCGGCGAATTCTTTGTCGATCATTGTCCGGTTCTCCATCATTCCTGCCAGCCGCCCTCATTTTTATCCGCTAGGGAAGCTCTGATTAAGTCACCCCGTTCGCCCTGAGCTTGTCGAAGGGTGAACGGGAAAAGTCATAATTAGCAGGCTATTCGTCCATTCGTGGTTCGACAAGCTCACCACGAACGGACTAAATCAGATCTTCCCTAGCGTTTCTCCGGCGGTATGTTCCTGATGGCGGCTGCGAACTTTGCATGGGCCGCCGGATCAACCGGCCGGTGTTTGACCCTGGTGCTCGCCGGGTCCTTGCCAAGATAGTTGTCG
>DASPRK010000151.1:0-3178 GCA_035624495.1 Methylomirabilis sp. (SeqCode) | reverse complement strand
GGTGCCGTGGCCGGCGCCATCGGTCTCGCGCTCGGCGGCGCGATGCCGGTGCATGCCGACGAACCCTCGAACGCGGAACTGCTCGAGCGCATCGAGCGTCTCGAGAAAAAGAACGAGGACCTGGAGAAGGCGCTGGAAGGCGGGAGTATCAGCGAAAGCGAACCGGAACTCGCGACGCGCTTGAAGGCCGTGGAATCCCAGACGCTCTCGATGCAAAAACAGGCGCGCATGATCGAATCGCTCGAAGGCATTACCACGGGCGTCTCGTTCACGACGGTGGCGCAACGCGCGAGCGGCAGCGCCACCACGGATGGATCGAGTGAGAGCCAGTGGAACTACCGCGCCGACGTTTCCGTGAGCCTGCCGGGCGGCGAATTCGGCAATGCCGAGGGCAAGCTCTTCGCTCATTTCCGTATGGGCCAGGGTGACGGCCTTACGCGCATTCTGCCCACGTTCGGCGGCGTCAACGCGACCGGCTTTCACGTCCAGGGGGTGCGACCCGAGGACGACGCCACCGTGTTGCTGGCGCAGGCTTGGTACCAACTCGACGTGCCGCTGCCGCTGGGCGGCTTCAAGCCGCAATCGCGCGAAAATTTCAGTTTCAACTTCGGAAAGATGGACCCGTTCCTGTTCTTCGACCAGAATGCCATCGCCGACGACGAGACCACGCGCTTCCTCAACACCGCGTTCGTCCACAACCCGCTGCTCGACGCGGGTGGAGACGTGGGCGTGGACACCTTCGGTTTCACGCCGGGATTGCGCTTTGCCTATCACAACGAAACCGAAAGGCCGCTCGCCTGGGACGCCTCGCTCGGCGTCTTCGGCGCGGGCAGCGGGGCGCAGTTCTCGAACAGTTTCGAGAAACCCTTCGTCATCGCTCAACTCGCGACGACTCGGAAATTTTTCGGCGGCCTGAGCGGTAACTACCGTCTTTATTTCTGGCGCAACGGCCAGGCTACGCCATACGCCGACGAGGAAGACACCGCGACCGAGGTCCACACCGGCTGGGGGCTGAGTGCGGACCAGCGGGTGGGCGACGCCACGACCCTGTTTGGACGTTACGGTCACCAGATCAAGGGCAATGTGCGTTTTGACCGGGCACTCACGCTGGGCGCCGAGTTCCGCGGCGACGACTGGAATCGCGGCGCCGATGCCGTGGGCGTGGCGGTCGGAGAAATGCGCACGAGCAGTGACTTCCGCAACGATGCTCCCACGCTCGATGCCAACGGCGACGGAATCCCCGATTTCGGCTACGCGGCCAGCGGCGCGGAGCGCGACATCGAGTTGTATTATCGCTGGCGCGTTTACGAGAAATTCGAGGTGTCGCCCGATTTGCAGCACATCAGTAATCCCGCCGGCAACGGCGCCAAAGACATGAACCTAATCGGAGTACGCGTCCAGATCACGTTCTGATCACCACGAACGTATTGGCCCGGTTGCGGGACATAGATGGTGTGACAGATGAGGACAGATCTTATTGCCAAGCTTGACCTTCAAAGGAGGTACCGCATGAACCCTCACCACGATACCGAAGACAGACAAATCCTGGCCCGTTGCGCCGTGTGCCAGGTCGAGCGCTGCGCCGACTGCGATACCGTGCATCTGCACATCGGCCACGCGAGTTTGCGGCTCACCACGGCCGCGTTCCTGTCGCTTTGCGCCACCTTGCTCGAAGCGGCGCAAACCGCCACTCAGAGCGCGGTCGTGCCTGCGGCGCCGCGCCGCGCGGCGAATTGAGGCGCGTCCATGATCACGCCTCGCACCGGTTTCATCGTCGCCACTGCGCTGTGGCTCGCCGCCGGCTCCGGAATCGCTGCGGCCGAGGAGTTGCTTACGCTCAAGCTCACGGCCAGGGAAGGTCGCTTCTACCCGGAGACTATCGAAGTGCCCGCCGGCACGCGCTTCAAGCTCATCATCATAAACGAGGGGCCGGGCCCGGAAGAGTTCGAATCCGATAACCCGCGCCGGGAAAAGGTGCTGGGAGCGGGGGCGACCTCGTTTCTGGTGTTTCCCGAGCTCAAGCCGGGCGTTTATCCGTTCTATGGCGAGTTTCATCCCGAAACGGCGAAAGGTCGGATCGTCGTCAAATGATTTGAACGACTTCCTCCGAATCCGGCGACGAACCCGACGAACATGGATACCGATACGAGCATAAGACCCATCACGTTCACCCGGCGCCGTGACGGCTGGCTACGATCCCTGGGAGACGCGATGCAGCGGCACCGTTCCGTCATTCAGGTTATCCAGTGGACGGTAGTGCTGTTTTATCTCTCCCTGGTTGTCTATCCGGCGTTCCTCCCGCTGCCACCGCAGTACGCGCATGTCTACGATAACCTGACGCTGTTCGCCCAGTTCGTGTTCTGGGGCGTTTGGTGGCCGTTCGTGATGGTCAGCATGATGCTGATGGGCCGGGTGTGGTGCGGCGTGTTTTGTCCCGAGGGCGCGCTCACGGAATTCGCCAGCCGCCACGGCTTGGGTCGCGCGATTCCGAAATGGATGCGCTGGGGCGGCTGGCCCTTCGTCGCCTTTGCCATGACCACGGTCTTCGGCCAACTGGTGAGCGTGTACGAATATCCCAAGGCCACGCTGCTGGTGCTGGGCGGCTCGACCCTGATGGCGGTCGGTGTGGGTCTGGTGTACGGCCGCGGCAAGCGCGTCTGGTGCCGGCACTTGTGTCCGGCCAACGGCGTATTCGGGCTGCTGGCGCGTCTTGCCCCGGTGCATTTCCGCGCTGACGCGGATGCCTGGCGTCATGCACCGCGCGGCACTCCCGCGGTGGATTGCGCGCCGCTCATCGACGTGCGACATCTCTCGTCGGCGTCCGCATGCCATGCCTGCGGCCGCTGCAGCGGACACCGCGATGCGGTGCACCTCGAGACGCGTTCCCCCAACCAGGAGGTACTGTCGCTGAAGCCGTCGCAGGCGTCGCGTTGGGAGGTTGCGGCACTGGTTTACGGGGTGCTGGGCATTGCCATCGGCGCGTTCCAGTGGAGTGGAAGTCCGTGGTTCGTCATCATTAAACAGGCGGTCGCCGGCTGGCTGGTCGAGCACGATGCGTTCTGGCTGTTGCAGGACAATGCTCCGTGGTGGCTGCTGACGCACTACCCCGAGGCCAATGATGTTTTCACCTGGCTCGACGGTCTCCTGATCCTCTTTTATATCGGCGTCACGGCGCTGG
>DASPRK010000102.1:0-7833 GCA_035624495.1 Methylomirabilis sp. (SeqCode) | reverse complement strand
CTGCGGCTGCTTCCTTCCGGACCTGACCGGGTTCACAAGCTTTCGTCACCGAGGGGACCGGCCCTCACCGCCATAATCAATCGATAGCGGGCAAGTTTACCATGGCGCCGCGGGTAACGGCAGCGGTCAGCGGCGCAACGGCAGCCGCCGCTGGCGCACGCCGCTTGCGGCGAACACCGCGTTCGACACCGCCGGCGCAATCACCGGCACGCCCGGCTCGCCGACGCCCCCGGGGTCTTCGCGGCTTTCGATGATCTCGATCTCCACCGCCGGCATCTCCGGCAGACGCAGGATCGGATAATCCTCGAAGTTGGCCTGCGTCACCCGGCCGTGTTCGATGCGGATCTCTTCCATGAGCGCGGCCGACAGGCCGAACGCGATCGAGCCCTCGATCTGGGCGCGCACGGCGTCGGGATTGACCGCGATGCCGCAGTCGACGACCGCCCACACGCGCGGAACCTTGATCGCGCCGTCCGCGACCACGGCCTCGGCCACCATCGCGGCAAAACTGCCGAACGACCGGTACGCGGCGATGCCGAGCCCGTGCCCGGCGGGCATCACCCGGCCCCAGCCCGACATTCGTGCGACGCGTTCGAGTACGCCGCGCAGGCGTGGTTGCGGCGCCAGCAGTTGCCGCCGGTACTCGAAGGGATCGCGGCCGGCGGCGTGCGCCAGCTCGTCGATGAAACCCTCGATGGCGAAGGCGTTCTGCGAGGCGCCGACCGAGCGCCACGCCCCAGTCGGCAACGGCGAGCTGACCTCAACATGCTCTTCGCGCACGTGCTCGATGGCGTAATCCATTTGCACGCCTTCGAGCGCGAGCGCCGGACCCGCCAGGCGCATGTGCCAGGCCGCGGGCCGGCCGTCGGCGTCCAACACGGCGCGCAAGCGTGCGTGACTCGCGGGCCGGTAGCAATCATGCTGCAGATCGTCGGCGCGCGTCCAGATGACCTGCACCGCTGTGCCAAGTCTTTTCGACAGTTCCACGGCGTCGGCCACGAAATCGGTCTCGAGCCGGCGACCAAATCCGCCGCCGAGAAACTGCGTGTGCACACGCACCAGCTTCTTCGGCAGGCCGGTAATGCTGGCCGCGATCTTCTGCGTGTCCACCTGGCTCTGCGTGCCGACCCACACGTCGCAGCCGTCGTGACGCGCATCGGCCACGCAGTTCATCGGCTCGAGGGTGGCATGGGCGAGATACGGGACGACATACTCGGCTTGGCGCACGCGCGCGGCATTCTTGAAGAGGCGCTTCACGTGACCCTCGCGCCGTACGATCT
This sequence comes from Methylomirabilis sp. (SeqCode), assembly GCA_035624495.1. Taxonomy (GTDB): domain Bacteria; phylum Pseudomonadota; class Gammaproteobacteria; order Acidiferrobacterales; family Sulfurifustaceae; genus Sulfuricaulis. Next base: position 6,553 of record DASPRK010000102.1, on the reverse strand, counting down.
TTCCCTCCCGCTCGAGCGCCGCCTTGAGCGCAGCATGGACGGCTTCGTTGTCGACTGCGGCGTTCCTGCCGTATTGCCATTCGACCCGGAGCTGCTCGCGCCCGCGCGACGCCGACCAGAAATCGTCGCCCACCACCGCCACGCCGCTTTCGATCGGCACCACCGCGCGCACGCCGGGCACGGCCTGCGCGGCCGCCGCCTCGTAACGCCCGATCCGACCGCCGGGCACCGGACAGCGCACGACCGTGGCCACCCGCATGCCGGGTCGCGCAACGTCGATGCCGTATACCGTCCGTCCGGTGACCATGTCGGGGATCTCGAGACGCGGTACCGGTTTACCGATGAGTCGAAACGATTTGGGCTCCTTGAGCGCGATGCGCCCGGGGGCATCGAGTCGCGCGGCATCGACGACCAATTCGGCGTAGGCCAGACGGCGTCCGCTCGGCGAGTGCACGACATGGCCGTTTTCGGCGCGGCATTCGCCGCGCCGGACCTTCCAGTGTTTGGCGGCGGCCGCGATCAGGTGCTCGCGGGTCTCAGCAGCGACGCGCCGCAGCGGTTCCCACTCGCCGCGGATGCTGCTGGATCCACCGGTGAACTGCTGGCCCCACAGCGGGTTCTTGTAACGCACGTCGGCCGGAGCGAACTCCGTGTGCAGCGCGGACGGATCGACCTCCAGTTCCTCGGCCACCAGCATGCACAAGCCGGTGAGCGATCCCTGCCCCATCTCCGAGTGGTTGATGACAACCGTCACTTTGCCGCCCGGGCCGATGCGGATAAAATCGTTGAGCGCGATGCCCTCGCCGGTTTTGCGGTGCATGGGCGCGGCCGGCGCCGCCTCGCTTCCGGCTGATCGGACGGCCGCCGCGTGAATCGCGCGGCGGATACGCGGATAGGTGCCGCAGCGGCACAGCACGCCGGCCATCGCCTGATCGATTTCGGCGTCGCTCGGTTTCGGGTGTCGCGCGAGCAGCGCCGCGGCGGCGAGCAGCTGCCCGCCGTGGCAGTAGCCGCACTGCGGCGCCTGTGTCGCGATCCACGCGGCGACCAGCGCCGGGTTCACGCCGGCAAGACCCTCCACGGTCAGCACCGCGCGCGCGGTCGCCTTGCGCAGCGGCAGCATGCATGCGTGATTCGGTTCGCCGTCGAGCAGCACGGTGCAGATGCCGCACACGCCGACGCCGCAACCGTACTTGGTGCCCTTCAAATGGAACTCGTCCCGTAACACCCATAACAACGGCTTGTCCGGATCAGCGCCGGAGAAAACCGGTTGACCGTTGAGCGTAAACGAAATCATTGCGTCTCCTTGCGGCGTCACCGCCTGTCTATTGGACAGCGGTCAATCGTGCCGATATCCCGCCAGGCGCATTAACGTCCCTTGAGATAGCGATTATCGTCGAAGGTGCTGACCCAATGCGGCCGGAACGCCACCAGCAGCGCGATCACGATGCCGGTGATAAAGGCCTCGGGAACCATGAGCAGCACGACGAGCGGAAAATACTTGTCGGCGATCTGCGCGAAACTATAAACCCCGCCGAGCCACAGGACCGCGACCGCGGCCAGCACGGCACCCAGGACGGCCAGGGCCGCGCCGCCGTAGGCGGCGGCGAAAACGTATATGAAATAGTTCGGCGGCAGCCAGCGCTCGACCGCGCGCAGAATGGCGTGGCTCACCGCCACCGGCATGGCGCCCATGACGAGGGTGTTGAACGGATAGCCGGGCCAATCGAGGTTGCCGTTGAGCACCGCCGCCGCGAGCACCACGCTCATGCCGACGATCGCGAGCCGCCAACCGAACATGAGGGTCATGAGCGTGGCGCCGAGGTAGTGATAGTCGAGCCCGGGAAGAATAGGTGTCTTGATGAGCCACAGCGGCATGAGCAGCACGCAAGTGCCGAGAAAAACGTGCAACTGCGACTCGTCTTTCAACGTTCGCCACGGCGCGCCGTGCGCGGCGAACGCCAACAGCAGTACGTACACGGCCGTCGCGATCCAGTACCAAGCGACCGGAAGCAAGCTGTAAGGAATGCTCACGTGATTTTTCCCGGGTTGCATCCAGAGTGTCGCTTGGGCTTCACGCCCGGCGGCGCCGATCCGCCGCTGGGCTGAGACCGGATACGCAAGGCACCACGCCGCCGAGAGACCGATTGTTTCCAGCTTACCGCACCACGGCGCGGCCATAAACCACCGCCGTGCGCGGGCTCGCTCTATATATATGGTCTTACCCGCATATATGGTCTTACCCGCGCATCGGTGCACGGACATCGCCGGCGCCAACTGCATTCGTTGTGTCCATTTCTCGCCGTCGTTGCGTCGCCTCGGTAACGCGGTGCTCCCGTCACGTTGCCGGCCCGGGTTTCCCGGGCACCGATCTATGGCCCCGCTTTGGAAGCGTCGGCACCTGGCGTCTTGCCCGTGTCCCCCGCGCCGGGTTTCTTGAGCGGGTTGGTTCCTGAGGTCTTGGGCTTGGGCTTAGGCTTGGCCGAAGATTTGGCGCCGTGCTGCTTCAGCAGCTCGACCACCGGCATCTTGTCGGCCTCGATGGCGTAGTCGGTCGGAGTTTTCTTGAACTTGTCGACATGGTTGGGATCGGCGCCTTTTTCGAGCAGCAGGCGGGTAATGACGGGGAATCCCCGTCCGGCGGCATAAAACAGGGCGGTGCGGCCTTGTTCGTCTTGCGCATCGACCTGCGCACCGCGGTCGAGAAACAGTTTCACGACCGCCACCTGCCCGGTGAGCGAGGCGAACATCAACGGGGTGACGTCGCCCTTGGCGCGCGCGTTCACGTTAGCGCCCTTGTCGAGCAGGGCCACGGCGATTTTGTCCTCGCCCAGCGAGCCCGCCAGCATCAGCGGCGTAACGTTCTTGCCGTCGCCGAGATCCGGCGACGCCTTGTTGTCGAGTAATAACTGCGCGGCCTCGATGTGCCTCTGTTCAATGGCCCATTGCAGCGCCGAGCGACTCAACGTGTCCACGGCATCGATATCGGCCCGGGCGACAATGAGCTCCTTCATCGCCCCCAGGCTGCCGGTCGTGGCGGCGATAATGAGCGGCGTCCGCCCGGCGGTGTCCCGGGTATTGATGGCGGCGCCCTGTTGCAACAGGAATTTGACGACATCGGCTTTGTCGGTGCGCGCGGCGTAGGTGAGCGCGGTCGAACCGCCGCCGTCACGGGCTTCGAGCTTCGCCCCTTTCTTGAGGAAGAACTCCGTCAGTTCCCGGTTACCCAGCCCAGCCGCGATCATCAAGGGCCGTGCTTCCTGCATGAACGGAGTTTCAATACTGACGCCGTGGTCCAGGTAGAGTTGCACGAGCTCCGCATTCTTTTGCCAGATGGCGTAAATCATCGGCGTGTTGCCGTCGCCGTCGCGCGCGGTTAGATTGGCGCCTTTGTCGATCAGCAGCTTCACGGTGTCGATCTCGCCCATCTTGGCGGCAAGAGCCAACGGGATATTCCCGAGCTCGTCGCCAACATTGACGTCGGCGCCGCGTCCGATCAAATAGCGTGCCGCTTCCGGTTGCTTGCTCTGCAACGCGACCAGCAGCGCGGTGGTACCGTCGTCGTCGGCCGCGTCGATGTCGATACCGCGGTCCAGTACCAGTTTCATCGTATCCATATAGCCGTGGTTGGTGGCGAGCATCAGGGCATTGGCACCGCTGATATCCTGGGCCTTCAGCCGCGCGCCTTTGTCGAGCAGCAAGCGCACGATTTCCGTGTGCCCGTTCGCGGCAGCGTTCAGGAGCGGCGTTGCGCCGCGTTTGTCCCTGGCGTTGATATTGGCGCCGTGTGCGAGCAGGGCCGAAACAATGTCCCGATAGCCGCCCTTGGCGGCAGCGTGCAAGGGCGTCGTTCCGGTCTCATCGGCCCGGTTGACGTCCGTCTGCGGTCCGAGCATCTTGAGCAGCAGTTCGGTCTTGCCCTGCCCGGCGAGCTCCACCAGGGTTTTCACCTCGGGGTCGATCTCAGCGCTGGTGGCCTTGGCCGGATCTTTGGGATTGGCCGCGGACGCATTCGCCGGATACGCCTGACAGACGATCAGGCCCAGAATGCCTAATACAGGAAATATCTTGTTCATCCTCTCATCTCCTTTCTCGATAACTTATGGCAAACACTCATGTGTATTTGTTACGGCGCCGGTTGCGTGACTTCCTTCGCCGATATCAATCGGCCCTCGCCAGTCCCCGCCGTTTCCACAAAACATAAAGCACCGGTATGACCAGCATGGACACCAGGGGCGCGGTGACCATGCCGCCGATCATGGGCGCGGCGATGCGCCGCATGACCTCGGAGCCGGTGCCGCCGCCCACCATGATGGGCAGCAGCGCGGCGATGACGACCGCCACCGTCATGGCCTTGGGGCGCACGCGCAGAACCGCGCCCTCGATCACCGCCTCGTGCAACTCGGCGAGCGTTGCCGGACGACGGCGCTTCACGGCCTGGTCGAGATACACCAGCATCACAATACCGAACTCGGCGGCCACGCCGGCCAGGGCGATGAAGCCGACGCCGACGGCGACCGAAAGATGGTAATCCAGCCCGAACAACAGCCAGATTCCCCCGACCAGGGCCAGCGGCAGCGCGCCCATCACTATGAGCGCCTCGGTCATGTTGCGGAAATTGAGGTACAGCAGCAGGAAGATCAGGACCAGGGTCAAGGGCACGATATAGTGCAAGCGCTCGGCGGCGCGCGTGAGGTATTGGTACTGGCCGGACCAACCGATCGAATAACCCGGAGGCAATTTCACGTGATTGGTCACGACGCGCTGGGCGTCGGCAACGTAGGAGCCCAGATCGCGTCCCTGGATATCGACGTAGACCCAGTCGTTCAACCGCGCATCCTCGCTCTTGATCATCTCGGGCCCATCCTTGATCGCGACGTCCGCGACGTCCACCAGGCGGATCTGCTGGCCGGTGGGAAGAAACACCGGTAGCTCCTTAAGCGCCGTGAGCGAATTGCGCACCTCGGACGGAAATCGCAGGTTGATCGGATAACGTTCGCGGCCTTCCACCGTATAGGTGATGTTCATGCCGCCAACCGCCATGGCAATAACTTCGTATATGTCCTCCACGCTCAGGCCGTAATGCGCCGCCGAGTCGCGGTCGACGTCAATCTCGATGTAGCGCGCGCGGCCGGTGCGCTCGGCATAAACCGACGCCGTGCCGGGCAACGGCTGCAGGAGACCTTCGATCTGCGCCCCGATCGTGTCGATCACGCGCAGATCCGGGCCGGCGACCTTGACGCCGAGCGGCGTTTTGATGCCCGTGGCCAGCATGTCGATGCGCGCCGCGATCGGCATTTGCCATGAGTTGGTGAGGCCCGGGATACGCACCCGCTCGTCCAGTTCCGCGATCAGTTTCGGCAGCGTCATACCGTCGCGCCACTGCGCGCGCGGTTTGAGCCGTATGGTCGTCTCGATCATCGTCAGCGGCGCCGGGTCGGTGGCGGTTTCGGCCTGACCGATCTTGCCGAACACCGTATCGACCTCGGGCACCGTCTTGATCAGCCGATCGGTTTGTTGCAGCAGTTGCTGCGCCTTGCCGATGGAAAGGCCCGGCAGCGTGGTCGGCATGTAGAGCAGGTCGCCCTCATCGAGCCGCGGCATGAATTCGGAACCGAGCCGCGACAATGGCCAGAAACTCGTGGCCACCAGCAGCACGGCGATTGCCAGGGTAACGCCGGGACGGCCCAGCGCCGCGCCGATCACGACACGGTAAGCGCGCACCAGCACGCGGTTCATCGGGTTGGCCTTCTCCTCGCGGATGCGTCCGCGCACCAGGTAGACGATCAGGACCGGGACCAGCGTGACCGACAGCCCGGCGGCCGCCGCCATCGCGAAGGTCTTGGTGTAGGCCAGCGGTGCGAACAGCCGCCCCTCCTGCGCCTGCAGCGCGAACACCGGCAGAAACGAGAGCGTGATGATCAACAGCGAAAAGAACAGCGGCGGCCCGACCTCGACCATCGCCTCCTGCATCGCGGCGAGACGCTGCCCGCCGGCGGCCGCGCTTTGTTCGAGGCGCTTGTGGACGTTCTCAATCATCACGATTGCGGCATCCACCATGGCTCCGAGGGCGATGGCGATACCGCCGAGCGACATGATGTTGGCATTGATGCCCTGGAAATGCATGACGATGAAGGCCACGAGAATGCCCACGGGCAGCGTGAACACCACCACCAGCGATGAACGCAGATGAAACAGGAACGCGGCGCAGACCAGGGCCACCAGGATGAACTCCTCGACCAGCCGCTGCTTGAGGGTCGCGACCGCGCGCCCGATCAGGGCCGAGCGATCATAAGTCTCGACCACCTCCACGCCTTCGGGCAGGCTTTTTTTCAGCTGCTCGAGCTTGCCCTTGACCTGCGCAATCACGGTCTGGGCGTTGCTGCCCGAGCGCATGACCACGATGCCGCCGGCGACTTCGCCCTGGCCGTTCAGGTCGGCGATGCCGCGGCGCATCTGCGGCCCGAGGCGGATGTCGGCGATATCCTGCAACAGCAGCGCGGCCCCGGCCTCGCGGCGCGTGAGGTAAGGAATACGCCTGAGGTCGTCCAGG
>DASPRK010000098.1:0-5223 GCA_035624495.1 Methylomirabilis sp. (SeqCode) | reverse complement strand
GCCGGTCGCTGGTGTACAACAAGTCCGATCTGCACAATCCGTGGTTCATCGTGAGCGGCGCCGGCGGTTACGACTGGCACCGCCACCTGCCGTCGGCGTGATGACGCGCGCCGCGGCCATCCCCTCCCGCCCGGAGTCACTTTACCTCTGTATCGATCAAGGCGGACACGCGAGCCGCGCGCTGGTATTCGACGCCCGCGGCGCATTGCGGGCGAGCGCGCTGCGCAAGATCGGCGAGCGCCGTCCGCATTTGGATTGGGTGGAGCAGGATCCGGAAGAGCTGATCACCTCGCTTCGTGAGGTCGTGGCGGAGACGATCGCCGCGCTCGGCGATCGTGTCGATCGGATCGCCGGCGCCGGTTTGGCGACGCAGCGCTCGAGCATCGTCTGTTGGGACCGCAACACCGGCGCGGCGCTGTCGCCGGTCATCAGCTGGCAGGATCGGCGCGCGCAGGCGGGGCTCGCCGGATTCTCGGCGCATGCCGACGAAATCCATCGGCGCACGGGATTGATGCTCTCGGCGCATTACGGCGCCGCCAAGCTGCGCTGGTGTCTCGATCAATTGCCGGCGGTAGCCGCAGCGCAACGCATTCGCCGCCTGGCCATGGGGCCGCTCGCCAGTTTCCTGTTGTTCCGGCTGGTGGAAGAAAAACCGCTGTGCGCCGATCCCGCCAACGCCGCGCGCACGCTGCTGTGGAACTTGCAATCACGCGACTGGGATCCGTCGCTGCTCGCGTTGTTCGGCGTGCCGCCGGAAGTACTGCCGCGCTGTGTGCCGACGCGCAAGGCCTTCGGCACGCTGCGCGCCGGCGGCCGCTCGATACCGCTCGCCATCGCCACCGGCGATCAGTCCGCGGCGCTGTTCGCGCTGGGCGCGCCACGACCGGATACCGCCTACGTCAATATCGGCACCGGCGCTTTCATCCAGCGCGTTTTCGATCAACCACCGGTAACCGCCGGCCTGCTCGCCAGCATGGTCTTTCACGACGCGGAACGGTCGGTGTACGTGCTGGAAGGAACCGTGAACGGCGCCGGGGCGGCGCTGGCATGGGCGGAACAGGAATGGGGACTGCGGAACGTCGAAGCGCAGCTGCCGGGTTGGCTCGCGCGCGACGGCAACGTGCCGCTGTTTCTTAACGGCGTCGCCGGCCTCGGCGCGCCGTTCTGGGTGGCGGAGTTCGACTCGCGGCTGATCGGTGATGGTGAGGCCTGGCAAAAAGCGGCGGCGGTGGCGGAATCCATTATATTTTTGCTGCAGGCGAATCTTTCGGTCATGCACGAAAATGCGACGCCGGTGACGCGCTTGGTAGCCACCGGCGGTCTTGCCCGGGTCGATGGACTGTGCCGGCGGTTGGCGGACCTGAGCGGCCTGCCGGTGTATCGGCCGGCACAACACGAGGCGACGGCCCGCGGCACGGCGTATCTGCTCGCGGGATTCCCTGCCGATTGGCCGGAAGAAAAGCCGGGCGAGACGTTTGCGCCCAGACCGAATCCGGCGCTCGCGCGGCGTTATGCCCGTTGGCGCGGGGAAATGGACGCGGCGGTCGGCGCCGGCAACTGAGAGGCGCGTGCCGTTTCCCAGGCGAACATTGCTTTTTTGCGCGCTTCGCCCCAGCGGTATTCGCCGAACGCGCCGGTCTTGCGGATGACCCGGTGGCACGGGATGAGCCAGGCGATGGCGTTGCGCGCGACCGCCGAGGCGACCGCGCGCACCGCGCGCGGCGCGCCAACACCGGCGGCGAGCGCTTCGTAGGACAGCGCCGCGCCCGGCGGCAGCCGGATCAGCGCCTCCCAGACCTTGATTTGCAGATTGGTCCCGCGCACCAGCAGCGGCAGCGGCGCGCCGCGGTTCCCCGGCGCGAACAGGCGCTGTGCGAGCGCACGCGTCGCGCGTGGCGCCGGTCGCAAGGTGGCGCGGGGCCACTGCCGCTTGAGCTCGGCGAGAGCGTGATCACGGCGTGTGTGATCAAGAAACGAGAGGCCGCAAACTCCGCGATCGGTCAGCGCCAGCAGGCACTCGCCGAACGGTGTGGCGGCAAAGCCGTAGACGATGACCAACCCGGCGCCGCCGCGCCCGAGTTCGCCCGGGGTGACCGCATGCAGGTTCACCATCAGGTCGTGCAGGCGCCCGCCGCTCGAGAGGCCGGCCTGGTCGGTGGCGTCGAGCACGTTATGCGAACGTTGCAGCAACTCGCGCGCGTAATCGGCAGTCAGGAACTGCAGGAAGCGTTTCGGGCTGATCCCCGCCCAGCGCCGGAACAGGCGCTGGAAATGAAACTCGCTCAGGCCCACGTGGCGCGCGATGTCCTCGAGTCGCGGCTGGGCGCGGAAATTCGCCTCGAGAAAATGAATCGCCTGTTCGATCCGCTGGTAATCGCTGGTTCGCATGAACGCACCTCCACCACATGGGTCCGAAGCATGCTAACGGTCGCGCGCCGGTGCGCCAACCCGATTCTTGCTGTCTGGGTGCCGGGCGCCGCGCGTCCTGGCGTTATGGCAGATCTCGAGGGACCGGCCGCCAATCAGCCCCGTCGTTGCTTGCGCGATTCGTCCGCCTCGGTGTGATGGTAGCCGTTGTGGCGGCGCGCGTTGCCGACTCGGCGCTCGATGCCTTTCCACGGGCGGCGGCTGAGGCGCCGCTCCTGGCGCGAGCGGTATACGCACTCGCGCACGATCAGGCGGGTGTGGTTGAGTATGCTGTTGTGCAGGTTGGCGATTGCGGCGAGCGCCGCGTCCTCCGGCACCAGGTAGACGTGGCCATAACCGAGCGGCAGACCGGTGCCTGTGTCGCGCATGACGATGGCGTTGATGGTGGTGCCGTACCCGGCAAAGTGCCGGCGCAGATCCTCCGGCGTGATCGCGGTCGTCAGATTGCCCACGAAAATATTCATACCCGCCCCCGGAAATTTATTATTGTGGGCCACTAAAGCTACAGCATTCTGTGGAAGCGCCGCGGTCGTGACAAGGAATTTTTCGGCGCCGCTAAAAAGTATTGGCGCGCCGAGAGCTTACGAACGAAAGCTATCCGGTTTGTCAGCAGAAAAGGACCGGTTTCAAAGTCATTTAGAACCTATCTCAATATTAATTCCCCCTCTCCTCGCGGGAGGGAGGTTAGGTGGAGGGGGAGAGTTTTTCGCTGCATTTGCCGCTGACACTTTTCACCCCCACCCCAACCCTCCCCCATGAAGGGGGAGGGAGTTCAATTTTGAGATAGGTTCTACTACGGGCGGTGCAGCTCAGGGCGAGAGCGCGAGCTCCGCGGTGTCGGTCAGCGGCCGGCGCGCCGGCAGCGATTTTTGCAGAAGCCGCATGATCTTGGCGGCGGTGAGGCGATAGCCCGTGAGCTTGCCGCCATAGATGGAGACGAGACGCGCGCGCTCCGAGTGGTCGGGGTGCAGCACCGTTTCGCGCGGACGGCGAAACACCGGGCCGCCCCCCGGCGGCAGCACGCGCAGGCCGGCGAAGCTGTGGAGCAACGTGCGGCTGCGGCGCGGAAAGTAATGCGTCAGGATTTCCTGCAGGTAAGCGATCTCTTCCGGGCGCGCCCGGACGGAGGCGGGATCGCCCTCGTAGGGCGTTTCGGTGGTGCCGACCAGGGTCTTGCCCTGCCACGGCATGACGAACACGGCGCGCCCGTCGCGCGGCGCTTCCATGTAATACACTCCGCAGCGAATCTCGCCTTCAAGCACAAGGTGCGCGCCCTGCACCAGGTCCACCGGCAGTGCCGATGGACGCGGGGTGATACGGTCGAGCACCGTGTTCACCCACGGCCCGGCGGCATTCACCAGCGCCGTGGCGCGACAGGATTGTTCACCGTCGTTTTTCAGATAATGGATCGTGAAGGAATCACCAACCCGTTTGGCCGACAGAAAATTCGCCGGGCAGTGGAGTTCCGCGCCGAGAGTCTGCGCCGATCTCATCACCGCGCGCGTGAGCGCGGCGTCGTCGGTTTGCGCGTCCTGGTAACGGAACACCGCCTGCAGTCCATCGGTATCGATGCCGTCGAGATCGTTCCATTGCGCGCGCGGCACGGTTTCGAAACCGGTGCCGGACGCGAGCCCGCCGAGCAGGGAATAGAGCGCGAGCCCGGCGCGGATCTGCCACGGCCGGCGGCGCGTGGCGCGATAGACCGGGATGTAGAACGGCACCCGCCGCACCAGCTCGGGCGCCAGGCGCAGCAGGGTTTCGCGCTCGCGCAGCGATTCACGCACCAGCCCGAATTGCGCGCTTTCGAGATAGCGCAGGCCGCCGTGGATCAGCTTGCTCGAACGGCTGGAGGTGCCGTACGCCAGGCGCTGGCGTTCCAGCAGCAGCACGGAATGGCCAGCGGCCGCGGCCGCCTGCGCCACGCCCACACCATGAATGCCGCCGCCAACGACGACGACGTCGTAATCCGCCGTGGTCATCGGGATGGAGTCGCGAGGCGTCGCAGTTCCTGGGTCATCTCGCCGATTGCGAAGGTCTCGATGAGTTCCACGCCCCGGTCCGCCAGCGCCAGTGCCGCGCGTGTGTCGGTGACCTCGAATACGGCGAGTTTCGTTCCCTCGATTTGCAGTTTGCCTTCGCATGGCAGGCCTTCGACGTCGCAGAAGAGATACTGCGGCCGGATTGCGGCGATGATTTCCTGATCGCGCTCGTCCCACTTATCGATGACCGCGCCGAGGCGCGGCCAGCCCTCGCGGTGCGCGGCCAACAACGCTTCTAGCGAGTAGGAAATCAACACGCATTGCGCCAAAGCCGGCTTGAGCGCGCGCCGCACCAACTCGAGCATGGTCTGGGCGCCGAATTGATCGAGGCTTTGGCGCTTGAGCTCGATGAAGGCGATCACCGCGGGCACGCGTTGCAGCACGTGCCCGAGCTCCGCGAGCCGCGGTATGTGCACCTCGTTGAAACGGTCGCCGAATCGTTTCCGCTCCGCCGCGCGGAACGCCCACAATTCGTCGTAGCGGTATTCGTGAACCCTCCCGTCCACGCCGCAGACGCGGCGCAGGTCGCGGTCGTGGTACAGCACCGGGATGCGGTCACGGGTGATTTGCACGTCCACTTCGACGAAGCGCGCCCCCGCGGCGATGGCGGCGTCGATGCCGATGAGGGTGTTTTCCGGATAGTGCCGGGGCCAACCCCGGTGCGCGACAAGCTGCGGAACGGTCATGGTTCCAACTCTAGCATCCGGCTTGTGATCGCGCGGACGGACTGGAACAGGAAATGGTGGCCGGGGTCGGA
>DASPRK010000088.1:0-5670 GCA_035624495.1 Methylomirabilis sp. (SeqCode) | reverse complement strand
ACATGAAACTCGTTACAGCCATTATCAAGCCCTTCAAGCTCGACGACGTGCGCGATGCGCTCGCGGAAGTCGGGGTACAGGGGGTGACCGTCACCGAAGTCAAAGGCTTCGGCCGGCAAAAGGGCCACACCGAACTTTATCGCGGCGCGGAGTATGTCGTGGATTTTCTGCCCAAGGTCAAGGTCGAGGTGGCGATCGACTCCAAACTGCTCGACCGGGTGATCGAGGCGATTACCAAATCCGCGCGCACCGACAAGATCGGCGACGGCAAAATCTTCGTTTTCGACCTCGAACAGGTCGTGCGCATCCGCACCGGCGAGACCGGCAAAGACGCGCTTTGATAGAGGAGAACATTCCAATGTTTAGATTAAATCTGAAAAAGATGTTTGGCGCTTTCGGCGTCGTACTGCTGCTTACGTCGCCGATGCTGGTTTCCGGCGATGAAGCGCCGGCACCGGCTACGCCAGCCCCGGCGGCTTCTGCCCCGGCTCCGGCTGCGACACCAGCACCGAAAGAGGCGGTCAGTAGCGACCCCGACGCGAAGATCAGCTCCGGTGATACCGCCTGGATGCTCACCTCCATGGCGCTGGTGCTGATGATGACAATACCGGGTCTGGCGCTGTTTTACGGCGGCATGGTGCGTGGGAAGAACGTGCTGGCGACGCTGGCGCAAAGCTTCGGCACCACCTGCCTCGTGACGGTGTTGTGGTACGCGATTGCCTACAGCCTGTCGTTCACCGACGGCGGTCCGTACATCGGCGACTTGAGTCGACTGTTCCTGCGCGGGATGGAGAAGACTACGGTAAGCGGTCTGTCGCTCTCAGTGCCGGAATCGGTGTACATGGCGTTCCAGATGACGTTCGCCATTATTACCCCGGCGTTGATTGCTGGCTCGTTTGCCGAGCGTATCAAGTTCTCGGCGGTGCTGTGGTTCATGGGGTTGTGGCTGATCTTCGTCTACTCCCCCATCGCTCACTGGGTCTGGTCGGCGAATGGTTGGCTGGCCAAGCTGGGAGCGCTCGACTTCGCGGGCGGCACTGTGGTGCACTTGAACGCGGGTGTCGCAGGCTTGGTAACGGCGCTCGTGTTAGGCAAGCGCGTCGGCTACAAGAAAGAACCGATGCCGCCGCATAATCTGGTGCTCACGGTTATCGGCGCCTCGCTCCTGTGGGTCGGCTGGTTCGGCTTTAACGCCGGCAGCGCTGTCTCGGCGGGCGGTCGTGCGGGCATGGCCATGGCCACCACCCAGATCGCGACCGCGACCGCGGCCATGGGCTGGATGTTTGCGGAATGGATCGCGCGCGGCAAGCCGAGCGTGCTCGGTATGGTTTCGGGTGCAGTGGCGGGTCTCGTCGCGATCACGCCGGCCTCGGGCTTCGTCAGCCCAACCGGTTCAATCTTCATCGGCCTTGCGGGCGGTGTGGTTTGTTTCTGGACCGCGACTTACCTCAAGAACATGCTCGGTTATGACGACGCGCTCGACGCCTTTGGTGTGCACGCAGTCGGCGGCGCGCTCGGCGCTATCCTGACGGGAGTATTCGCGGTTAATGCAATCGGCGGTACCGCGGGTGTGCTCGAGGGCAATGGCGGTCAGTTGACCAAGCAGTTGATCGACGTCGGCGCGGTGCTGGCTTATGACGCGATCGTGACCTTCATCATCCTCAAGGTCCTGGACGTGACACTGGGTTTACGTCCGACCGAAGAGCAAGAGCGCGAGGGTCTGGACCTCACGCAACATGGAGAAAAGGCCTACAGCTAATTCTCATCCTTCCTCCTGGGGAGTTATTTGACGGGCGCCTCTGGCGCCCGTTTTTTTGGTGAGCTGTATAGATCCCGGTCAGCGGAGTCAGGAAACGATGATTTCTTTCAGCGCCGTGGAATTGACTGCTCAAGGTCACTGCGCGCAAGCGGCGACGCCGGCGCGTGCCACGGGCTGCCGTTGATGAGCAGCTGTCCGCGCCGCATCGAAATGACCAGCTTGTAACGATCGCCGTCCTCGACCAAATAGCGCGTAAAGCCGTTCTGCGCCAGGTATTGCGGGAAGGCGCGGTCGACGATTTCATTCATGGCTTGCGGCGTCAGCCTGGCCATGTCCTGCGGCGTAAGCGCGCCGCTTTCTTGGCAGGCCTCGATGTCCCGGCGGATGACGCGAGTGAACATATGCTTCAGGACCGGGGTGGGGATCGAAAGCTCACCCTGGCCGGAGAGCGCCATGAGCAGCCGCAGCGAGTCTTGGGCGACGTCGTTTTTGTGGCCGTTGAGAACGAATTTCGCCTTGCCGGTGATCTCACCCTGGCGGGTTTTGAAGCTGAGTTTGGTGATTTCCAGCTCCGGCGCCTGGCGGGACAGCGCGCTGATCAAGTCCATGGCCTTGCCGGCGATTATCAGGACCGTCTGCGCCAGCGGCGAATTGTCGCGGTAAACGGCATTCAGCTCGTTTTTGAATTTCACCAGGGCGGCGATATCGAGGTGGCGCGCTTCGATGGTTAGCTCGCCGGGGCCGAAGCGTTCGTCCGTCGTGTGCACATCCGCGACCCGGTAGCGCAGTGTCAAATCGACGTTTTCGCCTCCCGGAAGCGCCGAGCTGGAGATTTCGACGCCGTTCACAACCACCTGTCTGCCGACGCCGTCGAATTCCATCCGTCCGATGTTGAGCGCGCCGTCGCCAAAGAAATAGCCGGCGCCGCCTTCCTGCAGGTTCGAATGCAACGACAGTTTCGACAGTGATATACGGCCCGCTTGCCCCGGTGTGCCAACACTCAGTTCCGGCATCCGCGCCTCGAACCGGATTTTTTTCCATTCGCGGTCAAAGTGCATGTCCCCGCTGAAACCGCGCCAGTCGAAGGCTTGGCCCATGGCATCGGTTTTTCTGATCGGCGCCATGTCGGCGTGCAGCGCGCCGTCGCCGTTCAGCTGGAACGTGGTCTCCGCGTTCAGCGGCGGGAGCTCCGGCCGGTCTTGCCTCGCAGGCGCGCTCAACACGACCTGGCTGGTGATGCGCGCCTGTACCGGCGTCAAGTGCCAGTCGCCGGCGAGTAACCTGTCGAGCGGAAACGGGCCGTGACTGATACGGTGACGCGCGATGAATTCGACCGGGAGCTGTGGATGACGGATGACGGTTTCGGCCGTGGAGCTGAACCAGCCCCGTTCGTAATGGGTGCTAGTGAATTGCAATCCGCTGCGGCGCGACATTTGGGCGAGCAGGGCGAGATAGCTTTTTTCGGTCTGGAGTCCGAACCAGAAAGGCAGCGCCAGCGCCGTCAACAGCAACAGCCCGAGCGCCAACGCGAGCGCCGTCAGGGTATTCCGTTTCACGAATTTTTCCCTGTGCGGTCTGCGTCAGCCGCCATCTTGATTTCCTCGGGAAACGAGGATCTCGCGCGTGCGAACGCCGCTGCCTATTGGATTCAAAGTTTCTTGTGCGACCCGTCGCAGAAGGGTTTCTTGGCGGAGTGCTTGCAGCCGCACATGGCGTGCTGGCCGGCCTGGGCGACCTCGAACGTGATCGGTTCGAATGCCCCGCCCTTGTGGGAGCCGTCGCAGAACGGTTGGTTCTTGGACTGGCCGCAAGCGCACCACCAGTAGGTGCCGGGCTTGAGGTCGAGCAGGTACGGGCCTTTTTGTGCGATTTTGGGTTCCATCGTAATTCGGTTCCTGAAGAAGGGATTCGAACAGCAGAATTGCTGGAGTGTTATACGCTCGCCACGCTCATCGTTCAATCTCCGGAAATGGTGACGGCGCGTGAACCACGCTGTCCTGGCGCGCGCCCGGTCCGGGCGTCGCGAAATCAGCCGCCACGCCGCTGCAGGAATTCCGGGGCCACGAGCGCCGCCGCGTGCACCTCGCGGTTGTAATAACGCGTGGCGAATGATTTGTCGGCCGCGTCTTGCTCGCGGAAATCCCGCAGCGGAACGTTTTTTCCGCCCAGCGTGGCACTCCACCAACCGGAAGGATAGGTGCACTGCGGGAAGAACAGCGTGGCGATGTCATGAAAACCCGCGGCATTGAGCGATTGCTGCACCGACACGATAAGATCGGCGTGGAACAGCGGTGATTCGCTCTGGCCCACCACGATGCCGTACGGCCGCAAAGCCCGGAAGCAATTTTGATAAAAGCTTTTGGAGAACAGGCCGGCGGCCGGCCCCACCGGGTCGGTCGAATCGATGATGATCACGTCGTAGGTTTCGGGTTTGGCGTCAGCCACCCATTGGATGCCGTCGGTGAAGTGCAGGTGTGCCCGGGCGTCGGTATTGGACTCGCACAGCTCGGGAAAAAATTTTTCGGACACGCGCGTAACGCGCTCGTCGAGCTCGATCTGTTCCGCCAGCTCCACGGTCTTGTGCCGGAGGACCTCGCGCAGCGTGCCGCAGTCGCCGCCGCCGATGATGAGCACGCGCTTGGGGTCGGGATGCGTGAACAACGCCGGGTGCGACATCATCTCGTGATAGATGAAGTTGTCGCGGTCGGTGACCATGACCAGGCCGTCGAGCGTCATGAGCGTGCCGAAGGTTTCAGTCTCGTAGATCTCGATGCGCTGGTACGGCGACTGTTCGTCGTGCACCTTGTTTTTTATCTTGAGCGATATCGCCGAACCCTCTCCGGCCCATTCCTCGGTGTACCAGTTCTCGTCGAGCGTCATGCGCGTAGTGCCGACCGATTTGCGTGGCGGAATTCTAACCGCCGCGCGCTCTCTCGGCTACTTGATAGTTGCGGAGTGCTACTTGATACTTGCCGCATGATCGACTGGACCATCCAGAAGGCGCGCGACGCCTACAACATCGCTCACTGGAGCGGCGGCTACTTTGACATCAACAGCAAGGGCCATCTCGTGTGCCGGCCGGCCGGACGCGCCGATCAGGCCGGGATCGATCTGTACGAATTGTCCAAGGAGATCAAGGCGGCGAACCTGTCGCTGCCGGTGCTGGTGCGTTTCTCGGACATCCTGCGACACCGCGTCGACGCCCTGTGCGGCGCTTTCGATCGCGCCCGGCAGGCCGACGGCTACCACGGCCGTTACACCGCGGTTTACCCGATCAAGGTCAACCAGCAACGCAGCGTGGTCGAGAAGATTTTGTCCAAGGACAAGGAGCGCGTCGGCCTCGAGGCCGGCAGCAAACCGGAGCTGCTAGCAGTGCTGGCGCTGTCGCGCCAGGACGGCGGAATCGTGGTGTGCAACGGCTACAAGGATCGCGAGTACATTCGCCTGGCCCTGATCGGCAAGGAGCTTGGGCATCGCGTCTACATCGTGGTCGAGAAGCCCTCCGAGCTCGAGCTGGTGATCCAAGAGTCCCGCGCCCTCGGGGTAGCGCCGCTGATCGGGCTGCGCATGCGGCTAGCCTCGATCGGCGTCGGCAAGTGGCAGAACACCGGCGGCGAGAAATCCAAGTTCGGGCTGTCCGCGGCCCAGGTGCTGGAGGCGGTCGCGCGGCTGCGCGCGGCGGAGCTGCTGCCGAGCCTGCAGATGCTGCACTTCCACATGGGCTCGCAGATCGCCAACATCCAGCACATCCAGCTCGGCATGCGTGAGGCGGCGCGCTACTACGCCGAGCTGCGCGCGGTCGGCGCCGACATCCGCGTGCTAAACGTCGGCGGCGGCCTGGGTGTGGACTACGAAGGCACACGCTCGCGCAGTTTCTGTTCGATGAACTACAGCATTGAGGAGTACGCGCA
>DASPRK010000078.1:0-5220 GCA_035624495.1 Methylomirabilis sp. (SeqCode) | reverse complement strand
GATTGTCGCGTCGAGTCAGCGCGGGACCCAAAGCCGCGGAGGCGAGGATCCGTGCGCCATCCGGGGCGTGCTTTCTTTTGGTTTCTTTTCTTTGCACGAGCAAAGAAAAGAAACCCGCCCGCGGTGCGGGAACCGCAATTAGCTGTCGAGATCGCGCACAAAACGCGCGATGCCATTTACACCCTGGATGCCCGCCTACGCAGGCATGACAATTAAGAAAGCTTTCGCGAGAATGACGGCGGAGAAGAAGGAATTAACACTTCAACCCCGCACTTTCCAACTCACCCGAAATTTTCAAACCCTCCGCCCCGCGACACGACGCCATAAATTCCTCCGTCGCCGCGATACGATTGACTCCACCACCCTTACCGGCTTCAACCTTGCCGGCCAAGGCGAACAACTTCGCCATGCCCTCTTCTCCCCGTAACCGCCACGTCTCTTCCGCGTCCACCGTGAATCCGAAACCGTGCAGCAACCACGCCACCACCGGGCCATCCTGTGCGGCATGACGGCGTCCGGAATTCCGGATGGCCGGCAGGGAACGCTCGATGACGTTCGCCACGTCCTGCAACGCTGCCGGCCCGTCTCGCTCCACTACCAGCCAGTAAAATACCAAGGAATCGCGGAAAAAGGCATGCAGTAGCGGCATGCCCTTGAAGAACGGCGAGGTGACCACACCGTAACGGGAACGGCCGACCTGTTTCTTGATCGAGGCGCCGAGGGCCAGGCGGGCATTGCGGTTCTTGAGGTGGATATGACACTGCACCAGCAGCACACGGCAGCGATTGCCCGGATCGAGCTGCGTGGAGAAGAGTGCGTGGCCGCTGCGGCGGAAACCGGAGACCATGCTGTCGAAGCGCGCCACGGTGAAATAAATGAGGCTGAAGCTGAACGGCGCGCTGAGGTCGACGAACACCGTGGAAAAATTGAGCGTCAGGTACGACACCGCGAGGAAACCGGACTGCAGGAACGTGAACGTCAGGTTCACTACGCGCTGGTCGATGTTGTAAACAAACGCAACCGTGAGCAGCGTCAAGGCAACCAGCGTGATCACGCCATAAATCCACGGCGGCAGTTCGGTCACGAAATCGTCGTTTTTCAGGTTGTCGATGGCGGTCGCCAGGATCTCCACGCCCGGATGGGATTTCGCGACCGGCGTGGTCTTGAAATCGAACAACGCCGGCGCGGTCGAGCCGACGATGACGATCTTGTCGGTGAATTCGTCCGGCGGGCGCGTTTTTTTCTGCTTCGACAAGTCGAAATAAATTTCGTGGAACGACACGCGCCGGTAGGACGGCGGCTTGCCGCGCCAGTTGAGCAGAATGTCCCCGTAGTCCGGCAGCGGCACGCCCCGTGCCCCAACCACATCAGCGGGCAACGAACCCACGCGCCAGCCGTATTCATCGGCATAGACCTCGTAGGTTCGGACGACGCCGTCCTCGTCGGTATAAATATTATTGGTACCGAGCCGGTGATCGTTCAACACATCGAAGAAATACGGCAGGATCACTGCGATCGTGGCATCGTCGGAAGCGTCGTCGTCGAGTTTCGTGGCGCCTGGCAGCTGCCGCACCTTCAGCTGGCTCAGCCGATCGTTGTCCTCGATCAGCCGAATCATCGGAAAAAAGGTGTTCGACGTGGAGGCGACCGCGTCGCGGAAATACTTGTCGCCCTCGGGATTGAACACGTCCGGGTCGCTGAAGGTGATGTCAAATACGATCGCCTTCGGCTTTTGCTTCTCGATTCCCTGCAGCAGCTCGCCCATGGTGCTGCGCGGCCACGGCCAGCGGCCGTAATCGGCCGCCATCGCTGCGAACGCCGGTTCGTCGATGTCGATGAGAACGATGTCCGGATCGGGCCTGGGATGATGAAACCGCGACTTCATGATGAGATCGTAGGCCTTGTTCTTCATGCCGGCGGTGAAGCCGGTGGAAATCGCATACACCGCCACGGCGCCGATCACCACGGCGAGCGCGATGTAGAACCAATTGCCGATGCGGTCGGACAGCGACGCCAGCGGCAGCAGCATAGACCGCAGCAGGCGTTGCCGGAGATTAGCGGCTGGCATGGAGCTGAAACGAGTTAGGTGTCAACAGAAAGATCACGGTTGGTGGAACCACCATGCGGAACATGCATGTTGAAAAGGAATCCAACCCATCAGTGCGGCGACTCCCCGAACGCAGGCGGGTTCCGCCAATATACCAATCCGTTACCGCAGCCGCCACGGGCGTCGACCGCGGGCGCCGGTCGTGAAAGGAAGACACGCCGGATTCCGGCGACAAGGAGTCAGTATGTTTCTCGCGATGGTCATCGGGTTCGTACTGGTGTCGTTGACGGTATTGATGCACTACGAAACCTTGTACAGCTTGAGCCGCCTGCTTCCGCGCCTGACCACCCCGCCGCGGCGACGCCTGCTCATCGTGATCCTCGCGGTCTTTCTGGCGCATACGGTGGAGATCTGGCTGTACGCGGCCGGCTATTTTTTTCTGGCGCACGACTTCGGCCTGGGCGTGCTGGGCGAATTCGGCGGCCGGATCGGACAGCGCTTTCCGGACTACCTCTACTTCTCGACGATCACTTACACCTCGCTCGGTCTGGGCGACGTGTATCCCCTCGGCGATCTGCGCCTGATCGCCGGCATTGAATCGCTGATCGGACTGCTGATGATCGCCTGGTCGGCGTCGTTTACTTATCTAATGATGGAAAAATTCTGGGGCAAGAACGACAACCGCCATCCAGGGTGAATACCGACCGGCACGGCGGCTCCTGAATCCGGGATCGCGATATCGCGCGCGTCATATTTGCCACTGTATTCTGTCTTGAATTCGCTCTAAATCTGCCTTACCCTAGCGCCCGACGAAAGCAGTCAACAATTTCAATCCGTTCAGACACAAGAGGAAGAAACCATGAAAACTCCACTGGATTCCATCTGGGGCACGATCATCTCGGGGCTGGTGCTGACCGTCATCCTGTACGTCTTCACCGCCAATTTCCTGCACTAAACTACGGACGAAATCGAACTCGGGGGAAACTTTATGGAACTCATCGTCATCCGCTGGCTGCACATCCTCGCCGGAATCACCTGGATCGGCCTGCTCTATTATTTCAATTTCGTGCAGGCGCCGGGAATGGCCGCGGCCAAGGCCGACGGCACCGCCGGCGGCATCAGCAAACACATTGCACCGCGCGCGCTGCTCTGGTTCCGCTGGGGCGCGGTAGCGACCTGGGTGCTCGGCGCTCTGTACCTGTTCCGCGCCGGCAATATCAGCTTCGGCGACGCTTTCATGCTGCGTGGCGCGAGCGCCACCATCGGTGTCGGCGCTTGGCTCGGCACCGTCATGTTCTTCAATGTCTGGGTCATCATCTGGCCGAACCAGAAGAAAGTGCTCGGCATCGTCCCGACCGATGACGCCGCCAAGGCCAGGGCCGCGCGCGTGGCGTTCCTGGCCTCGCGCACCAATACGATGTTGTCGATCCCGATGGTGTTTTTCATGGTCGCCGGACCGCACATGGGGGTGCTGCCCAAGCTGTTCTAGCCCGTCCCGACGGACGGCCGCACAAATTGCCCGGCACCGCCGGGCTTTTTGTTTTCATGGCGGGGCTTGCGTTATGACGCCCGCGGAGTAGAATTTTTGCTTTAGCAGGCGCCCGCAAGGCGCCTTTATCTTTTTGACCATCAACAATGCCCACGTCGTACCAGATGCCGGTATTTGCCCCGCTGCCCGTCGCGTTCACGCGCGGCGAAGGTGCGTGGCTGTGGGATAAGAACGGCCGGAAATATCTTGATGCGCTCGCGGGCGTGGCCGTCTGCGGCCTGGGGCACGCCCATCCCGCCATCACCGCGGCCATCTGCGAGCAGGCCGGACAGCTGATACACACCTCGAACTGGTACGAAGTCCCGCTGCAGGAACGGCTGGCCGAACGCCTGTGCCAGGTCGCGGGCATGGACAACGCGTTCTTCTGCAACTCCGGCGCCGAGGCCAACGAAGCGGCGATCAAGCTCGCGCGGCTGTACGGCCACCAGCGCGATGTCAAGACGCCCGGCATCATCGTCACCGAAGGCAGCTTCCACGGCCGCACGCTCGCCACCCTGTCCGCCACCGGCAATCGCAAGATCCAGGCCGGCTTCGAGCCGCTGGTCGCCGGCTTCTACCGCGTCCCGTACAACGACCTCGCGGCGGTGCGCCAGGTGGCCGAACATATTAAAGACGTGGTCGCGGTGCTGGTCGAACCCATCACCGGCGAAGGCGGCGTGAACATCCCGGACGCCGGTTATCTCAAGGGCCTGCGGGAGATCTGCGACGAGCGCGGCTGGTTGCTGATGCTCGATGAAATCCAGACCGGCATGTGCCGCACCGGCAAGTGGTTCGCCTGCCAGCACGACAAGGTGCTGCCCGACGTCATGACGCTCGCCAAGGGCCTCGGTAACGGCGTTCCGATCGGCGCTTGTCTCGCGCGCGGCCACGCGGCGCAGGTGTTCAAGCCTGGCAGCCACGGCTCGACCTTCAGCGGCAACCCGCTGGTCTGCCGCGTGGCGCTCGCCGTGATCGACGAGCTGGAGAAAGGTAAATACGCCGAGCGCGCGGCGAAACTGGGAGCGCGGCTGCTGGCCGGCCTGAAGCACGCATTCGGCGACACCCCAGGCGTCAAGGACATTCGCGGGCGCGGGTTGATGCTGGCGGTGGAGCTCGACCGCCCCTGCAAGGACCTCATGAAGCTCGCGCTCGATCGCGGGATTCTCATCAATGTCACCGCGGACAGCGTCATCCGCCTGCTGCCGCCGCTGATCCTGACCGACGACGAGGCGGAGCTGCTGGTGCGCGAGCTGGCCGGCGTCGTGCACGCCTTTCTGGGGGCGACAACGGGTGCCAAAGAGATGTCATCGACATCCGGAGCGCGGGGGTGAAACCGCGCCACTTCCTGACGCTGCTCGACCTGAGCCCGGATGAGCTCCGTCGACTGATCGCGCGAGCGCGCAAACTCAAGTCCATGCTCAGACGCGGGAGAAAACATGCGCCGCTCGCCGGGAAGACCATGGCGATGATCTTTGAAAAATCATCCACCCGCACGCGGGTATCATTCGAGGCGGGCATGGCGCAGCTCGGCGGCACCAGCCTGTTCCTGTCGCCGCGCGACACGCATCTCGACCGCGGCGAGCCGGTGGAGGATACCGCGCGCGTGATGTCGCGCATGGTCGACGTGATCGTGATCCGCGCCAAC
>DASPRK010000075.1:0-7699 GCA_035624495.1 Methylomirabilis sp. (SeqCode) | reverse complement strand
GTGGCGCGGGCTGGGGCATGGGCTTCGGCGGCGGTATTTTCATGATCCTGTTCTGGGTCGTGATCATCGTCGCCGTCGTGATGCTGGTGAAATGGCTGGCCGGCGGGTCATCGCGCATCGATCTCCCGCGGGAAAGATCTGCGCTCGATATCCTCAAGGAACGCTACGCCCGCGGCCAAATCGGCGAGGACGAGTTCGAGCAGAAAAAGCGCGATATTGGATAATCGCGGATTGCGGCGTGTATACGCGGGATTCGCGTCCCGTCACATAATGAAACGCGAAACGCCAACACTTCAACGACGAATGAAGGCGCGCGATGCATAACGAGTTCATTCTTGAAGAGCGCATCGCCTATTTTTCGATGGAGATCGCGCTGCGCAACGACATTCCAACCTACGCCGGTGGTCTGGGGGTGCTCGCCGGGGACACGGTGCGCTCGGGCGCCGACCTGGAGCTGCCGCTGGTGGCGGTGAGCCTGGTGAGTCGCGCCGGTTATTTCCGCCAGGAGATCGACGCGCAGGGTCGGCAGGTGGAACATCCCGATCCGTGGGAGCCCGGCCGTTTCGCCAGCCCGCTGGACGCCAAGATCGCGGTGCCCATCGAGGGGCGCGAGGTCTGGGTGCGCGGTTGGCTCTACGTTTTAAAAGGACACATGAACGGCCGCGAGCCGGTCATCCTGCTCGACACCGACCTCGACGAGAACAGCGCCGAGGATCGGCAGATCACGCACTATCTCTACGGCGGCGACGCGGACTACCGGCTGAAGCAGGAGATCGTGCTCGGCATCGGTGGGGTGCGCATGCTGCAGGCGCTGGGATTCAGCGTGCGCCAGTACCATATGAACGAGGGGCACTCGGCGCTGCTCGCGCTGGAGCTGTTGCGGCGCCATGCCTATCCGCCGGGGGACGTGCGCGCGGGCGAATCTCCCTACGACATCCCGCGCGTGCGCGAGCTGTGCAATTTCACCACGCACACGCCGCTCGACGCGGGGCACGACAAGTTTTCCTATGAGCTCGTGCAAAAGGTGCTCGGCGATTTTATTGACCTCGCCGCCCTGAAGCGGCTGGCCGGCGAGGACGTCCTCAACATGACCCAGTTAGCCTTCAATCTGAGTGAATACGTCAATGGCGTGGCCAAGCGCCACGCGGAAGTGTCCCAGCAGTTCTTTCCCGGCTACCGCGTGCATGCGGTTACCAACGGCGTGCATCCTTATATCTGGACTTGCCCGAGTTTTATCAAACTTTACGACACCCATCTGTCCGGCTGGTGTCATGAGCCCGGCGTGCTCGTACGCGCCGACCGTATTCCGGACGCCGCCGTCTGGGAGGCGCATG
Organism: Methylomirabilis sp. (SeqCode); assembly: GCA_035624495.1. Lineage (GTDB taxonomy): Bacteria > Pseudomonadota > Gammaproteobacteria > Acidiferrobacterales > Sulfurifustaceae > Sulfuricaulis. Next base: position 6,365 of record DASPRK010000075.1, on the reverse strand, counting down.
TCGCGGCGAAGGCCCAGCTGATCGATAAGGTCAAGGCACTGACCGGGGTCGAGCTGCATTCGAAAATCCCGATCCTCGGCTTCGCCCGGCGCATGACCGCCTACAAGCGGCCGGACCTGCTGTTCTCCGATATCGAGCGCCTCAAGTCCATCGCGCAACAGCGCTCGTTTCAGATCGTACTGGCCGGCAAGGCCCATCCGCAGGACGACGGCGGCAAGCGGCTGATCGAAACGCTGCATCGGCATCTGCGCGAACTCAAGGATGCGATCCGCATCGCGTATCTGCCGAACTACGACATGGATATCGCGCTGGCAGTGGTGGCCGGCGTGGATATCTGGCTCAACACGCCGCTGAAGCCGCTGGAGGCCTCCGGTACCAGCGGCATGAAGGCCGCCTTCAACGGCGTGCCGCAGCTGAGCGTGCTGGACGGCTGGTGGATCGAGGGCTGCATCGAAGGTGTGACTGGCTGGGCGGTGGGTGACTCCGCGCAGTCCGCCAACGGCGCCGACGCACTATCGCTCTACGACAAGCTGGAGCACGTAGTTCTGCCGCTGTATTACGGCTACGCCGGCGATCAGGCGGCGTGGATCGCGGTGATGAAGGGCGCGATCTGCAAGAGCGCCTCGTTCTTCAACAGCCATCGCATGATGCGCCGCTACGCCACTGAAGCCTATATCCGCTAGCGGCACCCCGTGCGCATCCCGGTCTGCAACCGCGGCAGTTCCTCCTTGAAATTCCGGCGCTTCGAAAGCACTGACACGGAAGACCCGGTCCGACTGCCCGGGGTAACCGTGCAGCTATTCGGCGCCGCCGCGGACGGTGGAAGAAATGCAAGACGACCGCAACACCTGTTCCGCCGGTGGACTTTACAGGCGTCAGTGAAATCCCTTGACCTTCCCATGGTAGGAAGGTCTATTTTAACAGCAGCAAGGAGGTATTTATGGGACTCAGCGAAACCCGTTTTTCCGTGAAGGGCATGAAGTGCGGCGGCTGCGTCGCCAAGGCGACCGAGGCGGTGTCGAAACTTCCAGGCTACGTCAGCGCCGACTTCGATCTGAAGACCGGTTCCGCCGTGGTAAAAGGCGGCATCGACCCGCAGGCCGTGGTCAAGGCGCTGACCCAGGTCGGTTACCCCGCGCAAGTGAAGCAAGATTGACCGCGACCCGAGCTCGATCATGACGGCGGCTATTCCCGTACCGGCGACCGCTCACCGGCTGTCCATCTCCGGCATGAGCTGCGCCGGCTGCGTGGCCACGGTCGAAAACGCGCTCAAGAACGTGCCGGGCGTGACCGAGGCGAGCGTCAATTTCGCCGAGCACACCGCGACGGTGCAGGGCATCGTCGACCCCAAGACGCTCATCGCGGCGGTGACCGCCTCCGGATACGGGGCCGCCGAGTTGCGCGGAGCCGAGGACGAATCGGAGAAAGAAGCCGCCGAACTGGCGCACTACCGCGCGTTGCGGCGCAAGTTCATCGTCGCCGGCATCGTCGGTTTGCCGCTGATGCTGGCCGAACCGCTCGGACTCATGCCGATGCTCGACATGCCTGGCGGCCGGATTTTCTGGCTCGCGGTCGGCCTGGCCACGCTCGCGGTGCTGGTCTACGCCGGCGGGCATTTCTTCCGCGGCGCGTGGAAAGGGCTCCGCGCCCACAACGCCAACATGGACACGCTCATCGCGCTTGGCACCGGGGCCGCGTGGCTGTATTCGATGCTTGTCGTCGCTTTTCCCGGCATCGTGCCGAGCCTGGCGCGCCACGCCTATTTCGAGGCCGCGGCGATCATCATCGCCTTGATCAACCTCGGTCAGGCGCTCGAGATGCGCGCCCGCGGCAAGACGTCGGAGGCGATCAAACGCCTCATCGGGTTGCAGCCCAAGACCGCACGCGTGATTCGCGACGGCAAGGAGATGGACATTCCGATTTCCGAGGTCGGCCTCGACGAAACCATCCGCGTGCGCCCGGGCGAGAAAATTCCGGTGGATGGCGTGATTATCGACGGGCATTCCTCGGTGGATGAGTCCATGCTGACCGGCGAGCCGATGCCGGTGGAAAAGAAGGTCGGCGACGAGGTCGTGGGCGCCACGCTCAACAAGTCCGGCGGTTTTCTGTTCCAGGCCAGGCGCATCGGCGCCGACACCGCGCTGGCGCGCATCATCGAGATGGTGCGGCGCGCGCAGAGTACCAAGCCCGCGATCGGCCGCCTGGCCGACAGGATCTCGGCCGTGTTCGTGCCGGCAGTGCTGATCGTCGCGGTGGTCACGTTCCTGGCGTGGTACAACCTCGGCCCCGAACCCAGGCTCTCCTACACCCTGGTGGCGACCATGACAGTGCTCATCATCGCCTGCCCGTGCGCACTCGGGCTCGCCACCCCGATCTCCATAATGGTCGGCGTCGGCAAGGCCGCCGAGTATGGCATCCTCATAAAAAACGGCGAGGCGTTGCAGCAGGCCGGCAAGCTCACCGCGATCGTGCTCGACAAGACCGGCACCGTGACCGCAGGCCGGCCCGCAGTCACTGCGCTGGTGCCGGCGCCGGGGTGGGACGAGCGGAAGTTGCTGGCTGTCGCCGCCAGCATCGAGACCGGTTCGGAACACCCGCTGGCCGACGCGATCGTGGCGGCGGCGAAGGAGAAAGGTCTTGCGCTTTTGTCCGTCAACGGTTTCGAAGCCATTGCCGGTCATGGGATTCGAGCGACCTTGGCACCCCCTCCCTCACCCTCCCCGCTCGAGGGGGACGATGGGGCGCGGGGAAGCAACCGACAAATCTTGTTCGGCAACGCCCGCCTCATGGAAAGGCATGAAATCCAGCTGGGAGATCTGCCGGCGCGCGCGGAAGCGCTGGCAGCGCGGGCGCAGACGCCGATGTTCCTGGCCGTGGACGGCGTCGCCGCCGGCATCGTGGCCGTCGCCGACCCGGTCAAACCGGACTCGAAAGCCGCGATCGCGCGGCTGCATGCCATCGGCCTTAAGGTCGTGATGATCACGGGCGACAATCGCTGCACCGCCGAAGCCGTGGCGCGCGAAGTCGGCATCGACGAAGTCATGTCGGAAGTATTACCAGGCGACAAAGCGGCGCGGGTCGCGGCGCTGCAACAGCGCGGCGAGATCGTCGGCATGGTCGGCGACGGCATCAACGACGCGCCGGCGCTGGCTCAGGCCGACGTCGGCTATGCCATCGGCACCGGCACCGACGTCGCGATCGAATCCGCGGACGTGACGCTCATGCGCGGCTCGCTGCACGGCGTGGCCGACGCCATCGCGATCTCGCGCGCGACCGTGCGCAACATCAAGCAGAACCTGTTGGGCGCCTTCATTTACAACAGCCTCGGCATCCCGGTCGCGGCCGGCGTGTTGTATCCGCTGACGGGCCTGCTGCTCAATCCGATCATCGCCGGCGCGGCCATGGCGATGTCGTCGGTGACGGTGGTGAGCAACGCCAATCGGTTGCGGTGGTTCAAATCGAGATGACGAAGCTTACAAACTCCCCCTCTCTCCTTGCGGGAGAGGGCAAGGGGGAGAGGGGATCACCCCTCATTCCCATCCCTTCTCCCTCAAAGGGAGAAGGGGGCGAGCCGTTTCGCGAGGTAAGGCAATGAGCGACCTTATAATCAACCTCGCGGGTCTCATATTAATTGGTCTGATCGTCTGGTGGTTCTGGCTGTACCGGCCCAAGCCCGCGCGCGTCGCCGGATCGCAGCCGATCGAGGTGGTGGTGGCTGACGGCGTTTACAGCCCGGCGCGCATAGAAGTTCCGGCGGGGAAACCGGTGACGCTGCGTTTTCTGCGCAAGGATCCCAGTCCGTGCGCGGAAAAGGCCTTGTTCGACAGCCTCGGCGTCAGCGCCGATCTGCCGGTGGGCAAGCCGCTGGACGTGACCGTGACGCCGCCGCAGCCCGGGGAATACGAGTTCACCTGTCAGATGCGCATGTATCGCGGCGCCCTGGTGGCGAAATAGCGCGCGACGATTGTCAGTTCACACGATGTTCGGCGCGGTGGCGGAAGGGCGGAAGCCCGGGAACACCGCAGCGACTCTCTGGCCGTCGAGTTTCAGATGCCGCGTGAGGACGGCGCCGATGACCTCGCGGAAATCCGTGGTCACCGCCAGATCGCGTCCCTGATACAGATTTTCTTCGGCTAATCCCGGCCAGTTTCCGTAAACCCGGCCGCCGCGCACCGCCCCGCCCATGACCCACATCACGTTGCCGTGTCCGTGATCGGTGCCGCCGTTGCCGTTCTCGCGCACGGTGCGCCCGAACTCGGACATCACCACGATCATCGTGTCCCGATACGCGTCGCCAAGATTACGCGCGAGGCGGGACAACCCATCGCCGAGCGGTCGCAGATGATTCGCCAGCTGTCCCGTGGTCGCGCCCTGGTTGATGTGGGTGTCCCAGCCACCGACCGCGAGGAACGCGAGCTGGATGTGTTTGTCGCGCGCCATTAGCCGCGCCGCTTCGTCCGCGATTTCCACGAAGCCGCTCGCCGACGGGGCGCCGTTGCTGGCGGCTTCCATGTCCTGTTTCAATTCGGCCAGCAGTTGCCGGCGCGTCTGTTGTCCCTCCCGGTAGGCGCGGCTCAGCGGATCGTCGCCGCGGTACAGGCGATCGAACGCCGCGCTGACGACGGGACGGTCGAGCGGCATCGGCCGTGCCGCGGCCTGGCCCACGCCGACGTTGGCGACCGGCATCCTGCCGGTGAATATGCGCGGCAGAGTGGGACCGAAACTGACCGCCTGCGTCGATGTGTGCGCCCCTGGCAACATCGCAAGCAGGCGGTTCATCCAGCCGTCCGGAGTGGCTTTCACGCCCGGCGTGCCGCTTTCCATGTAGTCCTGCGCGTCGAAGTGCGAGCGCGTCGCGTCGGGCGAGCCGCAGGCGTGCACGAACGCAACCGAGCGCTCCCGCCACAGCGGCGCGACACCGGCGAGCGCCGGGTGCAGGCCAAAATGCCCGTCGAGATCGATCAGCGCGTCAGCGCCGCCGCGCGCGGGAATCGCGATCGTGGGTCGCGAGTCGTAGTAGACCGATTCGCCGTAGGGCACGACGACGTTCAAACCGTCGACGGCCCCGCGCAGGAACACGACGATCAGTCGCTTAAGGCCGATGTCCGATTCATTCACGCGCGCGGCCCATCCGGCGCGGCCCAGGGTCAGCAAGGTCATGCCCGGTATCAGGCTCGCGGCTTTCAGGAATTTGCGTCGGTTCATAGGGCACCTCAGTGCTGCATGAATTCGGGACTGCCCAGGATCAGTGCCGCACGCAACGGTGGCGGTGTTTCCTTGATCGCGGCGCGGGTCGGTGCCGACAATGCATTACCCAGCGTGTCCGTGAGTCGCGCGTCGTCGACAGGTTCGACACGCCGCACCGGTCCGCGTTCCTCGCGGTCCATTTTTCGCGCAGGGCCAACATTGTTTTCCGCCGGCTGCGCCAGCGGCAGACGGCCGCTGGCGAGCGCGGTGGCGAAGCTGATGCGCCGCGTCATGGCGTCGGGATTGAGCCAGGCCGCGCTGGTGTTCTTGTAGCCATCGGGCGTGAGGCAGGCATATAGCGGCATGCCCAGCTGAAACAGCATGCCGTAGAGCGGACGGATGTTTACCAGGTCCACGCCGCTCGCGCGCACCGCCGAGACCAGGTACTGGTACGGCGTCTTGAACTTGTTGCCGTAGTATTTCCGGTCCCAGAATTCCGGGCTGTGAAGCAGCGTATCGAGCACCGCGCGGATGTCACCGTCGGTGTCGAGAAAACGCTGGCTCAGGCGCTGCACCAGCGCCGGCGGCGGATCGTCGGCGACGAAATATTGCGCCAGTTCGTAACCGATGTGGCGCGCGGTGGCGGGACTGTGCGCCAGAATGTCGAGTGCCTGCTCGCCCTCGTCCTCGCCGCTTCCGCGGATGGTCTGCCCGAGGAAGATCTTGTCGCTGTAATCGTGGCGTTTCGGGTCGAAATAAAACCCGCCCCGGCTGTCTTTGCCGCGCGGGCGGCCGAGCCCCCAGCCGGTGAAGATGCGCGCCAGCGCGATCACGTCCTGCTGCGTATAACCTCCGTCGACGCCGAGGGTGTGCAGCTCCATTAGCTCGCGCGCGTAATTCTCGTTCAGCCCGTTGAGCTTGCCGCGCGCCCCGGGGCTGTCGGGCGCGGTGTTCTGCCAGTTGTCGAGATAGAACAGCATGGCGGGGTGGTGCGCCGTGGCGCCGAGGAGATCGCGGAAACGGCCCAGCGCATACGGCCGGATCGCCTGCTCCTCGTACGCGCCGGCCCACAGGTGATCCAGGCCTTTGCCCGCGAACACGTTGAAATGGTTGTACCAGAAATCCGTCATCAACTCCTGCAGCTGGCGCGGGCTCTGCGTGGCGCGCCACAGGCGCGC
>DASPRK010000073.1:0-12507 GCA_035624495.1 Methylomirabilis sp. (SeqCode) | reverse complement strand
GCGCGCGAAACGGTCAAGGCGCTGCGCAAGAACGTCACGGCCAAGTGTTACGGCGGCGACGCCACGCGCAAGCGCAAGCTGCTGGAAAAACAGAAAGAGGGCAAGAAGCGTATGAAACAACTGGGCACCGTGGAAATCCCGCAGGAAGCTTTTCTCGCCGTGCTGCGCGTGGACGAGAAATAAGCATGGACTTCGCGTTGATCATGCTGTTGATCCTCGTCGCCACCGGCGTCATATGGGCGCTGGACCGGTTGATGCTGGCGGAAGCCCGTGAGCGCCGCGCCGGCGAGTTCGCGCGGGCGGGCAAGGCTGAGGAAGCAGCGCGGGCGCGCCGCGAGCCGGCTTATGTCGAATATGCGCGCGCGTTCTTCCCCGTCATCCTGATCGTTTTTTTCATTCGCTCGTTCCTGGTCGAACCGTTTCGTATTCCTTCCGGTTCGATGCTACCGAGCCTGCACATCGGCGATTTTATCCTAGTAAACAAGTATTCCTATGGAGTACGGCTGCCGATCATTAACAGCAAGATTCTGGACTCCGGCCACCCCCACCGGGGGGAAGTGGTGGTCTTTCGTTTCCCCGGTAATCCTTCGATCAACTTCATCAAACGTGTCATTGGCGTTCCCGGCGACCATATTCTATATAAAGAGAAGAAGCTCTATATCAACGGAACCCCGATGGAGCAGTCGAATAGCCGGCCTTACTACTCGCTGCAGAACGGCGATCCACCGGGGGAAGCGTGGCGCGCGATGGAGAACCTCGATGGCGTGAAACACGACATCCTCCTGACCGACAGGCCGGACATGCCGATGCCGGAATTTGTCGTGCCCGCGGGCGAATATTTCGTGATGGGCGACAACCGCGATCACAGCAACGACAGCCGCTATTGGGGTTTCGTACCGGATGAAAATCTGGTCGGCAAAGCCTTCCTGATCTGGTTCAGTTGGGACATGACCGATCCGGCCAAGTGGTTCTGGCAGCGCATCGTTTGGAGCCGCATGGGCGACACAATTCATTGATCATTCGATATGGAGCGCGCACAGATATCGTGAAGGAGATCAGAATGCAGATTCGCAAACACCAATCCGGAATGACCATGTGGGGCATGTTGTTCGTGCTCGGAACGCTCGCCTTTTTCCTTTTCATATTATTCAAGTTGATACCCCCTTACCTCGATGATTTCAAAATCAAGAGCGCACTTGACAGCCTGGGCAAGCAACCTGAGGCTGGCACCATGGCACCTGGCGAAATCCAGGAAGCCATTCGCAAGCGTCTCGAGATCGACAGCTTTGACAGCTTTGACCTGTCTCATTCATTGACCATCCAGCCACGCGGAAAAATGAGAGTCATCCGAATCAACTACGAAACGGTGGTGCCGATGGTATCCAATATTTCTGTCTTGCTCGACTTTGACCACAGTGTCGAGGTTCGTGGCGCAGAGTAAAACGCATGCCGATCTGAGTCGCCGGCTGACGTACACATTCCGTCAGCCCAAGCTGCTCGAGCGGGCATTGACGCATCGCAGCAAAAGCCCCACGAATTACGAACGTCTTGAGTTTCTCGGCGACAGTATTCTGGGTTTTGCCATTTCTTCCGAGCTCTATAATCGCTATTCCGATCTTTCCGAAGGCGAACTGACGCGCCTGCGCGCCAGTCTCGTCAAAAAAAATACCCTGGCCGCGCTCGCGCGCGCTGTTGGACTTGGCGAGCACTTGATGCTGGGCGAAGGCGAACTGAAAAGCGGCGGTTACGATCGCGATTCCATTCTGGCGGATGCGCTGGAGGCCGTATTCGGCGCAATTTGCATGGATAGCGGCGCTGACGAAACGGTGCGGGTCATTCTGCATCTTTATCGAGACCGTTTGAACAGCCTCGACCCGCGGGCCATTCCCAAGGACCCGAAAACGCAGTTGCAGGAACATTTGCAGCAACTTTCTCTGCCCACGCCGACATATACCATACGCGCCGTCACTGGCGAGCCTCACAACCAGATTTTCGTCGTGGAATGCCAGGTTGCTGGCCTGGATACGCCGGTCCGCGGCGAAGGTCATAGCCGCCGTCACGCTGAGCAACAGGCGGCGGCGCTGGCGCTGGAACAGCTTTGCCGGTCCTGATGCCCGCGACGGTCATGCGTTGCGGCCTGGTCGCGCTCGCTGGACGTCCCAACGTCGGAAAATCGACGCTGCTGAACCGGCTCATCGGCCACAAGATCAGCATTACCTCGTCCCGCCCCCAAACCACGCGTCACCGCCTGCTCGGGATCAAGTCCTTCTCGGAGGCGCAAATCGTGTATGTGGATACTCCCGGCCTACACACGGATAATAAGGGCATGATGAACCGCTACCTCAATCGGACGGCTAGCTCGAGCCTTCAGGGCGTTGATGTGATCGTGCTGGTGATCGCGGCCAGCGGCTGGACCGACGCCGACGAGTACCCGTTGAGCAGCGTTGCCAAGCAGCGTACCCCGGTGATCCTGGCCGTCAACAAGATCGACCAGCTCAAGGATCGCCAGCGACTACTGCCCCTGATCGAGGAATCGAGCCGGAAAATGAGTTTTACCGACATCCTGCCGATATCGGCACGCACGGGAGATAACGTGGACGAGCTTGAAAAAGCCGTTCTCAAGCATCTCCCCGAACAGCCGCCACTGTATCCGGCAGAACAGCTGACTGACCGTAGCGAGCGTTTTCTCGCCTCGGAGCTCGTACGCGAACAAATATTCCGCAGTTTGCGACAGGAAGTGCCGTATGCGACGGCGGTGAGTATCGAACAATTCAAGCGCAGCAAAGTCACGCTGCATATCGCGGCGACGATCTGGGTCGAGAAGGAGGGGCAGAAGCCGATTCTGATCGGCAAGGACGGCGAACGACTCAAGGCCATCGGAACCCGGGCGCGCCTGGCGATGCAAAAGCTGTTCGGCGTCAAGGTTCGACTCGACCTGTGGGTGAAGGTGCGGGAAGGCTGGTCGGACAGCGAGCGAGCGCTGCGCAGCCTGGGTTATACCGAGGAGATCTGAGGCATGCGCATCGACCAGGAACCGGCCTTCGTTCTGCATCACCGTGATTACAGCGAGACGAGCCTGCTGCTGGAGATGTTCACGTCGCGGCACGGGCGTATCGGACTGATCGCCAAGGGCGCACGCCGTGCGAGCAGCCGCGTGCGCGGTGTTTTGAAACCGTTCCAGCAGCTGTTGATCGGCTGGAGCGGCAAAGGTGATCTCGCCGTCCTGACCGGGGCGGAACCGGTCGGGCCGGCTCTGGAGCTGGACGGGCCGGCGCTTTACTGTGCCTTCTACATGAACGAAGTGCTTTTGCGGTTGTTGCATCGTCACGATCCGCACGAAGCGCTGTTCGAGGTGTATCACGCGACGCTGCAGCGACTGCGTTCCGACAGCGCCCATGAAACCGTTTTGCGCATTTTTGAAAAACATCTGTTGAAAGAATTGGGGTACGGTCTGGTGCTGGATCACGACATCGCTGACAAACGACCGATCGACGCGCGCGCCGTATACGAGTACATCCTCGATCGCGGACCAGTACGTGTGGCGCATCCCGAACTCAATCGCCCGGCCGAAGGGATACGCGTGCACGGGGCAAGTCTGTTGGCGTTGGCGCACGAGAAGTTGAACGATCACGAGACCCGGCGTGATGCCAAGGCGCTCATGCGCGCGATTCTGGCGCAACATCTGGGGGACCGACCGTTGCACAGCCGCAAGCTGTTCCGACGCGTGGCGCCGGTCCGCGTCGCCGAAACGGAAAGGGAAACCACACATGATTAGGCTGGGCGTCAACATCGATCATATTGCCACCCTGCGACAGGCGCGCGGTACGCGCTATCCGGACCCGGTCCAGGCGGCATTGGAGGCCGAGCAGGCGGGGGCTGACGCGATCACGTTGCATCTGCGCGAGGATCGCCGGCATATCCAGGACCAGGACGTCGAAATCCTGCGGCGCGTGCTCCAGACGCGCATGAACCTTGAGATGGCCGTGGCCGACGACGTGGTGGCATTCGCCTGCCGTATGCGCCCGCATGACTGCTGTCTGGTGCCGGAGCGGCGCCAGGAGCTGACCACGGAAGGAGGTCTGGATGTGGTTTCCAGCTTCAAAAAAATCAGCGATGTCTGCCGGCGTCTGGCCGACGCCGGGGCCCGCGTGTCGTTGTTCGTGGATGCCGAGCCGGCTCAGATCGAGGCGGCAGCCAAAACCGGCGCGCCCGTAGTCGAAATACACACCGGGCGCTACGCGGATGCCGGATCGGACGAGACGGGGCGGCAGGAACTGGTGCGCATCGAACAGGCGGTGCAACAGGGCTTGGATCTCAGGCTGCAGGTCAATGCCGGTCATGGGCTCAACTATCACAACGTTCAGGCCATCGCCGCGATACCCGGCATCACCGAACTCAATATCGGTCATGCCATTGTGGCGCATGCGCTGTTTACCGGCATGCGCGAGGCCGTGCGCGAAATGAAGCGCCTGATGATAGAGGTGGCGGCATGAGCCGAGGAGCAGGGCCCCCGCGCGCAGCGCGGGGATGCGACGGGTCGCGAATGCCGCCGGGCGCCGACCCTACGGCGTGTCAGTCTTGTTGGGTCCCACGGAGGCGGCACGATGATCTTCGGCATCGGTACTGACATCGTGCGCGTGGAACGGATACGAGCCGACCTGGAGCGTTTCGGCGAGCGGTTCGCCGAGCGAATTCTCACTGCGGGCGAAATGCGCGATTTCCGTGACAACGCCGGCAAGGCGAATTTCCTCGCACGACGCTTCGCCGCCAAGGAAGCCGCGGTCAAGGCCATGGGCACGGGATTCACCAACGGAATCCTGATGCATGACATCGAGGTGACACACGACGCTCATGGTAAACCTCAGCTGATCTTTTACGGTCGGGCGCAGCAGTTTTTGCAGGAAAAACGTGTGACCGTGTCCCATATCAGTCTCGCCGATGAGCAGGATCACGCCGTGGCATTCGTGACGCTGGAGGTGACCTGATTTCTCCGTTGTCGTCACCCATGAAAATTGAGCATCGGAACGCGTAAAAAACGGCCCGCTCCCGGAAGCGACCCCGCGAGTCACGCTGAAAGCGCGAGGTTATCACGTGACGCGTTACGTCGGCGCACCGGGCACCTGCCCTCCGCCACGCGAGCGTGACAGTGGTTAAATCGACGCCAAGGTTTCCGGATGATTGCGGATAAAGCTCCGGGGCGAAATGCCGACGCTACCGGCCGGCGATGTCGTCGCCGTACCCCACGAATCCGGCATGCCGCTCAGGTCGCGGAACGTGCACCGGTCGTCAGTCGCGATGCGGTCTGCATCGGATGAGTGATTTCCCCCGTGCGCCGATACATGTCACAATGGACAAAACCGTTGCGCACGAGCCAAGAGCATGGGCAACAACATCATCCAACTCGGGATGAAGCAGATCGAAGTTTGGCCCAGGGATCAAAAGGTCGAATCCCGCGGGGATCCGACGATCCGCATCACCACGTTTAACGATACCCAGGAATACCACCCGCGGCTGATCGCGAAAATCCTCGAGCTCGAGGAAAACCAGCGGTTGCGCAAGCGTTATTTTCGCGGCGCCTGCGGGACCAAGATTCACCACCTCGAAAAGTGGATCAGCTCGGAAGCCGAACTGATCACCAGTCGCGCGAAGACGCTTTTCCGTCACGTGCTGGGATGCGAGGAGGCGGTGGTGGAATTGAGCTGGGCCAATGTCTATCGTGCGGGCGACTATTGCCTGCCACATAGCCACGTGCGTTCGACCGCGAGCGTGGTGTATTGCCTCGACACCGGGGACCTGGATCCCGAAGATGAGCTAAGCGGGCGTTTTTGTTTTGTCGACCCGCGGTTGCAGAACTGCTGTCAGGATCAGGAAGGCTGCATGACGACGCCGCTCGTGCCTGAGATGACAGCCGGCACCATGATCATCTTTCCCAGCCAGTTGGTGCACTCGGTCAATCCCTATAACGGCATGCGGCCGCGGATAACCCTGTCGTGGAATATCAATAAAAACGCGATGTCGGGTTCACCGCTGCCGGTGGAAGCGGAAAAAGAATAAGCGCGACTTGTAATCAGCCGGTCATGTGTTTCGCGTTTCCGTTGCGGACGCGCGCGGCATGATCAGTTTTACGTCTGTTGTGACGGAAATATCGGACGGTGTCGGTGGAGGTGGGTAAGGCGTCGTCATCTTCCGCCGCGGTGTCGGTATCCTGGATCATCCTGCCGAATACGATCGCGGCCAGTACGCCCGCCACGGTCCAAGCCAGAAGTACAATGATTATCATTTCTGTACTCATGCACGATCTCCTTGTGTCTGTTGGCCGTTACAGATTCCACCAATTGACTGCGCATGACAACGGTTGAAACCGGCCAATGGCATGAACGGGTCAGAATTGCGGACGGACGGTTAGTCATGAACGGTCCGCAGACTCCTCTCGAAAGTATAGACGTTCAATGCCTTGAGAACGCCGAAACGCGCCCGCTATGATTCATGTCATCCGACTATCGAAGGAGCTTCGGCTCGGAAGGGAGTCGCCCTGCACCTCGGGAGCCGGCGGCTAGGTCCGCTGCTCCAGCCACCTTACAGCGAGCACGGCCCCGGCAAACATCGCTCCCGCCGCCACTAACGACCCGGCTGCGAGCGTGGAAACGCCGCTTAAACCCTGGCCGATATTGCAGCCGCCTGCCACCATGGCGCCGAACCCCATCAGCACACCACCGGCAAGATAATTCGGGATTACCCGCGTTGGGGGTCGTTGCCAGCGGAACGTACCGGAGACCAGCGCGCTGATCGTTGCCCCGAGAGCCGTTCCGGCAACGAATGCAATTCCAAAGCCGAGATCCAGGTCGCCACCGGTTACAAGATAATGGGTCACCCGCGCGAGCGGACCTGAAATGGTGAGCGCGGAAGGTTGGGTCGGGGCGAAAACGTCTTGAGCCAGATATCCGGTCAACCACCAAGCAGTGACGACCAGGCCACCGATGGTCGCGCCACCGCTGATAAGGCGCAAGTCGTGCGAGCTGCGCCAGGTTATCGCGATAACGGCGACACAGATCACGGCCGCTGTAACGCCGGCCAACCATGGCGATACATTTAATAAAGCGGCGATCGAGGAGTCGCCGCCGCTGAAGGAGACCGCTGACCAATCGCTCAGGCGTACGCGGATATCCGCCAGTATTCCGTATTGTGTGGCGGCCGCCGCGACGGCGAAAGCGATAAGCGCCACCCAGGCCCCGAGGCCGCCTTCCGCGGCGCGCACCAGCGTGCGGGCGGCGCAACCGCCGGCAAACACCGCGCCGAAGCCGAAGGCCAATCCGCCCGTCGTCGCCGCCAGCCACTCAAATGGTCCGGTTCGGTAGGACGATTCAGCCACCGGCACCAGCGCGCCGGCCTCGAGCCACTGCGTGCCGGCGATGGCGACGGCAAGCGCCGCGAGAAACGCTTGAGTATGGCGCCAGTCCCGGATCAGGACCAGGTTGCCGATCGCCGCCACCATGCAGAAGCGCTGCCGCTGGACGATGACGCCGAATCCCAAGCCGATGATCAGACCGGCTCCCGGCAGCCACGGGTTCGCGTCGATCATGGGTGACACTTGAGCGCTTTCGGCACATTGCACCCGGTGCGGAGAACGAATGGTAGAAAAAAACGGGGCGGGGGATTCATGCCGCGATTTTATCGGATTCCCGCGAGGCCGGACACCGAAAGTCGCGAACATGGTAATTTACGCGCATGACGCGAAAGCTTTCCCACGTGATCGGTTTCGATGACGCGCCATTCGATAGATCGCACCGCGGCGATGTGATGATCGTCGGTGCGGTGTATGCCGGCGCGCGCCTGGAGGGCGTGTTGAGCGGAAAGGTTCGGCGCGACGGGGTTAATTCGACGCAAACGATCATTCGTCTCTTGACGCAATCCCGGTTTCGCGCGCACCTGCAGGCGATCCTTTTGCAGGGCATCGCCTTCGCCGGATTCAACGTCGTCGACCTGCAGCGTCTGCACCAGGTGCTGGACTTGCCGGTCATCGTTGTCGCCCGCAAGCAACCGGATTTCGCCGCCATCCAGCAGGCCTTGCGGACACGCGTTTCTGGCGGCCGGCGCAAATGGAAGCTGATCGAGCGGGCGGGACCGATGGAACCGGTGGCCGGCGTGTTTATCCAGCGCGCCGGCATTTCGCCCGACAAAACGCGTGAACTCATCCAGCGCCTGGCGGTCCATAGCCATATTCCCGAGCCGTTGCGCACGGCACATCTCATTGCCGGTGGCGTCGCGACCGGTGAAAGCCGGCATAGGGCGTAGGCATCACTTAAACATGAAAGACTTTTACGACACGGGGCAGCAATTACTGGCGACAGATCGAATCGTAAAAAAATCACTTTTAGGTTTTGTAGTGGTCGTGGGGCTGACGCTGTCCAGCCACCGTTTTCTCGACGCCCCCGCCGCTTCATTCTTTGACGAGTTCATCCGGGCGCACGCGCTCACGCCAGTCGTCTCCAACATCCCCGATCTCCTTTTTTATATCGTCGCGGCCGTTACGGCTGGCAGCTGGGTAGGTTATTGGTATCGCGTCCGGCACGGATTCGATGACAACCATGCGCGTTTCCTGAAACTGTGGGGCACGGTGGCGCCTCTGGCGTTTGTGTCCAAAATGGTCTTTCAGTACCTATTCGGGCGTTCCACTCCGGAATTATGGATCGTCCATCATCACGCGCCGCAGTTTCATTGGTTCCGCGCGGACCAAGGGTACGGTTGTTTTCCATCCGGCCACATGACGGTATTTACCGCGCTGGTGGCAGCGCTCTGGCATCATTATCCGCGCTATCACCCGCTTTATCTGGTATTTTTGACGGCGCTGGCGATTGCCCTCATCGCCACGAATTATCATTTCGTTAGCGACGTGGCGGCGGGCGCATATCTTGGAGCCATGATCTGCGTCCTCGCCAGCCGTCTCGCGAGCGGCGCACCGACGCGGCGGAGCTGACGACGATAAAGACGAATTCTGAAGCCACTATCGGTCCCCTCGCGCCGTTGCGCGAACCCGTGTACCGTGCGCTGTGGATCGCGACGGTGGCCTCCAACATCGGCACGTGGATGCAGGACGTCGGCGCGGCCTGGCTGATGACCGCGCTGGCGCCGTCGCCGATGATGGTCGCGCTGGTGCGTGCCGCGTCGAGCTTTCCCATGTTCCTGCTGGCGCTGCCGGCCGGCGCACTGGCCGACGTCGTGGACCGGCGCGTGCTTCTGATCGTCACCCAATCCTGGATGCTGGCAGCGGCCGGGGTGCTGGGCCTGTTGACACTCGCGGGCGTGACGACGCCATGGCTTCTGCTCACCTTGACGTTTCTCCTGGGGTTGGGAACGTCATTGAATGCGCCGGCTTGGCAGGCGATCATCCCGGAGCTGGTGGCGCGCGAACAGGTGGCCAACGCGGTATCGCTCAACAGCATCAGCATCAACCTGGCGCGCTCCGTCGGTCCCGCGATCGGCGGCCTGGTGATTGCTCTCGCCGGCACGGGCTGGACATTCGTGTTGAACGCGGTGTCCTTCTGCGGCGTGATTCTCGCGCTCTATCGCTGGCGCCGGCCGCATCGCGAAAGCGTCCTGCCGGCGGAGCGGGTGTGGAGCGCGATCCGTGCCGGCTTGCGATACGTGCGGCACGCGCCCGCGGTGCGGGCGGTACTGGTCCGATCTGGCACATTCGTGCTGTTCGGCAGCGCGCTGTGGGCGCTGCTGCCGTCCCTGGCGCGCTTCGGTCTGGGGCGCGGGCCGGCGGGTTACGGCATCTTGCTCGGGTTTTTCGGAATCGGCGCCGTCATGGGCGCGGCGCTGTTATCGCGGTGGCGCGCCAAATTTTCCATCAATCGTGTCGTCAGGCTCGCGGTCGCCCTGTTTGTTTTCTCAATGCTCCTGCTCGCCTGGGCGCAGGGTCCCGGCGTGGCCGAGATTCTGTTGTTCCTTGCCGGTGCGGCGTGGCTGATTTTGCTCTCGACCTTCAATTCCAGCATCCAGGCGCTGGTACCGGCATGGGTCCGTGGTCGTGCGCTGGCCGTGTCGATCCTGGTATTTTTCGGCGGCATGGTGCTGGGCAGCGTGTTATGGGGTTACGTCGCCGAGTTATTCGGACTCCAGGCGGCACTGGTGATGGCGGCCGCCGGCGGCATGGTCACGGCGGTTTTCACCCGGCGCTATCGGCTGCACAGTGGAGAGGGGATTGATCTGACGCCGTCCGTGCACTGGCCGGCGCCGCAGGCCACGCCCGAGCTGGAACCGGAACAGGGGCCGGTCGTGATCACCGTGGAATACCGCATCGATCCGGCGGCCTGGCACGAGTTCGCGCGCGCCATGCAACATGTGCGGCGCATCCGGCGCCGCGACGGCGCCATGAACTGGGGTTTGCTGCGGGACGTGGCCGAGGTCGGGCATTACACCGAGATCTTCGTGGTCGAGTCCTGGCTCGACCACTTGCGTCAACACGAACGCGTCACGGTAGCGGACCGCGATGTGCTCGAGCAGGCACGGGCGTTTCACGTGGACACCGTTCCGCCACTCGTCAGTCATTACATCGTCGAGCAGCGCGCCGTGCGAAAATAAAACAACGCTGCATGCGATTGAAACCGGCGTAACGACGATTCCGCGGATTACTTCGCCAGTTCGGCGGCCTTGTCGAACGCCGTTTGCGCGCCCGAATAGTCGCCGCGCTTCAGGCGCGCCTGTCCGATGATGCGCCAGTTCTCGGCGCGCAGCACTTTGTCATCGCCGGCCCAGCCGTTCGAGCGCGCCGCCAGACCTTCCGCCTGCTGGTACTGTCCTTGTTCCAGCCGCAGCCTGGCCAGATCCTGCCAGAGCGCGGAATTGTGCGGTTCGATGCGTAACGCCCGCTCCAGCGATGCCACCGCCGCATCGAACTTGCCGCCGGCGGCGTCAGTGCGCGCGGCTTCGGACAGCGCCACCACGGCGCTGTTATCCGAAACCGGCCTGGCCGGCGGCGGCGCGACCGTCCCGGCGCAACCCGAGAGCAGCATCAGCGTAAACAGCGCGGCAAGACGTTTCATCATTCGAATAATCGCTCAAACCAGTTCTTAATGGAACGCGTTTGCGAACGCGCGGCACACGGCGCAGTCTCGGTCGGTGCGGAACCGCGGATGAACGGGAGCGTTATCGTCCCCTGACAATTTTTGTCGGCGCGCAGGCCGGTCGCGGAATCGATATCGACCAGCTCGATGTTGTCCGGTTGCGGCGGGACCAGCGGATCGGGATCGAGCCGCGCCATCATTTCGCCCCATATGGTCATGGCTCCGCCCGCACCGGTCATGTTGATCGGCTGGTTGTCGTCGCGGCCGATCCACACCACCCCGAGCCGGTCGCCGGTGTACCCCGCGAACCAGCTGTCGCGCAAGTCATTGGTGGTCCCGGTCTTGCCGGCGATGTTCAGATCCGGCGAGAGATATTTTTTGAGGTCATCGGCGGTGCCTTCGCGCACCACGCCCTGCAACGCGGTGGTCACCAGATAAGCCGGTGCCGGTTCGACCACTTGTTCCACCGACAGCGGATAGCGTTGCAGCGGCTGACCGTCCGCTGTCACCACTTCACGAATGGCGCGCAACGGCATCTGGAACCCGCCGCTGGCGAAGGTCTGATACATTTGCGTCACCTCCAACGGGCTCATGCCATCCGCGCCCAGGAGGCTAGAGGCGTAATCGGGCAGATCGCGCGCGACGCCTAAACGACGGATGTTATCCATGATATTGCGCACGCCCAGCGCGAGCCCCAGGCGCGCGGTCGACACATTATAGGAATTTGCCAGCGCGAGGCGCAGCGGCACCAGGCCATGGAATGTCTTGTCGTAATTGCGGGGTTCCCAGTCGGCGGTACCACGCTGGCGCCAGACCAGCGGACTGTCATCCAGCAGGGTGGCCAGCGTGTACGAATCCGGGTGCTCCAAGGCGGTGAGGTAAATCGCCGGTTTGATCAAGGAACCGATCGGGCGCTCGGTGTCGAGCGCCCGGTTGAATCCTTCGTAGCGCGTGTCGCGTCCGCCAACCAGCGCCTGCACCTCGCCGTTTTGCGTATTGGTCACCACCACCGCGCCTTCGAGCGCGTGGGCAGGAAGGCGGCGCGCTTTCTCCAGTTGCGTCAGGCGGGTGGTGAGGGCGCGCTCGGCGGAAAGTTGCGCCAGCGGATCGAGTGTGGTGAAGATCAGCAGGCCTTCCGAGCGCAAGTCGTCGTCGTGGTAATCGCGCCGCAACTGGCGATGCACGAGTTCGACGAACGCCGGATAGAGCGAAGTGCCCTTCGGCGCCTTGTCGGTGACGCCGAGCGGCGTGGCTCGGGCGGAAACGTATTGCGCCTGGGTAATGAACCGCTGCTGCAGCATCTCCTGCAGCACCAGGTTGCGTCGCGCCAGCGCACGATCCGGATGGTGACGCGGGTCATAATAAGACGGTCCCTTCACGAGCCCGACGAGCAGCGCCGACTGCGGCAGATCGAGTTGCGGCAGCGGTTTGTCGAAATAAA